>DASWVP010000589.1:0-3582 GCA_036401175.1 Azospirillum sp. | reverse complement strand
AAGGCGCCGACGCCGGGCAGGATGATGCCGGCGGCGCCGTCCAGGTCGCCGGGGGCGGCGACCAGACGCGCCCCGGCGCCCACGCGCTCCAGCGCCCGGAGCACCGAGGCGAGGTTGCTGATGCCGCTGTCGACGAGTGCGATCATGGGTTCACCTTGGCGGCGGCGCGCCGCGCGGGCGGCCGCTCGATGGGCGCGAAGCGGAGGTGCGCCAGTCCCTTTTCCTCGAACCGCCGGAGGTAGGCCAGCACGCGCGAGAACGGCAGGTCGTGCTTCTCGGCGATGTCCAGCACCGTCATCGTGCCGTCCATGTAGCGCAGCAGGCAGTCGAGCAGGTAGCCCCAGCGCTCCTGATCGTCCGGCAGGTCCTTGGCGATGGCCGGGTCGCGGCGTTCGAAATACAGGTCGTACGCCGGGTTCGACAGGCAGATCAGGCCGTCGAAGGTGCGCTCGACCACCGCGTTGCCCTCCAGCACCTCGACCACCCGCTTCAGCACCTCCAGCAGCTCTTCGAGCTGGGCGGGCTGCATCAGGTCGGGGCTGTCGGCGCTGCTGTGGTATTCGCGGAAGGGATAGAGCAGTTCCTCCGAGCGGGTGACCTCGACGAAGGGCACCTCGTAGCCGGGCGCCTCCCACACCGTCTCGTCGTTGCCGGCGCCCTGGCGCCAGGGGACCAGGGCGTGGGCGCGCGCGTGATGGCGCACGGCGTCGGCGAAGGCGCGGTCGATGACCTGCCCGCCCAGGAAGGTGGAGGCGACCTTGATCGGCCCGCCGGTGCCCGGCATCTCCTCGAACACGCCGCAGACGATGCGCTCCAGCTCCTCGCGCGGCATGTCGCGCAGGTAGAAGACGGTGCCCAGATGCTCCGGCCCGACCACGAGGCGGTAGGTGTAATGGGTGTCCCGCGTCGCCAGCCACTGGAACAGCCGGACCAGCACCGCCGTGCCGGCGAAGCCGTCGTTGGCCATGTGCGGGTGGCAGTTGTTGGAATGGAAGACGACGATGCGGTCGCTGCGGCCCGGTTTGTCGTGCTGGCCGAGGATCATCTCGCCCGGCTCGTACTCGGTCACCAGCTCCACCTCGTAGCGGCCGGGGCCGAACGTCTTGAAGGTGTTGTGGGGCACCGACAGCGCCCAGTCCGCCGCCCACGGGCGGTACTGCCACATGCAGTGGAAGACGTAATCGTCGGGCAGGTCGGGGTTGGTGACCAGACGGGGCTTCAGCTCCTCCCAGTCCAGCGTGCCGGAGAACGAGCGGCTGTAGCGCGCCACCGCCAGCGTGTGGCCGGCGCCGTCGAACACCACCTCGCCGTCGCGGCGGATCTGCGCCTTCAGGACGCGCCAGTTCTGCGGCACTTCCCAGCCGTTGAAGCTGTCGCCCGAGGCGAAGCGCTTGCGCACGAACGGCAGTTCCGCGTCCAGGCGGTCGAACAGCGGCCCGTTGCCGTCGGCGACCACCCCCGTGGGAAACGCGCAAAAATCGCGGGCAAGGTCGATCATGCCCCTGCCGGTGAACCGGGTATCCGTCGTCTCCATGTCCACGCTCGACAACCGCTCCAGCAAAGCCGCGCCGGACCGTCCGGCGGCGCGCCCGACTGTATAGAGCGGGCGGAACACAGGCAAGTCCGGCCGCCGGAGCCGAAGCGGGGGCCGAAGCGGGGGCGAAGCGGGGGGCGCGTGGGTGCGGCATCGGGACCCCGTGCGCATACCCGAAAGTGTGTTGCGGCCGCTTCGCCGGGTGGAGTATCTACGGTTGTTGCCGCAGTGCGGCCCATGACGCAGATGACCCCGGCCCATCCATGCCCATCGACGAGTCGATTCCCCTCGCGCTCACGCGCCGCTACGGCGGGCTGGAGGGGGCTGAATTGCTGGCGCCGCTGATCGCGGGGGAATTCCGCGGACGCATCGCCGTGGTCTCGTCGTTCGGCACGGAATCGGCCGTGCTCCTGGCCATGGCGGCCGAGGCGGACCCGGCCGTCCCCGTCCTGTTCGTCGACACGGGAAAGTTGTTCGGCGAGACGTTGCGATACCGCGACCGGCTGGTTCGGCTGCTGGGCCTGCGCGACGTCCGCACGGTCGGCCCGACGACGGACGCGGTGGCGGCCGAAGCGGTGGCCTCGGTCGATGGCGATGGCATGCTGTGGCAGCGCGATCCGGACGCCTGCTGCGACGTCCGCAAGACGGCGCCGCTGTGCCGCGCGCTTGCCGGCTTCGATGCCTGGGTCACCGGCCGCAAGCGCTTCCAGGCGGCCACGCGCGCCGCGCTGCCGCTGTTCGAGGCCCAGGACGGGCGGGTCAAGGTCAACCCGCTGGCTCCGTGGAGCCGGGCCCGCATCGAGGAGGAATTCGCCCGCCGCGACCTGCCGCGCCACCCGCTGGAGTCGGACGGCTTCGCGTCGATCGGCTGCTACACCTGCACCGACCGCGTGGCGCCGGGGGCCGACCCGCGCTCCGGCCGCTGGGCCGGCCATGCGAAGGTGGAGTGCGGCATTCACCTCGACCGGCGCACGGCGTAGCGGGGTGCCCGCTCAGGGAGTGACGACGAGGCGGTTGATGTAGGCGAGCTGTTCGCGCGACACCCGATCGCCGTAGCGGGCCTGCGCCGCGTCGAAGAACGCGGGGTTGGCGACCGCCTGATAGACGCCGCGCAGACGCGGCAGCAGCGAATAGGTGCACTCGAAGATCAGGCGCGACCGCGTCTTCGGCAACTCGCCCTTGTGGTAGCCGCCGACGTTCACCAGGAAGGACGAACCGGCCGGCCCGACCAGACGGTGCACCTTGTCGTCGCCGAAGAAATCGAACACATCCCGGTCGTCCTTGCGCACGCTCTGGTACATGGCGGCGAAGCGCGCGAAGTCCTTGGATCCGGTTTTCTTCATCTCCTCCAGGCGGCGCCGGGTCTGCATGTGCAGGTGCGATCCGGCCACATAGACGTGCGGACCCGAATCCATGTCGACGTCGGTCAGGTAGATGAACAGCTTGACGAAGCGGTAACAGACCCGGTCGATGTGGAAGAGCTGCGCGTCCTTCGCCTGCTTGCGGCCGGGCAGCGACCACCACGCGCCGACGTTGTCGATGGTCGGCAGCGCGCCCAGCAGCTTGGTGACGCGCGCCAGGATCTGCGGGTGGTTGGCGAGCATCATCAGCGGCAGGCAGGTCTTCGCCGCGGCGCTGTCGTAAGCGGCGACGTTGACGTCCATCGGCACCGCGTCCAGCGGCCATTCTCCCGGCACCCGATCCCAGGCGTCGCGCACGCGGAAGCGGGCGAGGTGGGCGCGCGCTTGCCCGACCGCCTCGGCGTCGAGCGTCACCGGCGCCTCGGCCAGCCCGTCGCGGCGAAGGGCTTCCACCTCCGCGTCGCAGGACGCATCCTCGGCGCCGGCTTCGACCAGCGGCAGCCCGACCGCCTGCGTGAGGGCGTGCGCGATGTACGGCGACCACTGGTCATACAGCTCGACCGGAACCGCGTAGCGCAGCGCCCGCAGGAAGTCGTACAGGCCCGCGGGATTGCCGAGGGCGAACCGCTCCGCGGCGGTGGCGGGCGGCGGCTTCTTCAAGACGTTGTCGGGCATGCGGTCCCTTGG
>DASWVP010000588.1:0-2344 GCA_036401175.1 Azospirillum sp. | reverse complement strand
CCTCTATCACTGGCCGGGCAACGTGCGGCAATTGCAGAACGTGGTGCGCAACATCGTCGTGCTGCACGAGGGCGAGGTGGTGAGCGCCGCCATGCTGCCGCCGCCGCTGGCGCCGCAGTCCGCCCCGGCGTCCGCCCCCGCCGCGCCGGCCGCCGCCGCCCCGCCCGGCCGGCGCGAGATCAAGCCGCTGTGGCTGGTGGAAAAGGAAGCCCTCGAGGACGCCATCGCCGCGTGCGACGGCAACATCCCGCGCGCCGCCGCCCTTCTGGACATCAGCGCCTCGACCATCTACCGCAAGCGGCTGGCCTGGGAAGCCGAAGGAAAGCTGTGACGGCGGCGTCGCGGGCTGGCGCCAAGCCCCGGCGCGGCGGGACAGCCGCGCCGATCATACCGGCGGCGCTTGATCGCTTCCATCGAGCGCCGCCGGTAAAACCCGACAGATCAATGCGATAGCTCTCGCCCTTTGCCTTGGGCAAAGGGCTGCCGCCAGCGCTTTCGTTCCGAAAGCGCGAAAGGCATTGATTGAAAGGGTGATACGGACGACGCCTTCAGGCGCCGGCCGTATCAGTCCGCGTATCCCCAGGCGCGGATGATGTCGCCCAGTTCGTCGCGCGCCTTGTCGATGCCGTCGGCGTGGCGCTGGCCGCGCCGGCCCCCCGCGTCAGCAGGTTCAGCCGTATGTGATCGGCGCCGCGCGGCGCCGTGCCGGACATCAGCCTCTCCGGGGAGAACGCGTCGACGGACCGCGCGATGGCCGCCTGGACGCGGGGCCAGGGATCGGGAAGGCTGAAATGCCGGAAGATCCGGCCGAGAGCGGCTTCGTAATCGGCGACCAGATCCTCGTACCTCACCATCAGCGCGTGGTCGAGCCATGTGTCCCGGAACGACCAGAACCCGGAACAGAACCCAAGCGCCTGCTCCACGGTGTGGATGTCGTAATAGGGGTTGTCCCTCTCGCCGATCTGGCGTTTGCGCGCGCCGTAGTCGAGCGTCGCCGACACCACGTCGAGCGGATGCCGGACCAGGAAGACCGTCCTCATCCGCCCGTCTTCATGGACCGCGCTCAGTTCGGGGGTGTTCGGCACATGCGCCTTGATGCCGTAGGTCCGGTCGATGGACAGCAGGCGGCGAAGATTGTCGCCTTCCAGCGGCCCGGGGTTCCCCCACCGGTTGGTCCAGGGCGCCACGTCGAAGACGCTGGAATGGCCGAGATCCCGCAAGCACGCGTCGACGACATGGAAGGTCCACGTGCTTGCGCACTTCGGCAACGAATTCACGACAAGAATCATGGCGCGGGCATCACGCTGGTTGCCGACCGTCCCGGAAGGACGGTAACCCAACGCGCGAACCCCGACAAGAACGCCTCGGCCACGCGGCAGGGCTCCGACCTCGGGTTAACAGAAGAGCACCGATAAGGAGGCGGGTTTTGAGACACGGATGCACACGGATATCCGTGTCCCCCCTTTCTCTACCCGGTCGCATGGTAACCTGAGTTCGGAGCCCAGGAACACGCGGACGGGGCGATCGGCTTCAGGCCAGCAGGCCGCGGTTGCGGTAGGCGTCGGCGGCGTCCCGCACCAGGGTGGGGATGCGCCGGCGCAGCGCGTCGGCCTCGCCGGTGTCGCCGGCCCGGCAGGCGCGCTCCAGCTCGCGCGCGGCGCTGGACAGCAGCCTGGCCCCGAACGTTCCGGCCGTGCTCTTCAGGGTGTGCGCCTCCTGCTCCAGGACCGCCGGATCCACGTCGGGGGCGGCGATGCGCGCGGCGCGCGCCTGCGTCTCGTCGATGAACTGGCGGATCACGTCGGGCAGCATCTCGGCGTCCAGATCCTCGGCGAGCTGATCGAGCACGGGGCCGTCCAGCGCCTCGGCCCCCGCCGCCGGATTGGCCGCCGCCGGGCTGGGCGGCACCGCCGGCTCCGGCGGCAGCCAGAGCGTCACCGTGTCGAGCAGGCGCGCGCGGTCGACCGGCTTGGCGATGTGGTCGTTCATGCCGGCGGCGAGGCAGCGCTCGCGGTCGCCTTCCATGGCGTTG
Organism: Azospirillum sp.; assembly: GCA_036401175.1. Lineage (GTDB taxonomy): Bacteria > Pseudomonadota > Alphaproteobacteria > Azospirillales > Azospirillaceae > Azospirillum. The sequence continues at coordinate 312 of DASWVP010000588.1, read as the reverse complement.
GCGGTCATCGCCACGATCGGCAGCGTGCCGGCCGGCGGCGGCAGCGCGCGCAGTGCGCGCGTCGCCGTCAGCCCGTCCATCTCCGGCATGGCGATGTCCATGAGGACGAGGTCGTAGGGCAGCGTGCGCGCCGCCTCGATCGCCTCCAGCCCGTTGGCGGCGACGTCCACCTGGCAGCCGGCGGCCTTCAGGAAGGCGGTCGCCACCATCTGGTTGGTCGGGCTGTCCTCGACCAGCAGGATGCGCCGGCCGGCCAGCCGCGGCTCGGGCATGGCGGCGGGCGGCGCCGGGCGGGCCGGCTCCGCGGCGGGC
>DASWVP010000587.1:0-3863 GCA_036401175.1 Azospirillum sp. | reverse complement strand
CGCCCGCCGGCGCGCCGGTCGCGGCGCAGCAGGTCCGCCACCGCGCCGGCCAGCCGCCCCAGCTCGTCGTCGCGGCCGGTCCAGTCGGCCGGCATCTCGGCCCGGCCGCGCAGCGCGCCGAGGTCGCCGTGCAGCCGGCCGATGTCGCGGAAAAGGCGGGACAGGCGGGCGAAGACCACCCACAGCGCCAGAATGCCGACGCCGAGGCCCCCCATGAGGGCGAACGCGGCGTCGCGGTCCTCGCCGGTGCGCCGCACGGCATCGACGCCGACCCAGGCGAGCGCCACCGCCGCCACCGCCAGCCCCACCACCGCCGTCCGCCACGCGCCGCCCATACCCGCTCCCGAATCCCGTGTGCGCCGACCGCAGCGCCGGCCGTATCACATGCGGGAAAACGTGTCGATGGTGCGCAGGATCGCCGGGCCGACCAGCACGATGAACAGAGGCGGTAGGATGAACACCATCAGCGGCACGGTCATGATCGCCGGCAGGCGGGCCGCCTTCTCCTCGGCCTTCAGCATGCGCTCGGTGCGCATCTCGCCGGCCAGCACGCGCAGCGACTGCGCCAGCGGCGTTCCGTACCGTTCGGTCTGCACCAGCGTGGTGACCAGCGCGCGGACGCCGGGCAGCGGCACGCGCTCGGTCAGGCCCTGGAACGCCTTGGCGCGATCGGGCAGGAAGCCCAGCTCGACGGAGGTCAGGCCGATCTCCTCGGCCAGTTCCGGGCACGCCTCGCCCATCTCGCGGGCGACGCGCTCGAAGGCGCTGTCCAGGCTGAGGCCGGCCTCGGCGCAGATGACCAGCAGGTCGAAGGCGTCGGGCAGCGCCCGGCGGATGGTCGCCTGCCGGCTCGCCGCCGCGTGGCGCAGGTAGTATTCCGGCAGCATCGAGCCGAGGAAGGTGACGATCAGGCAGATGCCCACCGCCTGTACCCCCGCCCCCTCCAGCACCGGCGGCCGCAGGCCGTAGACGACGCCCACCACCGCCGCGCCGGCCAGCATCGGCAGGCTGATCTTGGCAAACAGGTAGACGGTCATCGCGTCCTTGCTGCGATAGCCGGCGCGGGAGAGCTTGGCCGCCGCCTGCTCCGCCGTCTTGCCGCCGGCCATGCGGAACTGGTCGACGACGCGCCGCATCAGGCCGATGCGCCCGGCCGGCCGGTCGCCCCGCCGCACGGTGCGGGTCAGGTCGCCCTTCAGCGCCTCGCGCCGCTGCTGCAGGGCCTTCAGGCGGGACGCCAGCGGGTCGCGCTCGACGAAGGCGTTCCAGATCAGCACGGCCACGGCGAACGCCGCCAGCCCGGACAGCCAGGATGCCAGATCCTCCGGCGTCAGGCCGGGCATCAGGGCGTCCAGGTTCATATGTCGAACCTCACCATCCGGGCCATCACCAGCCCGCCCGCGATGATCATGCCCAGCGCGATGGCGCCCATGATCTGGCCGCGCGGGTCGTGGAAGAACATCGTGGCGTAGTCCGGCTTGAGGAAGCTGATGGCGCCGAACATCAGGAACGGCAGCGATCCCACGATGTAGGCGCTGGCCCGCGCCTCCGACGACAATGCCCGGACCTTCATCTTCATCTGCCGGCGCTTGCGCAGCAGGTCCGACAGGTTGCCCAGCGTTTCGGCGAGGTTGCCGCCGGTCTCCCGCTGGATCGCCATGGCGATGATGAGGAAGCGGAACTCCGGCGTGTCGATGCGCTTGGCGACGTCCCACAGCGCGGCGTCCAGCGACTGGCCCAGGCGCACGGCGTCGCCGACGCGGCGGAACTCCGTGCCCAGCGGCTCGGCCATCTCGCGCGCCACCGCGTTGATCGATTCGGTGACCGGCAGGCCGGAACGCAGACCGCGCACGATGAGGTCGATGGCGTCGGGGAACTGCGCCACGAAGGCCGCCACCCGGCGGTCGCCCATCACCTTGACCGTCAGGTGCGGCACGCCCAGCCCGACGATGGTCGCCAGCGACAGCGTCACCGCCGCCGGCAGGCGCAGCACCTGCGACAGGATCGCCCACGTCATCGCCGCGATCAGCAGGCTGGCGATCACGTATTGGCCCAGCGGGATGCGCCGCCCGGTGCGCGCCAGACGGTCGCGGATGCGTTCGGGGTTGGGGACCAGCGCCTTGATCAGCCGGTCGAGCGTGGCGTTCGAGCTGTCCGCCCGGTCGAGCCGCAGCGACGCCGCCTTGCCCGCGCCGCCGGCGCGCCGGCCCTTCTGCCCGTCGGCGCCGACGCGGGCGAGGCGCCGCTTCATCTCCTTGTCGCCGCCGCCGGTGAAGGCCAGCCCCAGCAGCAGGGTGGCGACGAAGGCCCCCACGCCGGCCAGCAGCGCGACCACGGGAACGCCGCCGACGGTCGCCATCACATCGCCTCCAGAAGCGCCTTGTCGAGACCGAAGTAGGCGGCCTTCGGCAGGAAGTTCGGGCGCACGCCGGCCGGCTTGAACTCGCCCGAAAGCCTGCCGTCCGGGCGTTCGCCCTTGAACTCGAAGGTGAAGAGGTCCTGCATGGTGATGACGTCGCCCTCCATGCCGATCACCTCGGTGATGTGGGTGATGCGGCGCACGCCGTCGCGCATGCGGCTGATCTGCACGATCAGGTGCAGGGCCGAGGCGATCTGCGTGCGCACGGCCTTGGTCGGCATGTTCAGCCCGGCCATCCCGAACATGTTCTCCAGCCGGGTCAGCGCCTCGCGCGGGCGGTTGGCGTGGATGGTGCCGAGCGAGCCGTCGTGGCCGGTGTTCATGGCCTGGAGCATGTCCACCGCCTCCGACCCGCGCACCTCGCCCAGGATGATGCGGTCGGGGCGCATGCGCAGGGCGTTCTTGACCAGATCGCGCATGGTGATCTCGCCGTGCCCTTCCAGGTTGGGCGGGCGCGTTTCCAGACGCACGACGTGCGGCTGCTGGAGCTGCAGCTCGGCCGCGTCCTCGATGGTGACGATGCGTTCGGAATGGTCGATCAGCTGCGACAGCGCGTTCAGCAGCGTCGTCTTGCCCGAACCCGTGCCGCCGGAGATCAGGATGTTCAGCCGGCAGCGCGCCGCGATCTTCAGCACCGTGCACATGGCCGGCGAGATGTTCTCCTGCCGCGCCATGATGTCGAGCGTGATCTTCTTCTTGGAGAACTTGCGGATCGAGATGGACGGGCCGTCGATGGCCAGCGGCGGGGCGATGACGTTGACGCGGCTGCCGTCGGCCAGACGCGCGTCGCAGATGGGCGTGCTCTCGTCGATGCGGCGGCCGACGGCGGTGACGATGCGCGTGGCGATCGCCATGACGTGCGCGTTGTCGCGGAACTGCACATCGGTCAGCTCCAGCTTGCCCTTGCGCTCGACGTACACCTGCCGGGGGCCGTTCACCATGATGTCGGTGATCGCCTCGTCCGCCAGCAGCGGCTCCAGCGGCCCCAGGCCCAGCATGTCGTCGAGGATGCGCTCGACCAGCTCCTGCCGTTCGGTGAGGTTGAGCTGCAGGCGCTGTTCCAGCAGCAGGTCGTGCACGATGTCGCCCACGTCGCGCGTCAGCTCCGACCGGCTCAGCGCCGCCGCGGCGGCGGTGTCGATGCGCTCCAGCAGCAGCGGCTGCACGCGGTCCTTGGCCTGATCGATGGTGGCGCGGTTGGCGGTGGCGGCGCGCGCCGGCGGTTCGGCCGGCTTGGCCTCCGGTTCGGGCTCCGGCTCGACCGCGAAGGCGGGCGGGAACGGCTGCGGCGAAAAGGGCTGCGGCGAAAAGGGCTGCGGCGAAAAGGATTGAGGGGGCAGCGGCGGCGTGGTCGGCGTGCCGACCGCGCGCAGGATGGCCGACAGCGAGGGCGGCGCCGCCGGAGCCGGCGGGTCCGGCGGGCGCGCCGGGCCCGCCGGCACTG
>DASWVP010000586.1:0-7508 GCA_036401175.1 Azospirillum sp. | reverse complement strand
CGCCTCCGCCAGCACGCCGGCCATGAGCGCCGTGGCGGCGCCGCGGCCGCGCACCGCCGGGTCGGTGGTCACCTGGTTGACGGCGAAGGACGGCACGCGCCGGCCGCCGAACCACTGGTCCATCGGCCAGACGGCGGCGCTCGCCACCGGCCGGCCGTCGCGGACCAGCACGCGGAACGCCGCGTCGCCGAGCAGGTCGCGGAATCCCTCCACGTCCTCGGCCGGAATGCCGAAGCCGTGCCGCGCCAGATAGGCGACGGCGTCGGCGTCATCGTGCGCGAAGGGACGGTAACCGGGGTCGGTGGGCATGGCGTTGGGTCTTCCGTTCGGGGAGGGGCGTCCCCGTGCGCTGATTTCCCGCAGGGCAATCGCACAGGGAAGCAGTTCTCCCAATGCATGAAATCCGTCATCCCCGCGAAGGCGGGGATCCATGTTTCCGACATGAACACGCAATGCAAAGTATGGATCCCCGCCTTCGCGGGGATGACGGTGTTCTATTCATGGAGATTAGTCTCCATGTGCAATTGCCCTGTCACTTCCCGTCCAGCGCCTTGACCTGTTCGCGCAGCACGAATTTCTGGATCTTGCCGGTCGAGGTCTTGGGCAGAGGGCTGAACACCACCGTCTTCGGGCACTTGAAGTGCGCGAGGTGCTGGCGGCACCAGTCGATGATGTCCTTCTCGGTGACGTCGGCGCCGTCCTTCAGCGTGACGAAGGCGCAGGGCGTCTCGCCCCACTTCTCGTCCGGGCGGGCCACGACGGCGGCCTCCAGGACGGAGGGGTGGCGGTACAGCACGCCCTCCACCTCGATCGTGCTGATGTTCTCGCCGCCGGAAATGATGATGTCCTTGGAACGGTCCTTCAGCTCGATGTAGCCGTCGGGGTGCAGCACGCCCAGGTCGCCGGTGTGGAACCAGCCGCCGGCGAAGCATTCCTGCGTGGCGCGCGGGTTCTTGAGATAGCCCTTCATCACCGTGTTGCCGCGCATCATCACCTCGCCCATGGTCTGGCCGTCGGCCGGGACGATGTCCATGGTCGCCGGGTTCATCACGGTCAGCCCCTCCAGCGTCACATAGTTGACGCCCTGGCGGGCCTTGAGGCGGGCGCGCTCCTCCAGCGGCAGGTCGTTCCACTCGTCGTGCCAGGCGCAGATGGTCACCGGCCCGTACACCTCGGTCAGGCCGTAGACGTGCGTGACGTCGAAGCCCATGCGCTCCATCTTTTCGATGACGGCGGCGGGCGGGGCGGCGCCGGCGGTCATCATCTTGATGCCGGTGCGCAGCTCGCGCCGGTCGGGCTCCGGCGCGTTGCAGATCAGGCCCATGATGATGGGCGCGCCGCACATGTGGGTGACGCCGTGGTCGGCCAGCGCGTCGTAGATCGGCTTGGCCGCGATGGTGCGCAGGCAGACGTTGACGCCGGCCATGGCGGCGACCGTCCAGGGGAAGCACCAGCCGTTGCAGTGGAACATCGGCAGCGTCCACAGGTACACCGGGTGGTGCGGCATCGCCCAGGTGGCGATGTTGCCCATGGCGTTCAGGTAGGCGCCGCGGTGGTGGTAGACGACGCCCTTGGGGTTGCCGGTGGTGCCGGACGTGTAGTTCAGCGTGATCGCCTCCCACTCCGTCTCGGGCATGCGCCACTGGAAGTCCGGGTCGCCGGTCTCCAGGAACTGTTCGTAGGTCATGGCGCCGATCAGCGCGCCACCCTTGGCCAGCGGGTCGTCGATGTCGATGACCAGCGGCCGGCGTTCGGGCGGCAGCATGTGCACGGCCTTGTGCATGACGCCGGAGAACTCGCGGTCGGTCAGCAGCACCTTGGCGTCGCCGTGCTCCAGGATGAAGGCCAGCGCCTCGGCGTCGAGCCGGATGTTCAGCGCGTTCAGCACGGCGCCGATCATCGCTGGGCCGAAGTGCGCCTCGAAGGTTTCCGGGATGTTGGGCGCCATGACGGCGACGGTGTCGCCCACGCCGATGCCCCGCGCCTTGAGCGCCGAGGCGAGACGCACGCAGCGCTCGTACGTCTCCTTCCAGGTCCGGCGCACGTCGCCGTGCACGACGGCCAGCCGGTTCGGGTAGACGGATGCCGTGCGGCGCAGGAAGGACAGCGGCGTAAGCGGCGCCATGTTGGCCGCGTTCTGGTCGAGGTCGATCTCGTACGGGTTGTGCTTCACGTCCGCCATGGCGTCCCCCCTGATCCCGGTGTTGTGGTTCGTTGGGATGGATTCTTGCCAGAGAAGCGCGGGCGGGGGAAGGGGGCAGGCGCGTTACGGCGCCGCGTCCACTAAAACGCAACGCGCTCGTACACGTCGGCCATGGCCAGGGCGCAGTCGATGGCGGGCAACGGTATGCTCGTGTCCAGCCCGGTGAAGACGTGGAGGCGCCAGCCGTCTCCGTCGCGGGTGAACACGTCCACGCGAGGCTCGTCCTGCGAGACCAGCAGGTAATGCTGAAGCGAGGGGATGCTCTGGTACCCGACCCACTTGCCGCCGCGGTCGTAATCGGCCGTGGTGCGGGACAGCACCTCGACGATGACCACCGGGTCCTCGATCCGATCTCCGGCGGGGTCGACGGGGCCGCAGCTCACGACCGCGTCGGGGTAGGTGCCGGTCATGGCCGTCACGACCTTCGGCCCTTCCACCCAGGCTTCGCAGGGGCGGCCGCGCAAGGCCGCATGCAGCGCGGCGCCCAGGTTCCGTTTGATCCGGGAATGCTGGTTCGTGCCGCCCGTCATCATCCGTATGACGCCGTCGACGAACTCATAGCGTTCCGGCTGTTGCCGTTCCCAATCCAGGAACTCGGCAACGGTCCACGGCTTCGGCGGCGGCTGTCCCATACGCGGCCTCCGGCGGGTTCGTGCGTCCGTGCAATCATATACGCTTTCCACGGAAAACGCGCACCCCCCCTCCGCTCCTCCATCGCGTGCGCCGGCCACGTCCCGTTTGCAAAAGTGGGGTCTTTTGGAGCACATTACGGCGCCACGGCGTGGCGTTTCGTTGCGCCGAGGAAGGACGATACGCAGCAAAACAAATTATAAGGGACGCCCCCAATGACCCAAACGTCAGCCGCAACCTTCGACGCGATCCACGCCCGCTCGCTGTCCGACCCCGAGGGGTTCTGGGCCGAGGCGGCCGAGGACATCACCTGGATCAAGCGCTGGGACACGGTGCTGGACGATTCCAACGCGCCGTTCTACCGCTGGTTCAAGGGCGGCGTCCTCAACACGTGCTACAACGCCGTGGATCGCCATGTGGAGGCCGGCCGGGGGGATCAGGCCGCCATCATCTACGACAGCCCGGTCACCAGCACCGTCCAGACCATCACCTATGCCGAGTTGCGCGATCAGGTCGCCCAGTTCGCCGGCGCGCTGCGTACACGGGGCGTGGAGAAGGGCGACCGCGTCATCCTGTACATGCCGATGATCCCGCAGTCGGTCGTCGCCATGCTGGCCTGCGCGCGCATGGGCGCGGTGCATTCGGTGGTGTTCGGCGGCTTCGCCCCGCACGAACTGGCGACCCGCATCAACGACGCCAAGCCTAAGGCCATCGTCTCCGCCTCGTGCGGCATCGAGCCGAACCGCATCGTCAAGTACAAGCCGATGCTGGACGCCGCCATTGAGCAGGCCGACCACAAGCCGTCCGCCTGCATCATCTTCCAGCGCCCGCAGGAGACCGCCACCCTGGTCGAGGGCCGCGACGTCGACTGGGCCCAGGCCGTGGCGCAGGCCGAGCCGGCGGAGTGCGTGCCCGTCGCGGCGACCGATCCGCTGTACATCCTCTACACCTCCGGCACCACCGGCCAGCCGAAGGGCGTCGTGCGCGACAACGGCGGCCACGCGGTGGCGCTGAAGTGGACGATGAAGAACATCTACAACGTCCAGCCGGGCGAGGTGTACTGGGCGGCGTCGGACGTGGGCTGGGTGGTCGGCCACTCCTACATCGTCTACGGCCCGCTGCTGAACGGCAACACCACCCTGGTGTTCGAGGGCAAGCCGGTCGGCACGCCGGACGCCGGCACCTTCTGGCGCGTCATCCAGCAGCACAAGGTGACGACGCTGTTCACCGCGCCCACCGCCTTCCGCGCCATCAAGCGCGAGGACCCGGACGCCAAGCTGCTGAAGAACTACGACCTGTCGGGCTTCCGCGCGCTGTTCCTGGCCGGCGAGCGCTCCGACCCCGACACGCTGCACTGGGCCGAGGACAATCTGAACGTCCCGGTCATCGACCATTGGTGGCAGACCGAGACGGGCTGGGCCATTTCCGGCAACCCGCTGGGCGTGCACCTGTTCCCCATCAAGTACGGCTCGGCCACCCGCCCGATGCCGGGCTGGAACGTGCAGATCCTGAACGCCGACAACAAGGAAGTGCCGCGCGGCGACATCGGCGCCATCTGCGTGAAGCTGCCGCTGCCGCCGGGCACGCTGCCGACGCTGTGGAACGCCGACGAGCGCTACAAGACGTCCTATCTGGCCGACTACCCCGGCTATTACCAGACCGGCGACGCGGGCTTCATCGACGACGACGGCTACGTCTACATCATGTCCCGCACCGACGACATCATCAACGTGGCCGGCCACCGCCTGTCCACGGGCGCGATGGAGGAGGTCCTGTCCAGCCACAAGGACGTCGCCGAGTGCGCGGTGATCGGCGTGGCCGACGACCTGAAGGGGCAGGTGCCGCTGGGTTTCCTGTGCCTGAAGGCCGGCGTCACCCGCAGCCACGACGACATCGTCAAGGAAGTGGTGGCGCTGGTGCGCGACCAGATCGGCCCGGTCGCCGATTTCAAGCGCGCCGTGGTGGTCGACCGTCTGCCGAAGACGCGTTCGGGCAAGATCCTGCGCGGCACCATGCAGAAGATCGCCGACAACCAGGACTACAAGGCGCCGGCCACCATCGACGATCCGGGCATCCTGCCGGAAATCGCCGAGGCCCTGCAGAGCCTGGGCTACGCCAAGGAGCACAAGGGCACGGAGTAACCACCTCCGTCGCCGGCGGCGTTTGCGAGCGGGGGGCCACACGGCCCCCCGTTTTTTTCGAGTCGCGCGCAAGGGGTGGGCGTTCCAGCCCGAACGGCGCGCCTGCCCCGGAATCCCCGGCGTTCGCGCCGCTTTCCGGCTTGACCGGCGGGGGCCGCCCTTGGCCTCGCCACGATTCCGCCGAAATTTTGCTGCACGGCCATCAAAGTCTGGAATAAACGATGCGCGGGCGCGTTTGTTCAGGTGGCACCGGTTCCTCGGGCGACCCTGGGCAGCGTGGCCGCGTCTTCCTACCTCAGGGTGGGCCGCTTGATCCATGGCGGACCATCCGAACCTAGCGGGTGCGCGGTTGAGCAGTTTCGGGGCCGAGTTGGAAGTCCACATCGCGTCGCTGCGCCGCTATGCGCGTGCGCTGCTGCGCAACCGCACGGACGCCGAGGATCTGGTGCAGGAGGCGTTGGCGCGCGCGATCGGGCGCGCCGACACCTTCAAGGCGGGGACCAACATGCGGGCATGGCTTTTCACCATCCTGCACAACGTCCACGTCAATCAGGTCCGTTCCCGCGCGTCCCGTCCGGACGAGGTCCCGATGGAGGCGGTGGAAAGCCGGCTCACCACGCCGGCCCGGCAGGAGGAGCGGGTCGAGGTGCGCGAGATGATGCGCATCCTCGACGAGTTGCCCGACGAACAGCGCCAGGTGCTGCTGCTCGTGGCGCTGGAGGGCCTGAAGTACGAGGAGGTCGCCGAGATGATCGGCGTGCCGATCGGAACCGTGATGTCGCGCCTCTCCCGAGGCCGGGAGGCGGTGCGGGCAAAGCTGGCGAACGGGGCCGCGGTGGCCCTGCGAAGGGTGAAGTGATGGAAGCGCATCGGGTCAAGGACGAGGAACTGCACGCCTACGCGGACGGCCAGCTGGACGGCACCCGCCGCATCGCGGTGGAACGCTATCTGGCCGAGGACCCCGAGGCGGCCCGCCGGGTGGAGGATTACCGCGCCCAGGCGGCCCTCCTGCACGAGATGTTCGACCCGGTGCTGCGCGAGCCGCCGGGGCCGGAGGTGGAGGAGCTGACGACGCGCCTCAAGGGCCGCCTCGCCGGCAACGACAATCGCCCGTCCTGGCACGCCCGCCCGCTGGTCCGCCTCGCCGCCGCCGTGGTGCTGGTGGTGGGCGGCGCCGCCGGCGGCTATTTCGGACGTGGCGTCAACACCCCGGCGCCGCAGCGCCAGACCCTGCAGACCTTCGCCAACGAGGCGACGCAGGCGCACCGCTTCTACACCGCCGACGAACGCTATCAGGTGGAGATGGGCGCCGACGACCCCGGCGCGCTGGACAACTTCCTGTCGCAGCGCGTCGGCAAGTCGATCTTCGGGCCGGACCTGTCGAAGGTCGGCTACCGCCTGATCGGCGGCCGTTCCCTGCCCACCGACACGGGCGCGGGCGCCCAGTACATGTACATCAACGACCAGAACAAGCGGATCACCCTGTTCGTCGGCCCGCCGCCGGCCGGCAAGGAAACCTCGTTCAGCTTCGTCCAGCAGGGCGACATCGCCACCTTCTACTGGGTCGAGGGGCAACTGGCCTACGCGCTGATCGGCCGGCTGTCGAAGGACGAGCTGATGGGCATCTCCAAGGCCGTCTACGACGACGTCAAGGCCGGGCCGAAGCCGCGCGAGCCGCACCAGCCCCCCGCCGAACCGCCGCCGCAGAACCAGGACGAGCGCAAGCCCGACCAGCCCAAGCCCGACCAGCAGAACGGCGTCCAGCCGGTCAGCGACACCCACAAGGCCAAGGACAGCTGAGGCGGCCTGGGGGATTGTGACCGGATGAAACCGGATGAAACGCTTTGCGGCGGGGTGTTTCATTCCCGACCCCCGTGCCGCCGCCGGTTCGGCCGTTGGGACGATAATCCTAATGGAACGGCGCGACTTTGGCAAGGCGGCGATGAGCGTGCAGGGTGGGGGCAGCGCCTCCCCCAAGGATCAGCCCGCCGCTCCATCCGCACCGCCTCCGCCGCCAGCACCCCGCCGCCGCCCGCCAGCAATGACCGGCGGGATAAGGTCAAACCCGTGGTATCCTCGGAATCAGCCATGATCCGTAGCTCCTGAGAAGCTTGGGTTGTGGTCAGGCCGGGCGGGGTGCTGCTACACCCCGTTCGGCCGCCCTATCTTGTCGTGAAATCACGACGGGAGTAGGACGCGCTTGCGGCCGAGCTTAGGCAAGCGGAATCAAGACAGGATCGTGAAAATGCTGGGTGTTCAGTGCAAGATGGCGCGCGCCGCGCTGGGCTGGGGCATCCGCGACATCGCGACGGCCGCCAAGGTTTCCACCGACACCATCCTGCGCCTGGAACGCGGCGAAAAACTGAAACCCCGCACCATCGACGACATCCGCGCCACCTTCGAGGCGGCGGGCATCGAGTTCATCCCCGAAGACACCAAGGGTCCGGGGGTGAGATTGCGGGACCCGGTGGGCGACGTGGAAAGCGCCCGCACCGGGCCCCCACCCTAACCCTCCCCCACTTCGCGGGGGAGGG
>DASWVP010000585.1:0-4934 GCA_036401175.1 Azospirillum sp. | reverse complement strand
GCGGTCGGCGTCCGGCCGGGCGCCGGTGTCGGTGTTGACGCGCCGGGCGGCGTCGCGGATGTCGATCAGCGCCGACACGGCGAACTGCAGCAGCGGCGTCATACGCTCCGGATCGGCGAGGTCCTCGGCGGTCAGCGACGCGAACCGCCCGCGCACCTGCTCCACCGCATCCTCGATGTGCGCGCGCAGGTCACCCGCCTCGCGCACGATGCGTTCGAGATCTTCGCGTAAGACCGAGATCTCGCAGGCCTGGCGCAGCTCGTGGAAGCCGATGGTCTGCGCCGAAGCGCGCAACGACCGGAAGTCCTGTGCCATCCTCGCCAACCCTCGAAGCTGCGGGGCAATCGGTCACATGTTTAGCGCCGTTCCCGGGCGCTGGAAACCGTTTGCGCCCTGCGGTTGCTTGTACTATTTTTTGCCCGCCGGGGGAATCGTTTCCTTCGGAGTAGGGCACCGGTCCGTCTTCCCGCAACGCTTTCTTTTTCGAGTTTTTACACGGTGTCGATCGATCGCACGGAACTCGAACGGCTGCTCGCCGATCGCCCGGCCGGCAATCGCAGCGCGATGCAGGCTGTGCGGGAGAGCTATACCGACATCAGCCTGATGCGCGAGCGCGGCCTGTCCTGGGCCGAAATCTCGGAGGTGCTGGCGCGCCTCGGGGTGACGGCGCGCGACAACCAGGCGATTTCCCCGGTAACCCTGCGCTCGGCCTTCTTCCTGGTCGGCGCCGAGCAGAAGGGCGAGTCGCCGGACGACGCCCCCGCCGGCCTGCCGGCGGAAACGCTGGAGGCCGTGCACCGCGCCGCCATGGAGGCCGGCCGCGAACCCACCGCCACGGCGGCGCCCGAACCGGAGCCTGAACCGGAACCGGAACCGGAGCCTGAACCGGAACCGGAGCCCGAACCGGAACCCGAGCCCGTGGTGGTGGCGGAGGTGGCGCCGGAACCCGCACCACCGCCCGAACCCGAACCCGAACCCGCACCAACGCCCGAACCCGAACCCGCGCCGCCGGTGATGGAGGTCGCGGCTCCGCCGCCCGAATCGCCGCGCGCCGAACCGGCACGCACAGAACCGGCCGTCCGCGCCGCGGACGCCCCTTCCCCCCTCGACACGACGACAAGACTTTTGAAAGGCGATCGCATGCTGGGAACGATCTTCGTCCTGAATGACCGCGGAGGCGTCGGCAAGACGCTGCTGTCCCATCACCTGATGGCGACCGCCATGCTGGAGGGTCTGCAGCTCAAGGTCGTCGAGTATGAGGTGAACGAGCGTCTTGCCCGCCTCTTCGGCCCGGAGGTGGTGGAACACCGCCGCATCACCCAGGACTTCATGAACCTGATGGGTTCGGGCGACGGCTTTTACGAATTCTGGGATCAGATCGGTCCGGAGCTGCAGCGCGGTGGCCGCCTCTTCGACTTCGGCGGCAACATCAGCCAGTGGTTCTTCAACTGGGCCGAGGTGTCGGGCTTCGACTACTACGTCGGCGACGGCGAGCGGCTGACCTTCATGGTGCCGGTCACCGTCGACCTCGCGTCGCTGTCGACCGGCATGGCGACGCTGGAGCGCATCGCCACCATCGCGCCGAAGGCCAAGCGCGTGCTGGTCGAGAACGGCGTGTCCGGCCCGTTCACGCAGATCGAGGATTCCAACTACGGCCGCCGCAAGGCCGAGATGGTGGAGCGCGAGGGGCTGAACGTCATCTCCATGCCGCCGTGCGCCGCCCCGGCCTGGGCGCGCCTGACCGGCCACCGCCTGGACGAGGTCGCCCGGATGACGCGCGAGGATCTGGTGAAGCTGGGCATGACGCCGCCGGTGGCCTCGCGCTCGCTGATCATCATCCACGAATGGCTGCGCGGCATGCGTCAGGCCCTGGCCCCGTACCTGATCGACGCCTTCCGCCAGACGCCCGGCGCCGGCGTCAAGCCCGGGGTGCGCCAGAACGCGGTGTGACGGGGGACGTCGTGTCGATGCGGACGCGGGGGCCTTCGGGCCCCCGTTTTCGTTTTTGGGGCGTGTCGTATCCGGGGTAGGCCGGGAACCCGGCTTCAGCGCCGCCGTTGTCCGGGCGACACGCTATCCTGGAGGCGGACATGCTGAAGTGGGCGCTGATCTTCCTGGTTGTCTCGCTGATCGCCGGCGCGCTCGGCTTCACCGGCGTGGCGCGCGCCTCGGCCGGCGTGGCGCGGGTGCTGTTCTACATCTTCCTGGTGATCTTCCTGGTCTTCCTGGTGCTGGCCCTGCTGGCCGGGCAGGCGGTGTTCTGAGGCGTTGACATCCTGACGTTGGGTTTTCGCTGGCGCTCAACCCAACCTACGATGCGACCGTAGGTTGTGTTGAGGGCAAAACCGAAAACCCAACGTCGAAACGCCGCATTACAGGAACGCCTCCACCAGATCCGCGAACTCGTCCGGGCGTTCGGCGTGCACCCAATGGCCGGCGTTCGGCACCATCGCGATTTCCGCCGCCGGGAAATGGCGGCGGATGGCGGGCTCGCTGTCCGGCGTGATGTAGTCCGACGCGCCGCCGCCGATGAACAGCGCCGGGCCGTCGTACCGGCGCCCGCCCATGTCGGGGAAGCCGATCAGCTCCTCCATCCCGGCGCCGATGGCGTCGAGGTTGATGCGCCAGCGGAACACGCCGTTCTCCATGACGAGGTTCTGCAACAGGAAGGCGCGCAGCGACGCCTCCGGCACCGCGTCGGCCAGTTGCGCCTCCACCTCGCCGCGCCGCGTGCAGCCGGCAAGGTCGGCGCCGCGCATGGCGGCCACGTACGGCGCGTGCGTGTGCGTGTAGGCGACCGGGGCGATGTCGGCGACGATCAGCCGCTCGACCCGCCGCGGGTGCTCCAGCGCCATCACCATGGCGGCCTTGCCGCCCATGGAATGGCCCAGCACGGCGGCGCGCGCATAGCCGCGATCATCGAGGAAGCGCAGCAGGTCGGCGGCCATCTCCGGATAGCTCATGGTCCCGGCCCACGGCGCGCCGCCGTGGTTGCGCAGGTCGAGCGCGTAGACGTGCCGCCGTTCGCCGAAGCGGCGGGCGATGCTCTGCCAGTTGCGCGCCGACCCGAACAGCCCGTGCAGGACCAGCAGCGGCGTGCCACCGACGCTCTCGCCGGCTTCGAGGTAGGTGAGGGGAAGGCCCGTGGTCTTGGCGGTCGGCGTCTTGGCGGTCGGCATGGCGGTCGCGGTTCCGGTGCGTCGTGATGGCGGAGGATGCTAGCGCGTTTTCCGCCGCGGAACCATGGCGCCCGGCGCGGGGCTGCGTATAGTGGCGGCCGTCCACGTTTTTCGGGAAGTTCCGCATCGTGCTCCGCAACATCCTGTCCGTCGGTGGACTGACCCTGGTCAGCCGTGCGCTGGGCTTCCTGCGCGACATCCTGACCGCCGCGCTGCTCGGCGCCGGGCCGGTCGCCGACGCCTTCTTCGTCGCCTTCCGCCTGCCCAACCATTTTCGGGCGCTGTTCGCGGAAGGCGCCTTCGCCTCGGCCTTCGTGCCGTTGTTCTCCGGCACCCTGGTGCAGGAGGGCGAGGCGGCCGCCCGCCGCTTCGCCGAGGAGGTGATGGCCCTGCTGCTCGCCGTGCAGATCGTGCTGCTGCTGGTGTTCCTGGCGATTATGCCGCAGTTCATGCTGGTCTTCGCGCCGGGCTTCGCGGCCGACCCGGCGAAGTTCGAGCTGGCGGTGCTGTTCACCCGCATCACCTTCCCCTACCTGCTGTTCATGTCGCTGGAATCGCTGCTGGCCGGCGTGCTGAACGGGGTGGGGCGCTTCGGTGCGGCGGCGGCGGCGCCGATCCTGCTGAACCTCTGCCTGATCGCCTCGCTCACCGTGGCGGCGCCGCTGATGCCCACGGTGGGGCACGCGCTGTCGTGGGGCGTGTTCGCGGCGGGCGTGGCGCAGTTCCTCTATCTGGCGTGGGAGGCGGAGCGGGCCGGCGTGGGGCTGCGGCTGGTGTGGCCGCGGTGGAGCGCGGGGGTGAAGCGCTTCCTGGCGGTGCTCGGCCCGGCGGCGCTGGGCGCCGGGCTCACGCAGATCAACCTGTTCGTCGACACGCTGATCGCCTCGCTGCTGCCCACCGGGGCGGTGTCGTACCTGTATTATGCGGACCGGCTGAACCAGTTGCCGCTGGGCGTCATCGGCATCGCCGTGGGCACCGTGCTGCTGCCGGAAATGGCGCGCCGCATCAAGGGCGGCGACGCCGCCGGCGCGCTGGAAAGCCAGAACCGCGCGGTCGAGCTGACGCTGGTGCTGACCATCCCGTGCGCGGTGGCCTTCCTGGTGTCGGCGCTGCCGCTGGTGTCGGTGCTGTTCCAGCACGGGCGCTTCGGCCCGTCCGACGCGGCGGCCTCGGCGGCGACCTTGCAGGCCTACGCGCTGGGCCTGCCGGCCTTCGTGGTGATCCGCAGTCTGGTGTCGGGATTCTACGCGCGCCAGGACACGGCCACCCCGGTGCGCGTGGCGGTCGCGGCGATGCTGGTCAACGTGGCGCTGAAGGTGGCGCTGATGGGGCCGCTGGCGCAGGTCGGTCTGGCGGTGGCGACGTCGGTCGCGGCCTGGGTCAACGCCGGGCTGCTGGCGTGGCTGCTGCACCGGCGCGGGCTCTACGCGCCCGACGCGCGGCTGCGGCGCAACCTGCCGCGCATGGCGGTGGCCGGCGCCGCGCTAGGCGGCGCGCTGTGGGCGGGACAGTCGACGCTGTCGCCGTGGCTGACCGCCATCGACCTGCCCCTGCGCGTCGGCGGGCTGGCGCTGCTGGTCGGTCTGGGGGCGGCGGTCTACGGCGTGCTGGCGGTTGTGCTGGGCCTGATCCGCTGGGGCGACCTGAAGCGCCTGCGCCGCCGGCGCACCTGACGTTGGGTTTTCGGCTGACGCCTCAACCCAACCTACCGGTCAATCGTAGGTTGGGTTGAGCGCAGCGAAAACCCAACGCCGG
>DASWVP010000584.1:0-2287 GCA_036401175.1 Azospirillum sp. | reverse complement strand
CCGCCGCCGCCGAGTCCCCCACCGCCGAGCCGCCAGCCCGCCTCGTGCCCGTGGTCGCCCCGCCCAAGGCCAAGGCCGAGACGGCGCGCAAGGCCGATTCGCGCCAGCCGGCCCTGCACCTCGACCCCGAGGCGGAGGGCTACGAGCTGCCACCGCTCGACCTGCTGCAGCTGCCGGTCGTCGCCGCCCGTTCCGAACAGCTCGACGAATCGGCGCTGCGCCGCAACGCCGAGGAGTTGGAGCGCGTGCTCGCCGACTTCGGCGTCAAGGGCGAAGTGCAGAAGGTCCACCCCGGCCCCGTCGTCACGCTGTATGAGCTGGAGCCGGCGCCGGGCACCAAGTCGTCGCGCGTCATCGGTCTGGCCGACGACATCGCGCGGTCCATGAGCGCGGTGTCCGTGCGCGTCGCCGTGGTGCCGGGGCGCAACGTCATCGGCATCGAGCTGCCGAACGCCCGGCGCGAAACCGTGCTGCTGCGCGAGATCTTCGCGGCGGAAGCGTTCGAGCGCAACCAGGGCAAGCTGGTGCTGGCGCTGGGCAAGGACATCGGCGGCGGCCCGGTGTGCGCCGACCTCGCCCGCTTCCCGCACCTGCTGGTCGCCGGTACCACCGGTTCGGGCAAGTCGGTGGCGATCAACACGATGATCCTGTCGCTGCTCTACCGCCTGCCTCCCGACCGCTGCCGCTTCATCATGATCGACCCCAAGATGCTGGAGCTGTCGGTCTACGAGGGCATCCCCCACCTGCTCACCCCCGTCGTCACCGACCCCAAGAAGGCGGTCGTGGCGCTGAAGTGGACGGTGCGGGAGATGGAGGACCGCTACCGCAACATGTCCAAGCTGGGCGTGCGCAACATCGAGGGCTACAACGCCCGCCTGCGCGAGGCCCGCACCGACGGCGAGTCGCTGACCCGGCGCGTGCAGACCGGCTTCGACCCCGACACCGGCAAGCCCATCTTCGAGGAGCAGCCGCTCGACCTGAAGGAACTGCCCTACATCGTCGTCATCGTCGACGAGATGGCCGACCTGATGCTGGTCGCCGGCAAGGACATCGAGGCGGCGATCCAGCGTCTGGCCCAGATGGCGCGCGCCGCCGGCATCCATCTGATCATGGCGACGCAGCGCCCGTCGGTGGACGTCATCACCGGCACCATCAAGGCCAACTTCCCGACCCGCATCAGCTTCCAGGTCACCTCCAAGATCGACAGCCGCACCATCCTGGGCGAGCAGGGCGCCGAACAGCTTCTGGGCCAGGGCGACATGCTGTACATGGCCGGCGGCGGCCGCATCACCCGCGTGCACGGCCCCTTCGTGTCCGACAACGAG
The DNA here is from genome assembly GCA_036401175.1 of Azospirillum sp. GTDB lineage: Bacteria > Pseudomonadota > Alphaproteobacteria > Azospirillales > Azospirillaceae > Azospirillum. Next base: position 962 of record DASWVP010000584.1, on the reverse strand, counting down.
GTCGAGCACATCGTCAAGTTCCTCAAGGCGCAGGGCGAGCCCAACTACGTCGACGCCATCACCGAGGAGGAGGAGGACGGCGCCGGATTCGAGGACGATGGTGGGTCGGGCGGCGGCAGCGCGTCGGGCGACGAGATGTACGACAAGGCGGTCGCCATCGTCTGCCGCGAGCGCAAGGCGTCCACCAGCTTCATCCAGCGCCAGCTCCGCATCGGCTACAACTCCGCCGCCCGCCTGATCGAGCGCATGGAGGCCGAGGGCGTGGTCTCGAAGCCCAACCACTCCGGCAAGCGCGAAGTCCTCGCCCGCAACATCGAGGAGTGAGGGGCCGAACGTTGGGTTTTGCGGCGGGCGCCTCAACCCAACCTACGCGAACGAGTCCTGTAGGTTGGGTTGAGCCGCAGGCGAAAACCCAACGTCGCGGATGATGTGTCCGACGATCCAGCCGCGCGCGAAGGCGGCGAAGCTTCCGCCGTCGTCGGCCGCCCCCAGACAGCCGTAGAACACCCGCGCCACCAAGTCGAAATGGTGGTGTTCGGCCCGGTGCTCCGCGGCCCGGTCGCAGCCGGCTGCCGCCAGGAAGCGGCCTTCCCACTCGAAATGCTGGCGCACGAAGAAGATCAGCGAATCGACGGTTTCCGCGACCATGCACTGCGACGCGCCGGATCGGATGGCGCGCAGCACGTCGTTGTAGAGCAGGATGATGGCCAGGTGCTGGTCGTCCAGCACGGCGATGCCCGTGCGGTAGGCGTCATCCCATTCCAGCTTGCCGGAATCGTCGCCCATGCTGCCCCGCCCGCGCCCGTAGCGCTGCAATACGCGGTGGTATTGTGTCTGAACAAGATGTCTCACCATCTGTTCGGGAAATCCAGACCGTAATACCGCATCCTCCGCTCCGACGATCGTCAGCCCGGTCCTATGACGTGCCTTGGCGGGAGTACCTCGACACCGCCACGCGCGGC
>DASWVP010000583.1:0-9821 GCA_036401175.1 Azospirillum sp. | reverse complement strand
CAGCGCCGCCGCCAGCGCGCCGAGCACCGCGAACCCCGTCCAGCCGGCCGCCGCCACGCCGACCGGCATGCCCGGCGGCGACAGCAGCAGCCCGGCCTGCACCAGCGCGAACAGCGTCAGCAGCGCGAACGCCCGCTCCACCAGGATGGAGGTGACGGACAGGGCGACGCTGCCGGTCAGGCGCGACAGGCTGTACAGGCGGATCACCTCCGTCCCTACGCCGCCGGGCAGGAACAGCCCGAAAAAGCCGCTGACGAACTGGATGCGCAGCACCGCGGCGAAGGGCACCGCCGGCCCGCGCCCGTCCAGCAGCATGTGCCAGCGGTAGGCCGCCAGCACGACCTGGGCCAAGCCCAGCAGCACGCCGGCCGCCAGATACCCCGGCTGCGCCCGCGCCAGCGCCTGCGCCAGGGCGGCCCCGTCGACCCGCGACAGCACCGCCGCCAGCAGGACGGCGCTGACCACGGCGCGGAACCAGCTCGATCCGATCAGCGCGCGCATGGCCGGCCCTCCCTCAGCGGCGGGTGAAGATCAACGGCGCGTAAAGACCGGGCGGGCGGGGTTGCCCTCGCACACCGAACCGGGCGGCAGCCGGCCGGCCACCACCGCCCCCGGCGCCACGATGCAGCCGTCGCCGATCACCGCGCCGTCCCGCACCACGCACCCCGCGCCGATCCACACGTCGCGCCCGATGACGATGCCCTTGGAGACGACCTCCTGCGTGCGGATCGGCCGGTCCAGCCGGTCGAAGCGGTAGCTGCTGGCGACGATCGCCACGTTGGGGCCGATCAGCGTGTCGTCGCCGATGGTGATGCCGCGCGCGCCGGACAGGATGGAGCATCCCGTCGCCACCGACACGCGGGCACCGATGGTGAGCGGCCCGTCGGCCGTCTTGACCTTGGTGAAGGAACCGATGGCGGTGCCGCGGCCGATGCGCAGGTTGCCGGTGAACTCCACCTCCGCGCGCGGGCTGACGAAACAGCGGAACCGCGCGAGGCACAGCAGGCTGACGACCTGCGGCGGCAGCAGGAAGCGCCGCAGCAGCTTCGCCGGTTTCAGGCCACCGCGGACCGCGCCACCAAGGCCCGAAGCGTTCCCACGCTGCGGATCGACAGGATCTCGTCCATCGAGAAGCGCACGCCGAAGTGCGCCTCCACCGCCGTCACCAGCTTCAGGTTGGTCAGCGAGTCCCATAACGGGGCATCCTCCGGGGTCAGGTCGTCGGTGACGGACTCCACGCTCAGGTCCAGCAGGTCGGCCACGATCTCGCACAGGGGGTCCACGTTCATTCCATCTCCTCCACCTCGACGGCGCCGCAGTCCTCGATCACGGCATCGGCGGCGGCCAGCCGGCAGGTCTTGCCGCCGTCGCCCAGGACCTCCGTCACCGTGAAGCCGCGCGCCTCGTAGAAGTCCGCCACCGGCTGGTTGCGGGGCGCCGGGCGGTAGCGCGCCGTCAAGGCCGCCGCGCCGTCCGGGCCCAGCCAGCGGCGCTTGAGCGCGTTCGCCATGGTGACCTCGACACGGCGGCCCAGCGCGCGGCAGCTCAGCAGGAACAGGCGCACGTGCGGCCCCTCTGCCCCGCGTTCCACCAGGGTGACGCCGACGAGGCCCAGGCGGCCGAAGCGGTCCTCCACCTCCGTCACCCGCAGATCGAAGCGGCCGGTGTCGAGGAACGTCTCCACCGCGCCGGGGGTGAAGCGCTCGACCGTCAAGTTGAATTGGTTGGTCTTGTTGATCAGCTGGTGGACACGCGCCACGTCGGCCGCCGTAGCCGGGCGGATCCGCACGCGCGTCTCCAGCCCGGCGAGATAATCGTCCAGGCTGCCGGCGTCCGCCCGCATCGCGGCGCGTTCACGATCGATGCGGTAAGCGTCGGCGCGCACCGCATCCAGCCCGGTGACCGCCAGCGTCTCGAAGGCGTCCAGGCGGCGGATCAGGCCGGCGTGTTCCGCCGGGTCGGGGCCGAGCTGGACCACCCGCACCTCGGGCAAGGCCGCGCGCACCTGCGCGCATTCCGCCGGGTTGTCGTCGACGAACACCAGCGCGTCCAGCCCGATGCCCAGCGTCCGGGCGATGCGGCGCAGCCCCTCGGGCTTGAGGTGCCAGCCGACCTCCATGGCGCTGAAATCGGCCGGGCGGAGCGCCATCTCCGGGTGTTCGGCCAGCACGGCGGCGACGTCGGCGGGGTCGTTCTTGCTGCAGACGGCCAGCAGAACGCCGCGCGCGCGCAACGCCAGCGCGGCGTGCTGGACGGCCAGGAACGCCTCCCCCTCCGGGCTGCCGGGGCCGATGCGCAGGCCCGCCGGCCCGTCCTCGCCCAGCACGCCGCCCCACAGCGTGCCGTCCAGGTCGAGGACCAGGCACTTGCGCGCCCGCCCCAGCGCCGCGCGGGCGTAGCGCCGGATCTCCAAGGCAAGTTCCGCCGCGAAGCCGTCGCGCCATTCGATGCGGGCGAGCCGCGCCAGCCGTTCGTCGAACGCGGCGTCCTTACCGTACCGCGCCGCAACCCGGTCGAGGTCGAGCAGGAAGGCGCGCGGCTCGCCGCGCAGGCGGACCAGCAGATCGAGGTTGAGGCGCTGGACGAACTCGACCTCGCCCAGGGGATCGCGCAGGTCGGCGATGCCGGCGGCCGGGTGGCCGGGAACGGGGAAGTTGGCGACCAGCAGCGTCGCCTCCGTCTCCCGCCGCGCCGCCCGGACCCAGCCCAGCACATGATCGAGGATGCGGTCGAACGCCGCCCGCCGCTCCTCCTCCGGCACCGTGGGGTAGGCGTGGACGAGGCGGGGGGCGAGCACGCGCAGCGACACGGCCAGCACCAGCAGGTTCGGCGCGAAGCGGCGCAGGGCGGAATCCGCCGACAACACCTCCTGCATCTCCTGCCCATGGGCGCCGACGTGGCTTTCCACCGCCATGCCGTCGGCGGCGCAGGCCAGCTCGACGTAATCGGTCAGGACGCCGGGCACGATGTTGCCGGCATAGCCGATGCGCAGGTCGGCCGTCCGCCCGGCGGCGCGCAGCCGGCGCGCCATCGACGCCGCGCGCGACGCCGGCAGGCGCAGCACGTCGCCGGCGTCCGCCGGCAGCGTGGCGGGATGGGGGCTCGCGGCGTCCAGCGATGCGGTCACGGCCTTGCCCATGATTCCGAAGGTCCGATGCATCTTCACGGCCCCTGGCCGGCAGGGACAACGGCGTGTCCGGATGGTGTTCCCGCCCATCCGTGTTGATCTCATCGGCAGCCGCCAAGTCTCTGCACCACCATCATAAGCAAAACTCGCGCGCATCATCCTGATTTCACGAATTAATCCAAAGGATCGGATTACGAACGACGTACCCCGATCCCGAATGAATCCATGATTGCGGGGCATATCCCGTGGGGGCCGCAGGGCTTTGTCTGGCGACGGGTAAGATCGGCGCACCGCAGCGACGATACCCGGCTCGGGAGCCTCACGCACATGACGGCTCATTTCCACGGACATGAAGATGAAGCGGCCGCGCCGGACGTGGAGACGGCCGGCGACGGGTACGCGCGCCGCTTCGCCGGCCGCGCCGGATCCTACCTGCTGAGGGCGCAGGAGGACGCGGCGGCCCGCTTGCTGGGTGCCTCCACCGGCCGGCGCATCCGCGTGCTCGACGTCGGCGGCGGGCACGGGCAACTGACCTCCTTCCTGCTGGCGCGTGCCGACCGGGTCGTCGTGCACGGCAGCGCGCCGGTGTGTTCGGACCGTCTGGCGCCCCTGCTGGCGCGCCACCCCGACCGCCTGCGCTTCGTCGTGTCGGGCCTGGACCGCCTGCCCTTCGCGGACGGCGCCTTCGATCTGGTCGTCGGCATTCGCCTGATGGCGCATGTGGAGCGGTGGCGGGCACTGCTGGACGACATGGCGCGCGTGTGCCGGGGCCGTCTGCTGATCGATTTCGCGCCCGACAACGGCGCCAACGCGCTCACCCCCCTGCTCTTCCCCCTCAAGCGCTGGGCCGAGGGCGACACGCGCCGCTATCGGCGCCACCGCCCGGACGCGGTGGCGGCTCATCTCGCCGCACTCGGCTTTCCCCACTGCACGGTCGAGCGGCAGTTGCTGCTGCCCATGGTGGTGCACCGGCGCGTCGCCGCGCCGCGCCCGCTGGACGCGGTCGAGACGGCCGCCCGCCGGCTGGGCCTGACGCGCCGCTGGGGCGGCCCGGCGCTGCTGCTCGCGCAACGGGAGATCACCCCATGAACCAACCGGCCGGGACCGGCCCGTGCGTGCTGCTGGTCGCCCCGCAGTCCTTCTTCGCCGTCGCCGGCACCCCGTTCAACGTCCTGCAAATGTGCCGCAGCCTGACCGAGGCGGGGTACGCGGTGCATCTGGCGACGCTGCCCGGCGGGGAAGCGGTGCCGCTGCCGAACCTGACGCACCACCGCGCCCCGCGCCTGCCGGGGATCGCCCGCGTGCCGGTCGGCTTTTCCTGGGCCAAAGCGGTGTACGACGTGCTGCTGTGCCTGCTGGTGCTGCGCCTGCTGATCGGCCGCCGCTTCATGGCCATCCACGCGGTGGAGGAGGCGGCGTTCTTCGCGGTGCCGTTGGCGCGGCTGTTCGGCATCGCCGCGGTCATGGACCTGGATTCCGACATCTGCGGACAGTTGCGCCAGCGGCGCGGCGCCACCGCGCGGCTGGCCGGGCCGGCCGGCGCGCTGCGCCGCTGGAGTCTGCGTGCGGCCACCTGCGCGGTGACGGTGGCCCCGGCGCTCACCCGTCTCGTCGCGGAGGTCAGCCCGGGCACGCCGGTGTTCGAGATCGCCGACACCCCGCTGGACGGCACCCTGCACGTCCCCGCGCCGGCCGAGGTGGCGCACCTGCGCCGGACGCTGGGGGAGGAGGAGGCGCGGTGGATCGTCTACACCGGCAACCTCGACCCCCGGCAGGGGGTGGAGCGGCTGGTGGAGGCCATGCCGCACGTGCTCGACCGGCGCCCTGACGCGGCCCTGCTGATCGTCGGCGGCGAAGCGGAAGAGGTGAGGCGGCTGGAGGCGCTGGCCGCGCAGCTGGGCGTCGGCGCGCGCGTGCGCTGCATGGGCAAGCACCCGCCGGCCAGCATGCCGGCGTTCATGGCGCTGGCCGCCGTGCTGGCGTCGCCCCGGCTGGAGCCGCTGGTGACGCCGCTGAAGGTCTTCAGCTACATGGCCAGCGGCCGCCCGATCGTCGCCACCGACCTGCCGACGCACACCGCCGTGCTGGACGACCACTCGGCGATCCTGGTGCCCCCCACGGCCGAGGGCCTCGCCGACGGCATCCTGACCGCCCTGGAGCGGCCGGAGCACGCCGCCCGCCTGGGCGAACAGGCGCGCCGGACGGCGCTGAGCGAGTACGGCTACGACCGCTTCAAGCGGCAGATGGTCAGCCTGTACGCGTTCGTCGCTCCGCCGGCCGGAACGACAGCCGCGGCATGATACGGACGGCGGCCAGGACGCCCAGACCGGTGCTCGCGCCGTTGGCCAGCACGTCGGCGATCGAGGAGTCCCGGTTGACGATGACGAACTGCAACGCTTCCAGTGCCAGCGAGAAGGCCGCCCCCGCGCCCAGCACCGCCAGCCCCCACCGCCAGCCGGCGAGGCCGCGCCCGTGCAGGGCCAGCATCATCAGGAAGCCCAGCGGCGCGAAGGCGGCGAGGTTGCCGCCGAGATCCACCCAGTCGCGGAGCGTCTGGCCGGGCCTCAGCACGTTGAACCGGTCCAGCGCCAGGAAGCTCTTGCCCGACGTGACCGCATAGGACGCCGGCACGGCGAGGCGGACCGGCGCCCCCGGCAGGCGCGTGCGCAGCCCGTCCAGCCCGGCGGCGAAGTCGACGGCCAGCAGCGCTCCTTCATCGGCGGCGCCCGGCCCGGCGGCGAAACGCGCCCCGGCCTCGTGCCCGTCCAGCGCGCGGTCGAACAGCGCGACGGCCCGCAGCGTGCCCAGCCAGGGCCGGTTGCCGGACACCTCGTTCCCGAAGGCGAGCCCCTGCCCGGAGTCCCAGGCGGCGAGGCGCCCCGCCGGCCCCTCGGCCCGCGCCCGCCGCGTCCCGTCCACGTACAGCACGCGCTCCGCCCCGTCGTAGGTAAAGACGATGTGACGCGGCGCCGCGTCACGGAACACGCCGGGCGCGCGGAGTTCGGGGCCGTGCCCGCGGGGGTCGGTGGCCGAGGTCCGCAGCCGGACGACCAGCGCGTCCCCGTCCTGGCCGACAACGAGGTTGTGCGCGTTCGGCCCGGCCGAGTAGGCGAGCAGCCGCGCCGGCCCCTTCTGCGCACGGTCCGCGCTGGCCGCCCACAGCTCGGCCGTCAGGACGCCGGCTTCGGCGATCCGCCGCGCGAGCCCGGCCGGAGCCGGCTCGGCCCGGATCAGCCCCGGCGTGGCGAAGACCGCGGCGTCCGCGCCGGGCGGCAGCACCACCCCGTTCGGCCTTTCGGTCGGCAGGTCGAGGCGGAACGGGAACGCCAGCACGGCCGCCAGCAGGGCCGCGTACCCCAGCGCGGCGAAGTCCACCAGCCGCCGGCTCATGCCGCCTTCGCCGCCATCAGGTCGGCCACGTCCCCGCACACCGCGTCGACGTTGCGGCCCTCCAGGAACAGGCGGTGCCAGATCTCCAGGTTCAGGACGATCCACAGGCGATAGCTGTGGTCCTGCGCGCCCGACAGGTGTTCGTCCAGCAGCGTGCGCAGGGCGGCCGGCTCGAACAGGCCCAGCTCGACGAAGCGCGATTGGGCGAACGTGTTCTCCAGCAGGCCGCGCAGTTCGCCGCGCATCCAGGCGCCGAGCGGGAAGCCGAACCCCTGCTTGGGCCGGTTCACCAGCTCGGCCGGCAGGTAGCGCGCCGCCACCTCGCGCAGCGCGTGCTTGAGGCGCAGCCCCTTGAGCTTGAGGTGCGCCGGCAGGCCGGCGGCGTGTTCGACCAGTTCCACGTCGAGCAGAGGCGAGCGGCATTCCAGCGAATGGACCATGCTCATGCGATCGACGGTCATCAGCAGGTGGTCGGGGATGCGCGTCATCAGGTCGGTGTAGAGCATGCGGTCGACCGGGTGGTCAGCGTGCCCGGAATCGAAGTGCGCGAGGATGCGGGCCAGCGAGTCCGGATCGGCGACGGCGCGTTGCGCGGCCGGGGTGAACAGCCGGCGCTGCCGGTCGCGGTCGAAGCGGTGGAAGCTCATGCTCTCCGCGTAGCGCTCGCCCGCCGTGAAGCCGGCCATGCGCTGCATCCACCGGGCCTTCTGCGCCAGGCTCTTGTAGGCGAAGGTTTCCGGCAGCAGGCCGATGGCCGGCCCCAGCACCCCGCCGCGCAGCCAGCCGGGCAGCAGCGCGTACCAGCCGGCCAGCCGCTGGCCGGCGAAGCGGTCGTAGCCGGCGAAGTTCTCGTCGCCGCCGTCGCCGCCCAGCACCACCTTGACCCGCCGCGCCGCCTCGCGCGCGGCGAGGTAGACGCCGACGCCGAAGGGGTCCGACGGCTCGTTCAGCGCGTGCACCATCGCCGGCAGGAGGTGGACGAGGTCGGCGTGCACGCGCCGCTCGTGCGCCTCCAGCCCGCAGGCCCGCGCCACCATGCGGGCGTAGGGCAGCTCGTCGAACCCCTGCTCCTCGACGCCGATGGAGAAGCTGGGGACCGGCCCGGCGGCGTGCCGCGCCATGATCGCGGCGACGAGGCTGGAATCGATGCCGCCGCTGACGAAGGCGCCGACCGGCACGTCGCTCAACAGGTGCGCCTTGACGGTCTCCTGCAGCTTGGCGTCCAGCGCGTCGATCGCCTCCCGCTCGCCGCCGCCCCGCTTGCGGGTGAAGTCGAGCTGCCAGTAGCGCTCCGTCTCGATCCGGCCGTCCCGCCACGTGAGCCGCGTGGCGGCCGGCAGCTTGCGGATACCGCCGAACAGCGTGTGTTCGTCGGGCAGAAAGCGCAGCGAGATGTAGTGCCACAGCCCATCCAGGTCGATGCGCGGCGACGCGGAACGCGCCGCCAGGATGGCCTTCACCTCGGACGCGAACAGCAGCCGGTCGCCGTCGGCGGCGTAGTACAGAGGCTTCTGCCCCAGATGGTCGCGCGCCAGCAGCAGTTCTCCCCGCCGGCTGTCCCACAGGGCGAAGGCGAACATGCCGCGCAGGCGGCGCACGCAGTCTCCCCCTATCTCCTCGTAGAGGTGCAGGATGACCTCCACGTCGGTGCCGGTGCGGAAGCGGTGCCCGCGGGCGATCAGGTCGCGGCGCAGCTCCGGGCTGTTGTAGATCTCGCCGTTGCAGACGAGCTGGAGCGTGCCGTCCTCGTTGGCGATCGGCTGGCGGCCGTTGGCCGGATCGACGATGGCCAGCCGGCATTGGCCGAGCGCCATCCGCCCGTCCTCGAAAAACCCCTCGCCGTCCGGTCCACGGTGGCGCAGCGCGCCGATCATCCGCGCCGCCAGCGCCCCGCCGCCCTGCCCGGCGGCACCCGCGATTCCACACATGGACGCCTCCCTGGGGTGTCAGTTGCCCACCGGCGGCGCCGACCCGCCGTGGATGAAAGGTGGGAATAGCCCCTCTCCCCTCGCGGGAGAGGGGTTGGGGAGAGGGGGATAGCCGCCGGCAGGCGGAACGTGAGTTTCTTCCGCCCTGCCGGGCGTAACCACCCTCTCCCCAACCCCTCCCCCGTCAAGGGGAAGGGGCTCGATAGATCCCATGCATCCGGTTGCTTTCTAGATCAGTCCCTGCCGCCGGTACCACTCGCCGGTGCGCCGCAGCCCTTCGTCGATGCCGACGCGCGGGCGGTAGCCCAGGTCGCGGCGCGCCTTGTCGATGCGGAAGGCGCGGTTCTGGCTGAACCAGTGGACGCGGCGCGGGAAGATGGGCGGACGCACCTTCAGCGGCCGGCACGCCGCCTCGCACACGTGCGCCGCCACCTCCAGCGGCCACAGCGGCAGGTGGTCGATGCGGATCGGCACGCCCGTCGCCTCCGACACTTTGCGCACCAGCGTTTCGATCTCCAGGTACTCGTCGTCGGCGATCAGGTAGGCCTGCCCGGAGCCGACCCCCGGCCGGGCGGCCAGCAGGAAGGCGTCGACCATGTTGTCGATGTACAGCGGGTGGTAGTAGGTGCGGCCGCTGCCGAACATCGGGAAGCGCCCCCTGGCGACCCGGCGGAACAGCATGACGAAGCGCTCCGGATCGCCGGGGCCGTAGAGGGCGGCCGGGCGCAGGGTCACGGTGTCCATGCCGCGCCGCGCGAACTCGGCGACGACCTTTTCGCCCTCGTACTTGCTGCGCTGGTAATGGTCGGCCGGCTGGATCGGCGCGTCCTCCCCGGCGGGCGGGTCGGCGACGTCGCCGTGCACGCCGCAGGTGCTGCAATAGACGACCTTGCGCACCCCCGCTTCCTCGGCCGCCCGCATGACGTTGCGGGTGCCGCCGACGTTGACGGCGTCGTAGTGCGCGTCCGGCGCGTCGTATTCACGGAACGCTGCGGCGAGGTGGAAGACCACGTCCGCCTCCTTCGTCGCCCGCCGCACGACGTCCGGGTCGGTGACGCTGCCGATGAGCAGCCGGGCGCCGGCGCGCGTCAGCTCGTCATCCTTTAGGCCGTGCTTGTTGTCGAGCGCGGCGACGTCCCACCCCTCGGCGAGCAGGCGCCTGACCAGCGCCTGTCCCGTGAACCCCGTTCCTCCGGTCACCAGCGCCTTCATGGTCCCATTCCCCTTCTTCTTCGTTCATCCGGTTTGCAAAGGCGGTCCAGCACCTGCTCCGCCACCGCGCGCGCGGTGGTCAGCTTCACGCCCGACACGCTGATCAGGCCCCGCGGCCCGCCGCGCCGTCCGTGGTCCAGCAGCACGTCGCGCCCGGCCGGCTC
>DASWVP010000582.1:0-2166 GCA_036401175.1 Azospirillum sp. | reverse complement strand
CCCTCCCCCGCGAAGTGGGGGAGGGTTGGGTGGGGGCCCAGCGCCCGCGCTTACCATACCTGTGTCCTTTTCCGCGTTGCGGCGTTCCGCGCTTGTACCGCTCCGGCGGCACCGCTAGACTCCTTGGCGTACTTGCGGAACAGGGCAGAAAAGGGGCGCGGCGCCGCCATGAATCCGGCACCCGGCAACGACCGGCCGTACAACAACCGTCTGGACCGGCTGACCGACTACCCCTTCACGCGTCTGGCCGCCCTTCTCTCCGGCATCACCCCCCGCGTCAACGTCGAACCGACCGTCATGTCGATCGGCGAGCCGCAGCACGCCCCGCCGCCGGTCATCGCCGAGGCGCTGCAGGCCAACGCCGCGCTGTGGGGCAAGTACCCGCCGGTGCAGGGCACGCCCGACTGGCGCGACGCGGTGGGCGGCTGGCTGGCGCGCCGCTTCGGCCTGCCGCCCGACGCCTTCGACGCCGACACCTCGGTCCTGCCAGTGTCCGGCACGCGCGAGGCGCTGTTCCTGGCCGCCCTGCTGGCGGTGCCGGAGCGCAAGGCCGGCCAGATCCCGGCCGCGCTGATGCCGAACCCGTTCTACGCCGTCTACGAGGGCGGCAGCGTGCTGGCCGGGGCGGAACCGGTGTTCCTGCCGTCGACCCGCGAGACCGGCTTCCTGCCCGACCTGGACGCCCTGACGCCGGAGCTGCTGGAGCGCACGGCGATCTTCTACCTGTGCACGCCGGCCAACCCGCAGGGCGCCGCCGCCGACGCCGCCTATCTGGCGCGCGCCATCGGCCTGGCGCGGGAGTACGGCTTCATCCTGGCCGTCGACGAGTGCTACAGCGAGATCCACTTCGGCACGCCGCCGGTGGGCGCCTTGCAGGTGGCATCCACCCTGCCCCATGCCGGCAACCCATGGGCCAACATCCTGATCTTCCATTCGCTGTCCAAGCGGTCGAACGCCGCCGGGCTGCGTTCCGGCTTCGTCGCCGGTGATCCGGAGCTGATCGCGCGTTACCAGCGGCTGCGCAGCTATTCCATGGCCGGCACGCCCTACCCCGTCCTGGCCGCGGCCGCCGCGCTGTGGCGCGACGAGGCGCACGTCGAGGAGAACCGCGCCCTCTACCGTGCCAAGTTCGAGGCGGCGGAGGCGGCGCTGCAGGGCCGTTATGGCTATTACCGGCCGGACGGCGGCTTCTTCCTGTGGCTCGACGTCGGCGACGGCGAGGAAGCGACGCGCCGCCTGTGGGCCGAGGGCGGCATCCGCGTTCTGCCCGGCGCCTACCTGACGCGCAGCCGGCCCGGCGAGCCGAACCACGGCGCCCCGTTCATCCGCGTGGCCCTGGTGCACGACGCCGCCGTGATCGGGCAGGCGTGCGCCGCCATGACCCGCATCCTCGGCTAGGCACCCCCATGGCCCGTTCCCCGAACGCCACCCCGCCGGCCAGCCGCACCGCCCGGGCGTCCGGCCGGTCGGAACGGCCGCCGCTGCTGTCGCCCAAGGCGCGCGCCTTCGTGGTCGCCCGCGCGCGGGAGCTGGGCGGCTTCGTGCTGGGCTGCGTCGGGCTGTTGCTGTTCGCCGTTCTGGGCAGCTACAGCTCCACCGACCCGTCGTGGAACACCGCGACGGTGGGCAGGACACACAACCTGCTGGGCGTGCCCGGCGCCTACCTCGCCGACGTGCTGGTGCAGACGCTGGGCTGGTCGGCGTGGCTGCTGGCCTTCGTGCCGATCGGCTGGGGGCTGCGGCTCGCCACCCAGAAGAACGTGCGCCATCCCCTGCTGCGCCTCGTCCTGGCGCTGTGGGGCGTGCTGCTGGCCGCGGTGGGCTTCGCCGGCTATTTCCCGGTCGAGAGCGAGGCGCTGCACGGCTATCCCGGCGGCAGCGCCGGGGTGCTGCTGCTGGACTGGGCCAGCGACGTGGCGTTCCACGGCACCGGCCGGTCGCTGATCGCCACCGGCGCGTCGGTGCTGGCCGCCGGCATCCTGTTCGTCGCCTTCGGCATGTCGGTGCGCGAATGGCTGGGCAGCCTGCGCAACGCCTTCGGTCTTGTCGGTGCCGCCGGGCGGTTCGCCGGGCGCGGCGCCGTCTTCGCCGGCCGCCACGGCCTGAGCGCGGCCAAGGCGGCGCAGGCCGCCGCCGGCGACATGATGCGCCGCGAGCCGCGCTTCG
>DASWVP010000581.1:0-8329 GCA_036401175.1 Azospirillum sp. | reverse complement strand
CCCTCCCCCGCGCAGTGGGGGAGGGTTAGGGTGGGGGCCCAGTGCAGCCACTTTTTCATCCGCTGCGGGTCGGCGCGTGCCGGTGAGAACTCAACCCAACCTACACAGCAACGATGCGGCCGACGCGTCACGCCACCGGCTGCACGCCCACCACCGTCTCGTCGACCAGCCAGTCCACCACCTTGGCCAGCGCTTCCCAGCCGGTGGCGCCGGCTTCCAGCGCCTCGCGGTAGATCGCCACCTGCCGGTGGGCGCTGCTGCCGCGGGCGAGGATGTCGCGGGCGTGCTCCACCTCGGCCACGCAGCCGAAGCGTTCGGCGTCCTCGCGCACCATCTCCAGCAGTTCCTCCAGCAGGTCGGGGTACGGGATGATGGCGCCGCGCCCGAAATCCACCAGACCGTCGTCGAAGCCATAGCGCTGGGCGCGCCAGCGGTTCTCGCCGATGAACAGGTTCTTGTAGGGCCGCCACGTCACGTTCTTCAGCTTCAGGCGCCACAGCATGCGCAGCAGGCAGAGGTACAGCGCCGCGATGGTCACCGCGTCGTCCAGGCGGGTGCAGACGTCGGTGATGCGCATCTCCAGCGTCGGAAAGCGCGAGGACGGGCGGATATCCCACCACAGCTTGCTGGCGTCCTCGATCACGCCCGTGCGCACCAGCCCGTTCACGTGGGCCAGATACTCGCCATAGCTTTCGAAGGATTCCGGCATGCCGGTGCGCGGCAGTTCGTGCCAGACCGACAGGCGGTAGGACTTGCGCTCCATGTCCCGCCCCCGCCAGAACGGCGAGGAGGTGGACAGCGCCAGCAGGTGCGGCAGGAAATAGCGGACCTGATTCATCAGGTCGATGCGCAGGTCGTCGTCCTCGACGCCGACGTGCACGTGCATGCCGCAGATCATCAGCCGTCGCGCCGGCGCGCCCAGGTCGCGCGCCAGCATGTTGTAGCGGTCGCGGTTGGTGTGCTTCTGCGGCTCCCACGCGGCGAAGGGGTGGGTGGACGCGGCGATGGGGGCGAGACCGTGCGCGTCGGCCACGCCGGCCACGGTGCCGCGCAGGCGGGCCAGCTCGATCCGCGCCTCCTGCACCGTCTTGCACACCGGCGTGCCGACCTCGATCTGGCAGCGCAGGAATTCGGGGTGGATCTGGCCCGGCGCCTTGTCCTGGCAGGCGGCGAGCATGGCGTCGGGCGGATTCTGCGCGATGTCGCGCGTGCCGCGGTCGACGAGCAGGTATTCTTCCTCGATACCGATGGTGAAGCCGGGTTCCGGCATGCTCTCACTCCCGCGGGTACAGCTCGATGCGATAGAGATCGGGGTCGGCCAGGATCGGCAGCAGCGCGTCGCCCAGGACCCGCGCCCACAGCGCCGCCCCCTCGGCCGTGGCGATCAGGTCCTGCCGCACCTCGATCAGCACGTTGGGCAGGCCGGCCGGCGTGGCGTGCGCCTCGACCGTGCCGCCCAGGGTGTTGCGGCCCGAATAGGGCTCGTTGTCACCGACCACCCAGCGGCCGTCGGCGCGCAGCCGCTCGATCAGCGGAACGGGGATGCGCGGGTCGCGGTCCCACAGCACGCCGACGTGCCAGGGCCGCGCCACGCCGCGCATCTCCGGCGTGAAGCTGTGGATCGATACCAGCGCCGGCACCTGCCCCCGCGCCCGCTTGGCGGCAATCGCCGCGGCCACCGCGTCCTGGTAGGGGGTGAAGAAGGCGTCCACGCGCCGCCGCATCTCCTCGGCGTCCAGCGCCCGGTTGCCGGGGATGACCACGTCGTCGCTGACCACCGGCACGGCGGTCGGGTCCTCCAGCGCGCGGTTGACATCGATCACGAGGCGCGAATAGCCGGACAGCACGGCGGGCGCCGCGAACCGCTCGGCCAGCCGCCGGGTGACCTCGGCCGCGCCGATGTCGTAGGCGATGTGCCGGGCGAACTGCTCCTCCCCCAGGCCGAGCCGGCCCAGCGCCTTCGGCACGGCCGGCGAGGCGTGGTCGCACACCAGCACCACCGGCGCCCGGCCTTGCGCGTTGAGGACGCTGACCGGCGGCGGGTCGTCCGGGCCGATCAGCGGCGGCAGGGGCGCCACGCGCGGCGGCGTCGGCCCGGTGACGGGCCGCTCGTGCTCGGCCGGCTGGCCCAACGTGGGTTGATGGGGGGAACGCAGGGTCATCACGGGACTGTAACGCAGGGGAACGGAAGGGCGGAAGGCGTCATGCGGGCGGATCGGCCGTTCGGCGGGCCATGCCGCACGGACCACGCCGCACTCCGGCAACAGGCGGCGGCGCTTCGCGTTCTGCAACCGTGCCATGACGGCGCGCCCGTGGCGATGGTTCGCCCGGCCAGCTATAAGCGGGGGATGCCCGACGCCAGTTCCCCCGCCACCTCAGCCGCCGCCCTCCTCGCCGACGCCCAGCGGGTCCAGCGCATCGCGCTGATCGCGCTGCTGGCCGGCGCTGTCGGCATCGCCTTCTCGCCGATCTTCGTGCGCCTGTCGGAACTGGGGCCGACCGCCACCGCCTTCTGGCGGGTGGCCTTCGCGGTGCCGGCGCTGGCCGCCTGGATCCGGCTGGAGTCCAGGGGCGGACGCAGCCGCGCGCCGTCGACGCGCGGCGACTACCTGCGGCTGACGGCGGTCGGGCTGTTCTTCGCCGGGGATCTGGCGTTCTGGCACTGGTCGATCAAGTTCACCTCGGTCGCCAACGCCACCCTGCTCGCCAACTTCGCGCCGATCTTCGTGACGCTGGTCGCCTGGCTGGTCTTCAAGGAGCGCTTCTCGCGCACCTTCGTGCTGGGCCTGGTGCTGGCCATCGGCGGCGCGGTCGTGCTGATGGGGCGCAGCCTGAACATCGGCACGGACGCGCTGTTCGGCGATGCGCTGGGCCTGATCACGGCGATGTTCTACGGCGGCTACATCCTGGCGGTCGGCAAGCTGCGCGCCGAATTCTCCACCGCCACCATCATGACCTGGAGCGGCGTCGTCACCGCGCTGGCGCTGCTGCCCATCGCGCTGCTGTCGGGGGAGAGCCTGATCGCCTCCACGGCGCAAGGCTGGGCGGTGCTGCTGGGGCTGGCGCTGTTCAGCCACGCGGGCGGGCAGAGCCTGATCGCCTACGCGCTGGCGCACCTGCCGGCGGCCTTCTCCTCGGTCAGCCTGCTGGTGCAGCCGGCGGCGGCCGCCGTGCTGGCCTGGGTGCTGCTGGGCGAGCCGCTGGGGCCGTGGCAGGCGGTGGGGGCGGCGGTGGTGCTGGCCGGCATCCTGCTGGCCCGGCGCGGCAGCCGCTAGCCGCCGGCCGCTCGCGCGGTGGACGTTGACGCTCAACGGCGGCGCGAGTACTGCTAACAAGATATGACGAAAGACCGGAGATTCAGCGTGTCCGACGAAGCCCCCGCCACAGCGCCCGATCCGACCCGGCGCGTGTCGGAGTGGGTGGCCGAACAGCTTCTCGGCCGCATCTCGCGCGGCGATCTGGTGCCGGGGCAGCGCCTGCCGGGCGAACGGCAACTGGCGGAGCAGCTCAACGTCTCCCGCGTGTCGGTGCGCGCGGCCCTGCAAAAGCTGAAGACGCAGGGCTTTCTCACCGCCGTGCAGGGCGGCGGCACGCGCATCGTCTCCTCCGCCGGGGCGATGGACGCGGCGCTGACCGAGATGGTGCGCGTCAAGGTCGAGAACCTCTATGATCTGGTCGAGATCCGCATCGCGCTGGAAACCTGGGCCGCCCGCCGCGCCGCCCAGCACGGCAGCGAGGCCGACATCGAGGCCATCGGCCGCATCGTGTCGGTGATGGACAAGCCCGGCCGCGACCGCACCGCCGACGATTTCGACTTCCACGTCGCCATCGGCCGCGCGGCGTGCAGCCCGGTGTACCTGCACATCCTCTCCACCATCCGCGACACACTGGGCCAGATGGTCGAGTTCCATCACTCCCCGCCCTTCGCCGAGGGGCAGGAGGAGCTGATGCTGAACCACCACCGCGCCATCTACGAGGCGATATCCCGGCGCGAGCCGGACGCGGCGGCCGAGGCGATCCGCCAGCACCTGAGCTGGATCCTGGAACGCTACCAGCAGATCCGCCAGCCGCGCACCGCCGGCGAGAACGCGCCGGCCTGAGATCCGGGCCTGAGAGTTGGCCCTCCGGCCGTCTTATCGACGCGAACCTACCCGACCGGGCGTTGACAATCCGCGGCGAACCGTTCAGGTGATGGGCGGGCCTTCCGCACGGAAAAGCCAGCCGCAACGCTCCAGCCGCAATGCCCCAGTCGCAACGCCGAGGTCACGCAGGCATGCCGATTCCATCCAAGGAACCGTTGCGCCCTCGTGTGCCGGCGCGCCCCGCTGTCCCAACCGGCAGCCGATCAGGATACAGGAACGATGAATCGCAAGGGTAGCCCGTACCGCCGTTTCCGCCTGACCAAGGTGGTCGCCACGCTGGGCCCGGCCTCCTCGACGCCGGAGATGATCCGCGCCCTGTTCGAGGCCGGAGTCGACGTCTTCCGCCTCAACTTCAGCCACGGCAGCCACGAGGACCACGGCGAGCGCCTGCGGGCGATCCGCGCCATGGAACAGGAAACCGGCCGCCCCGTCGCCGTGATGGCCGATCTGCAGGGCCCGAAGCTGCGCATCGGCACCTTCGCGCGCGGCCCGATCACGCTGCAGGCCGGGCAGAGCTTCCGCCTCGACCTGTCGCGCGAGCCGGGCGACAACGCGCGCATCGGCATGCCGCACCCGGAGATCTTCGCCGCCCTGGAGGCGGACGCCGAACTGCTGCTGGACGACGGGCGCGTGCGCCTGCGCGTCGTCGGCCGCAGCCCGGAGCACGCCGACACCGTGGTCGTGTCCGGAACGCGCCTGTCCGACCGCAAGGGCGTCAACGTGCCGGGCGTCGTGCTGCCGCTGTCGCCGCTGACCGAGAAGGACCGCGTCGACCTCGACTTCGCGCTGAGCCAGGGGGTGGACTGGATCGCCCTGAGCTTCGTGCAGCGGCCGGAGGACGTGGCCGAGGCGCGCAAGCTGATCTCCGGCCGCGCGGCGCTGCTCAGCAAGCTGGAAAAGCCCTCGGCCATCCAGCACCTGGACGGCATCATCGAGCTGTCGGACGGCATCATGGTGGCGCGCGGCGACCTGGGCGTCGAGATGCCGGCGGAGGACGTGCCGTCGCTGCAAAAGCGCATCGTGCGGGAGGCGCGCATCGCCGGCAAGCCGGTGATCGTCGCCACGCAGATGCTGGAATCCATGGTCTCCAGTCCCGCCCCCACCCGCGCCGAGGCGTCGGACGTGGCGACCGCCGTGTACGACGGCGCCGATGCGGTGATGCTGTCGGCCGAGACGGCGGCCGGCGCCTATCCCATCGAGGCGGTGTCGATCATGGACCGCATCGCGCGCCGCGTGGAGCAGGACCCGCTGTACCGCACCATCATGGACGCCCAGCACCCCGACCCGCAGCACACCGCCGCCGACGCCATCACCGCGGCGGCGCGCCAAGTGGCGCACACGGTGGAGGCGGCGGCGATCGTCACCTACACCACCTCGGGCTCGACCACCCTGCGCGCCGCGCGCGAGCGGCCGGAGGTGCCGATCATGTGCCTGACGTCGAACATCGAGACGGCCCGGCGCCTCGTCATCGCCTATGGCGTGCACAGCGTCCACACCGAAGACGTCGACAGCTTCTCGGAGATGGTGCGCAAGGCCGCCCGCATCGCCCACGCCGACGGCATCGCCACCGAGGGCCAGCGCCTCGTCATCACCGCGGGCGTGCCCTTCGGCACGCCGGGCAACACCAACATCCTGCGCATTGCCTGGGTGGAGGCGCCGTAGCGCCACCCACCCTGTACGGAACGGATATGCATAGTTTCCACTGGTCAGCCGGCGAGCCCCGTAAACATACTGGGGTATGACGGTTCAGAGCACCGGAAGCGAAGCCGCCCCGACGCGACGCGCCGCACTCCCACGGTGGGGTCTCCTCACCCTTGCCGCGGCGGTGCTGCTGCCGCTTCTGGTGTTCGCGGCGATCATCCTGGTGCTTCTCAACCGGCAGCAGGAGCGCGCCATCGAGGCGCTGCTGTGGCAGACCCTCAACGCCGCCGCCGAGGACGTGGCGCAGCAGATCAACAGCGACCGCGTGGCGTTGGAAAGTCTGGCGGCCGCCCCCGCGCTCGATGACGGCCGCGACCTGGACGCCTTCCGCGAGCACGCGGCGCGCGTCCTGCGGGCACGCGGGCACTGGCTGACCCTGACCGTCACCGACCGGGAGCGGCAGATCCTGAACCTGCTCGTGCCGTCCGGCCACGACCTGCCGCCCGTCGCCGATCCGGGCTCCCTGGAAACGGTGCTGCGCACCATGCAACCGGTGGTCGGCGATCTGGTGCCCGTCTCCGGTGGCTTGGCGGTGCGCATCCGCGTGCCGGTTCTGCGCGGCGGCGACGTCAAGTACACGCTGGCCGTCTCCATCCGGCCGGAGGTGTTCACCCGCCTGCTGATCGACGCCCGCCCGCCGGAGGGGTGGACACTGGGGCTGTGGGACAGCCGCCGCACCTTCATCGGCCGCACCAGGGGCGCCGACCGGCTCACGGGAACGCCCCTGCCGGCGGCGTACCAGGCCGAACTGGAGCGGCAGGCCGGGCGCATCTTCCGCACCGTCAACCGGGACGGCGTCCTCAGCTACAGCGGCTTCCTGCCGGTGGCCGGCACGCAATGGCAAGTCGGCATCGGCGCGCCCGTGGCGGTGGTGGAGGGGCCGTACCAGATCCTGCGCCGCTCCACCTGGATCGGCGGCATCGGCGCGGCCGCCGCGGCCGTGCTGCTGCTGGCCGCGCTGCTGGCGACGCTGCGCCGGCGCCACGCGGCCGAACAGAAGCTGCAAGCGATGCGGGCGGAGCGCGCGCTGGAGCAGCGCCTGGGCGACATCGCCGCCAACTTTCCCGGCGCCATCTACCGCCGCGAGCTGCGGCCGGACGGCTCGCTGGGCTACACCTACCTCAGCCGCAACGCCGAGGCGCTGCTGGGCGCCAGGATCGAGGAAGGCGCGGGCTGGACGCCGCTGTCGGTGATCGGCGAGCGGCTGGACGACGCGGAACGGGACGCATGGATGCAGGCCCTGCGCCACTCCGCCGAAACGCTGGAGCCGTTCGACCTCCAGACCGAGGTCACGCTGGCCGACGGCCGGGTCCGCAACGTCCGCACACTCGCCTCCCCGCACCGGCGCGAGGACGGCACCATCGTGTGGGACGGCATCGCCCTGGACGTGACCGACCTGGAAACGGCGCGGCGCGAACTGGCCCGCGCCAAGGACGCCGCGGAGAGCGCCAATGAGGCCAAGTCGAAGCTCCTGGCGGTGGCCAGCCACGACCTGCGCCAGCCGGTGCAATCCATGCTGCTGTTCTCGTCGGCGCTGGGCGCGCACATCGCCACCGACCAGGGGCGGGAGATGCTGCACTTCCTCCAGCACAGCCTGGAGACGCTGAAGCACCTGCTCGACAGCCTGCTCGACATCTCGCGCCTGGACGGCGGCGCCGTCACCCCGCAGCCGGAGGACGTCGCGCTGGCCGGTGTGCTGGACGAGTTGCACGTCACCTATACCCCGATCGCCCAGCGCAAGGGTCTGGGCTGGCATGTCGCCGGCGGCGACGCGGTGGTGCGCAGCGACCCCGTGCTGCTCGGCCGCATCCTGCGCAACCTCGTCGAGAACGCCTTCCGCTACACGGAATCGGGGCAGGTCTGCGTGCAGGCCCATGTGGACGGACCGCAGGTGCGGATCGCGGTGCGCGACACCGGCATCGGCATTCCGCCCGACAGCCTGGAACGCATCTTCGAGGAGTTCCACCAGATCGACGACGGGCGCGGCGCCGGCCGGCACGGGCTTGGCCTGGGCCTGTCCATCGTGCGGCGGCTCGCCAGCCTTCTCGGCCACCCGATCGAGGTGCGGTCGACCGTGGGCGAGGGCTCGATCTTCATCATCACCCTACCGTTGGCGGAACGCCGGGCGGGCGACGCCGCCGCCGACTGAGCGACCGCTCAGGGCACCGCCGGGGACAAGGAGTGGCCCGTGCCGCATTCCCGCAGGAACGCCCCCGGCGTGTAGCCGAAGCTGCGCTTGAACAGGCGGGTCAGGTGCGCCTGATCGGCGAAGCCGGCGGCCACCGCCGCCTCGGCGATCGGCTGGCCGGCGCCGATCAGCGCCCGCGCCGCCATCAGGCGGCGCTGCGTCTGCCACGCGCAGGGCGGCATCCCATAGGCGGCCCGGAAGGCGCGGATCAGGCGGTAGCGCCCAGCCCCGGTCGCCGCCTCCAGCTCGGCCAGCGACACCGCCTCCTCCACCCGCGCCGCCAGCAGGTCGCGCGCGC
>DASWVP010000580.1:0-18438 GCA_036401175.1 Azospirillum sp. | reverse complement strand
GCTGGTCAAGGTGAACTGCGCCACATTGCCCGAAACGCTGCTGGATTCCGAGCTGTTCGGCCACGAGGCCGGCGCCTTCACCGGCGCGGTGCGCCGGCAGGTCGGCCGCGTGGAGCAGGCGGACGGCGGCACCCTGTTCCTGGACGAGATCGCCACCGCCAGCCCGGCCGTGCAGGAAAAACTGCTGCGCGCCGTGGAGTACGGCGAGGTCGAGCGCGTGGGCGGCCGGACGGCCACGGTGGACGTGCGCGTCGTCGGCGCCACCAACGCCGACCTGCCGGCGCTGGCCGCCGCCGGGCGGTTCCGCGCCGACCTGCTCGACCGCCTCGCCTTTGACGTGGTGACGCTGCCGCCGCTGCGCGCCCGGCCGGACGACATCCCGCTGCTGGCCGATCATTTCGCCATCGGAATGGCGCGCGAGCTGGGCTGGGCGCTGTTCCCCGGCTTCACCGCACGGGCGCTGGACGCGCTGCGCGGCCATTCCTGGCCCGGCAACGTGCGCGAGCTGCGCAACGCGGTGGAACGCTCGCTGGCGGCGGCCGATCCGGAGGCGCCGGTGGATTCCATCATCCTCGACCCCTTCGCCTCGCCGTTCCGGCCGGCGGCGCCGCCGCCTCCGGCACCGCCGCCGGACACCCCGCCCGCCCCCGCGACGGGCGGCTTCCAGGAGGCGGTGCGGGCGTTCGAGGCCGGGTTGCTGCGCGCAGCGCTGGAGCGCAACCAGTTCAACCAGCGCCGCACCGCGCGCGACCTCGGCCTCGGGTATCACCAGCTGCGCGGCCAGTTGCGGAAATACGGGCTGATCGGCGCCGCCGCCGCGGCCGGTCCCGGCGAGACGCCGGATGAAGACGGGCCGGCTGCGGCATGAACACGCCGAAAATTTAAGACTTGTCCGGCAAGGTGACGCGCTCGCCTGTTCTTGTCACCGCGCGGCAACGGGCTGGAGACAAAACGGTGTTCCTGCGCGCCGCCTCTTTCGCGGGGCGCGCGGGCGGCGTATATCACGCACGCGGGCCGGGCATCGTCCCGGCTGGTTAACCAGGGGGCTGTGGCGGCATCGTGACCTCGAAACGACCGGATGAACTCTTCGCGGGTCTGCGGCCGATCCAGTCGCACGAGGAGAAGCGTGCGCCCCGCCTGCGCCTCAAGCGCCCGATCCTGAAGCCGAAGGCCGCGAAGCCCGAGCGCCCCAAAGCAGAGCATCACAGGCCCGAGCCCGCCCGGCCGGCGCCGCGCCGGGCCGCCCCGGCGCCGCGCCGTTCCGGCGGCATCGTGAAGAAGCTGGCGACTTGGGCCTTCGTGGCGGCGATCTGGGTCGGCATCGCCGGCGGCATGGTGCTGGCCTACTTCGCCTATGACCTGCCGGACGTTTCGAAGGCGGCGCAGTTCGAGCGGCGCCCCGCGATCATCGTTCTGGCCGCCGACGGCAGCGAGTTCGCCCGCTTCGGCGACCTGCACGGCACCGTGCTGGACGCCAGGGAGTTGCCGGCGCACCTCGTCAACGCCGTGCTGGCGACCGAGGACCGGCGCTTCCATTACCATTTCGGCATCGATCCGATCGGTCTGCTGCGCGCCCTGTACGTCAACTGGCGGTCGGGGCGCACGGTGCAGGGCGGCTCCACCATCACCCAGCAGCTCGCCAAGAACCTGTTCCTGACGCCCGAGCGCTCGCTGAAGCGCAAGATCCAGGAGGCGATGCTGGCGCTGTGGCTGGAACGGCGGTTCAGCAAGGACCAGATCCTCACCGCCTACCTCAACCGCGTCTACCTGGGCGCCGGCACCTTCGGCGTCGACGCCGCCGCGCGCACCTATTTCGGCAAGCCGGCGACGCAGGTGACCCTGCGCGAGGCGGCGATCATCGCCGGCCTTCTCAAGGCGCCGTCGCGCTACGCCCCCACCTCCAACCCGGACGAGGCGGCGGAGCGCGCGCGGGTCGTGCTGGGCGCCATGGAGGACGGCGGCTTCATCACCCGGGACGAGCTGCAGGCGACGCTCAACAGCCCGCCGGCGCCGCGCCAGAAGCCGAGCGGCGACGGCCGCTATTTCGCCGACTGGGTGGCCGATCTGGTGCCGGGCTTCATCGGCCGCGACTATGGCGACGTCGTCGTCCGGACCACGCTCGACCTCAAGCTCCAGCGCGCCGCCGAGCAGCATCTGGCGGCGGCCTTGAGCGGCCCCGGCGCGCAGGCCAACGTCAGCCAGGGCGCCCTGGTCGCCATGACGGCGGACGGCGCGGTGCGGGCGCTGGTCGGCGGGCGCGACTACGATTCCAGCGAGTTCAACCGCGCCGTCCAGGCGCGCCGGCAGCCAGGGTCGTCCTTCAAGCCGTTCGTCTTCCTGGCGGCGCTGGAGAACGGCTACACCCCCGACACGCCGATGGACGACAGCCCCGTGCGCGTCGGCAACTGGAGCCCGCACAATTACGAGAACAAGTACCGCGGCTCGATCACGCTGGCGCAGGCGCTGGCGCATTCCTCCAACGCCGTCACCGTGCGGCTGATGGAGCGGCTGGGCGTCGACCGCGTGCGGCGGGCGGCGGCCGGGCTCGGCATCGGCTCGACGCTGGGGCGCGACCTGTCGCTGGCGCTGGGCACCAGCGAGGTGACGCTGCTGGAGCTGACCGGCGGCTACGCCGGCATCGCCAACCGCGGCGTGCCCGTCTGGCCCTATGCCGTCACCGAGATCCGCGACCGCGAGGGCAACGTGCTGTACCGCCGCCAGGGCGGCGGGGCGGCCCCGGCGGTGGACCCGCAGCAGGCCGCGCAGCTCACCCGCATGATGACTGGCGTGGTCGAGTACGGCACCGGCAAGTCGGCCAGGCTCGACCGGCCGGTCGCCGGCAAGACAGGCACCACGCAGGAATACCGCGACGCCTGGTTCGTCGGCTTCACCGCCGATCTGGTGACGGGCGTCTGGCTGGGCAACGACGACAATGACGAGATGAAGAAGATCACCGGCGGCAGCCTGCCGGCCAAGGTGTGGCACGATTTCATGGTGGAGGCCCACCAGGGCAAGCCGCCGCGTCCCCTGCCCGGTCTGGACGGCGTGGCCGGTCCGGCCTACGCCGCCGTTTCGCCCGCGCCGGCCGCCCCCAAGGCGGTGGCGTCAGGCGGCGGCGGGGGTGGGGCCATCGGCGGGCTGATCGATCGGTTGTTTGGCGGCGGCGCCCCGGTGCGCTACGATTCGGGCGCGCCGGCGCACAACCGCTGACGGCGCGCCAGCCGGAGACGCCGCCCATGCCGCCCGCGACCCAGCCGCCCGCCGTCGATCCGCGGACCTTCGCCGCGCGCTTCTTCGAGGAGGGGCGGTTCGTCTTCCGCGAGGGCGACCCGCCGTCCTGCGCCTACATCGTCGAATCCGGCCGGATCGAGATCCACCGAGGCCAGGGGGCGCACCGCCGGTTGCTGGGCACCATCCTGCCGGGCGGCATCTTCGGCGAGATGGCGCTGATCGACAACGAACCCCGCATGGCCGACGCCGTGGCCGCGGTGGACAGCGTGTGCAAGATCGTGTCGCCCGACCTGTTCCACGACAAGCTGGCCAAGGCCGACCCGTTCGTCCGCGCGCTGCTGCGCATCCTGGTCCGCAACGTCCGCTCCATGGCGGAGATGCAGGACTAGCCTTCCAGCCGCGCCAGCACCCCGGCGGCGGCGCGCGCGGCGGTGGCGAAACAGCCCTGCAGGAGATAGCCGCCGGTCGGCGCCTCCCAGTCCAGCATCTCCCCGGCGACAAAGACGCCGGGCAGGGTCTTGAGCATCAGCGCGGCGTCCACGGCATCGAAACGAACCCCGCCGGCCGTGGAGATGGCGCGCTCCAGCCCGCACACGCCGGCCACCGGGACGCTAAGCCCCTTGATGGCGCGGGCGAGGCCGGCGGCGTCGGAGAGATCCTCCCTGGCGGCGAACTCGCGCAGCAGGGCGTAGCGCACGCCGGTGAGGTTGATGGTCTTCTTGAGGAAGGTGGACAGCGACTGCGCGCCCCGGCCGGACAGCCGCTTGCGCAGCGCCGCCTCCGCCACATCCGGCATGAGGTCGAGGCCGAGCGACGCCCAGCCGTCACGCTCCACCGCGTCGCGCAGGGGCGCGCTGAGCGTGTAGACGGCGCCGCCCTCGATGCCGGTGGCGGTCACCACGAACTCCCCCTTCACCCTGCGCCCGCCGATGGAAAGCGCCACGCTCTTGACCGGCTGGCCTTCGTTGCGCTCCCGGAAATGGTCGCTCCAGGGAACCTCGAAGCCCATGTTGGAGGGGCGCAGCGGCGCCAGATCGACGCCGCGCGCGGCCAGCAGCTCCGTCCACGCCCCGTCCGACCCGGTGCGCGGCCAGCTCGCCCCGCCCAGCGCCAGCACCACGGCGCGGGCGCGAACCGTCACATCGCCGCCGCCCGCGTCGGTGAAGCGCAGTTCCCCGTCGTCGGTCCAGCCCAGCCAGCGGTGCCGCGCGTGCAGCGCGACGCCCAGCCCCTCCAGCCGCCGCAGCCACGCGCGCACCAGCGTGGAGGCCTTCATCTGCACGGGAAAGACGCGCCCGCTGGTGCCAACGAAGGTCTCCACCCCCAGCCCGGCCGCCCAGGCCCGCAGGTCGTCGGGAGTGAAGGCGGCGAGCGTGTCGCGGAAGAACGGCGCGCATTCGGCGTAGCGGGTGACGAAGCGGTCCAGCGGTTCGGAATGGGTGAGGTTCAGCCCGCCGCGCCCGGCCAGCAGCAGCTTGCGCGCCGGGGTGGGCATGCGGTCGAAGACGCGCACGGTGCGGCCGGCGGCGGCGATGCGCTCGGCCGCCATCAGCCCGGCCGGGCCGGCGCCGATCACGGCGACGTCGCAGTCGAGCGCGGTCATCGGCACCCCCGGACGTTGCGGCCCCGGATGATACCGGATGTAACGCCATGATACGCCGTATGACGGGGTGTATCATTCGGGGGCGGGCGGCTGGAATGTGCGGACAAGGGAGGGCGCTCCGGGCGGCGGATGGAGGACCGTTTTCCTAACACGGATGGGGCCGCCAGCGCAACGGCTACGCCTCCGCCGTCGGGGCGGCCGTCAGGGCGGCAAAGTGCGCGTGCAGGCGCCGGGCGGCGGACAGGGCGCCGTCGGCCTGGGCGCGGGTGGTCAGTTCGTACGGCGCGATGCCGCTGTAGGTGCACTGGCCGGCAAGCACCGCCAGCGCCTGCATCAGCGTGCGGGCGTCGTCGGCCAGGGTGTCGTCCACGGCGGCGCCTGTTTCGTTTCGGATCCGTTCCAGAAGCATCAGCAGGTTCTGGCTGCCCAGCACCCGGCCGCCGTGGGCCAGCAGCACGGCCTTGATCGCCTTCTCGGCCGCGTGGACGGCGGCGAGGCAGGCCCAGTCGTGGGTGCCGGCAGCCATTGCCGCGCCGGCGTGCCCCAGATCGTGCGCGGACTGCCGCAGCCACGCGGCCACCGTGTCGGCCACCACCGTATCAGCCATGCACACCTCCCCTTCGCCGAACCCCAAGGGCACCGCCGCCGGCGGGGATTGTCAAGGGGCAGGCGCGGAGCCGCCACGAGCAATCGCACATGGAGACCGATTCCCAGAAATTGGAACAACGTCATCCCCGCGCAGGCTCTCAGCGGATCTTCGATCCGCCTGACGCCGTCAGCGCTGGCTGCGCCAGCGCGAGAGGCGGGGATCCATGTTCCCGACGACCGGACGCTACGGAAAACGTGGATCCCCGCCGTCGCGGGGATGACGGATTTCCTGTATGGGGGGCTTGCCCATGTGCGATCATCCTGACCCCGCCGCCACAAGCCCTATCCAGAGGTGGTAGTCAGTAAATATTCGTAAGAGGTAATCACCAAGCGACATAGGCCCAAAAGGCGATCTTAACACCTCGTTAACTGGCCGAATGGCTCAATGAACTCACGGAACACAAGCCAACCAGGAGTTCTCGACAATGAAGGCGTTCTCCCTCTCCAGCGATGTCTTCGCCGCCACCCAGGTGCACCTGAGCGTTCTGGACGAGTTCATCGCCGTCGTGCAGAAGAAGCTGGACGAGACGCCGAATCCGTTCGCCCGTGACAGCCTGCGGGACTTGCTGTGCAGCCTGACCGACCAGCGCGACAGCTACGTCGCCTTCGCCGAGCCGATCGCCGCCGCGGCGTGACCGGCGCCTGCGGTGCTCACGCGGGTCGGGTCCGGCACGGCCGAGGCCCGATCCGCGCGCCCGTCACCCCACCGCTTCCTTCTGGCGCAAGGCCCGCGCGGCGACGGCCAGCGGGTCCTCGTCCGGCGCGCAGGGATGGGGCGTCAGCACCGCTTCCGGCACGCACGAGGCGAGGTAGTCGGCCAGCGAGGCGTGCATCGGGATGATCATGCCGATGCGGGTCAGCAGCGCCACCTTCTTGACCTGCCCGTCGGCGACGATCAGCCCCAGCGCCTTGCCCACGGCCGCGGCTTCGCCGTTGATGACCAGCAGCATGCCGATGCCGGCGGAATCGATGAAGTCCAGCCGCGACAGGTTGATGACGTAGCGCCGGTCGGGGCTCTGCTTGATGTCGGTGATGAGTTCGCGCACACCGTCGCCGTCCTGGCCGGTGAAGCGGCCGGTGACGTCGATCCGGGCGAAATGCCGTTCGCTGCTCTTGCGGTAGAACACGCCCACTCCCGTTCATTGCCCCGCGAAGAGTGCGCCAATCGGCCCCGGCCTGCAACGGGCCTTATCGCCGTTCGACAGGGTGTCGCACCCGCCTTTCGGGGGAGGATACCCCCGACCTTCGTTTTCCCCAGAATCTGGGGGTAACTCTGTGGGCGAATCTGTGCGCGTCCGGGCCGACTCGCTGTGCCGGCGGGGCATCGGGCAGGTTTGCACATTTTTTAGGCACGATGCGGAGCGGCGGGAGTCCAGCGTTTTCGCGGGTTTCCCCCGAAAAATGGCCGCCATACGTAACGGAATGGTCACATCACGCCTGTCAAGCCCGCAGGCGGCATCGGTGTGCAAAACTTTGCGGAGCCGAGTCGCGCGGACCTGTCCGAAGGTCGGAGTTGTCGGCGCTTGACGGGCGCGGGCGCGGGCTCTAGAAACGCCGGCACGTGGTGATTTGGTCGACCGGCTTGCGGGCCACGTAAAACATTCCGCTAAAAAGGTCCGAGCCGCGTCCGCGCCTCGACCCAACGGTCGGGGCGTTTTTTGTTGTCCGGGTCGCCCCACCCGGCCGGAAGGAGACGGCGTCATGACGCGCACCACCACCCCATCCCACCGCACCCCCAACGTCGCCAACCTGCGCCCGCGCTCCAAGCTGGTGCACGGCGGCACCCGGCGCTCCGGCTTCGACGAGACGTCGGAGGCGCTGTTCCTCACCTCCGGCTTCGTCTACGGATCGGCCGAGGAAGCCGAGCAGGCCTTCCTGAACGACGGGCAGCGCCACGTCTACTCGCGCTTCCGCAACCCGACCTCGGCCATGTTCGAGGACCGGCTGGCCGCCTACGAGGGGGCGGAGTGGGCCTACGCCACCACCACCGGCATGGCCGCGGTGTTCGGCGCGCTGATGTGCCACCTGAAGGCCGGCGACCGCGTCGTGGCCCCGTGGGGGCTGTTCGGCTCGTGCCTGCACATCGTCAAGAACATCTGCCCGCGCTACGGCATCGAGCCGGTGCTGGTCGACGGCGCCGACATGGCGCAGTGGGAAGAGGCGCTGTCGAAGCCGGCCGCCGCCGTGTTCCTGGAAACCCCGTCCAACCCGTGCCTGGAGATCGTCGACCTGAAGGCCGTGTGCGACCTGGCGCACAAGGCCGGGGCCAAGGTGGTGGTGGACAACGCCTTCGCCACGCCGGTCATCCAGCGCCCGCTGGAGTTCGGCGCCGACGTCGTCGTCTATTCCGCGACCAAGCACATCGACGGCCAGGGCCGCTGCCTGGGCGGCATCATCCTGACCGACGCGAAGTTCGGCGCCGAGGTGGTCCACCCCTTCCTGCGCCACACCGGCCCGACCATCAGCCCGTTCAACGCCTGGGTCCTGCTGAAGGGGCTGGAGACGCTGGAACTGCGCGTCGGCGCGCAGAGCAGCGCCGCCGCCGCCGTGGCCGAGCACCTGGAGGGGCACGCCAAGGTCGCCCGCGCGCTGTACCCGACGCTGGCCAGCCACCCGCAGCACGATCTGGCGCGCCGCCAGATGACCGGCGGCGGCACCATGGTGTCCTTCGAGGTTAAGGGCGGCAAGGACGAGGCGTTCCGCCTGATGAACGCCCTGGAAATGGTGCTGATCTCCAACAACCTGGGCGACGCCAAGAGCCTGATCACCCACCCCTGGACCACCACGCACGGCCGCATCCCGGAAGACGAGAAGCGGCGCGCCGGCATCACGCCCAGCCTGATCCGCCTGTCGGTCGGGCTGGAGGACCCGCAGGACGTGATCGACGACCTGGAGCGCGCCCTGCTGGCGGTGTAGACCCCGCCGTGCAATAAAGGAACCCTGCGGCGGCAATTCCGTTGTCCGTGGGTTTGCTGCACTGCAATGAGGACAGGATATGACGGCTCGCAAGGCCCGCCGCAGGCACGCCGCCATCTCGCCGATGACGGCGATGCACACGGTCATGGGCACGCTGATGCGCACGGCGGAGCAGCATGGCGAGCTGGGCATCGCCGCGGCGCGCACGATCGGCTACCGCACGGCGATGATGGCCGGGGCGATGCAGGACCCGACCAAGCTGACCAACCCCGAGTTTCTGCTGATGGGCACGGAGAAGGTGGAGGCGGTGGCCAAGGCGGCGCACGCCTTCACCCTGGGCCTCGCCGACCTGCAGGACGCCTGGGTCAGCCTGTGCACGCTGCCGGTGCGCACGCTGTCGTCCGTGTTCTCCGGCGGCACCGGCGGCTGGCAGCAGGCGCCGATGGCGCTGTGGACGCTGCACACCCGCATCGTCGAGGACACCATGGCGGCCAGCATGCGCTTCGCGCAGTCGGCCGCCAGCCTCGCCGGCGCCGGCCTCGCCCCCATCCACCGCACCGCCAGCGCCAACGCCCGCCGCCTCGAACGCCGGCACGGGCAGGTGTGATGCCCGCAGGTTGTCGGGGGAAGGGCTGATCAAGAACACGAAGATCAGAAGGGCTTGTATCGGCCGCGGCCCGCCACGAAGCGTGCGCGTCGGCAAGATCCTTGGAATCTTCTGATCTTTTGATCTTCGTGTCTTTCGTCGGCACGCCCTCCGTCAGACGATCCGTAGGTTGGGTTGAGCGCCAGCGAAAACCCAACGTGTCCGCCACGCCGAGGGCGTTGGGTTTTCGCTGGCGCTAGAAAGAAAATAGGCGGCTCCGGAACGCTTGAGGCTCAGCGCGAGCCCGCTTTTCATCCGCTGCGGGTCTGCGCCGCCGGTGGCAACTAGAAAGAAAAAAGGACGGAGCCGGAGTGTCGGTGGCCGACGAAGTCGCGTCGTTGGGCCCCCACCCCAGCCCTCCCCCACTGCGCTCTCGCCGGATCTTTGATCCGGCTGACGCGACAGGCGGGTCCTTTAGACCCGCTGAGAGCGGGGGAGGGGGCAGGCGCGCACTTGTCCCCTCCCCCGCGCAGTGGGGGAGGGTTAGGGTGGGGGCCCAGTGCAGCCACTTTTTCATCCGCTGCGGGTCGGCGCCCAGCGCCGGTGAGAACTCAACCCAACCTACGAGCTACGGGCGCCCTTCGTCGCGATCCTTGGCCGGTGCGCCCTGCGGCGAAAGCGACTATAGTCGGGCGTTCCGCCGCCGGGCGGTGCCGAGGCCAAGGTTCGAACGCATGCTGTCCCCCCGCGATACCGCCGTCCCCACCGCGTCCACGCCGGACATCCCGAACAAGCGCGCCATCATCTCGCGCCGCAGGCTGGTCGGGGAACTGGAGGAGCTGGTCGAGAAGCACGGCACCGGCGACGCGCTGCGCCCGGCGCTGATGACCTGCCTGCGCAACGCGCTGAACGCCGGGCGGGCGGAAGTGCGCGCGCGGTTCGAGGCCGGCGCCACCGGCGAGGAGTGCGTGCGGCAGAACTGCTATCTGGCCGACCGGCTGATCATCACGCTGGCCGACTTCACCATCCTGCACATCTTCCCCAGCGCCAACCCGACCACCGGCGAGCAGTTCGACATCGCCGCCACCGGCGGCTATGGCCGGGGCGAGCTGGCGCCGTCGTCCGACATCGACCTGCTGTTCCTGCTGCCGTACAAACGCACGCCGCGCGTCGAGCAGGTGGTCGAGTACATGCTGTACGTGCTGTGGGACCTGGGCATCAAGGTCGGCCACGCGGTGCGCAGCGTGGACGAGTGCATCCGCCAGTCGAAGGCCGACATCACCATCCGCACCGCCGTGCTGGAGTCGCGCTATCTCTGGGGTCCGCGCAAGCTGTTCCAGGAGCTGAAGAAGCGCTTCGACAAGGAGGTGGTGGCCGGCACCGGCACCGCCTTCGTCGAGGCCAAGCTGGCCGAGCGCGACGCCCGCCACCTGAAGCTGGGCGACAGCCGCTATGTGCTGGAACCCAACCTGAAGGACGGCAAGGGCGGCCTGCGCGACCTGCAGACGCTGTTCTGGATCGCCAAGTACTTGTACCGCGTCGAAGGCGTCGATGAACTGGTGGCGAAGGAGGTGCTGCTGCCCGAAGAGGCGCAGCGCTTCGCCAAGGCGCAGAACTTCCTGTGGACGGCGCGCTGCCACCTGCATTACCTGACCGGCCGCATGGAAGACCGCCTGACCTTCGACGTGCAGTCGGAGATCGGCGCGCGCATGGGATACACCGAACACGCCGGAACCAAGGGCGTCGAACGGTTCATGAAGCACTATTTCCTGGTCGCCAAGGACGTCGGCGACCTGACGCGCATCTTCTGCGCGGCGCTGGAGGCGGAATCGAAGCGGCCGCCGAAGTTCAACATCCTGCGGCTGGCCGCCCTGGCGCGGCGCAAGGACATCGACGGGTTCCTGGTCGACGGCGAGCGCCTGAACGTCCGCCACGAGAAGCAGTTCAAGGAACAGCCGATCGACATGATCCGGCTGTTCCACGTCGCCCAGCAGAACGACATCGACATCCACCCGCACGCGCTGAAGGCGATCACCCGTTCGCTGTCGGCGCTGGGGTCGAAGGTGCGCAACGATCCAGAGGCCAACCGGCTGTTCCTGGAGATGCTGACCGGCCCCAAGGACCCGGAGATCACGCTGCGCCGGATGAACGAGGCGGGCGTACTGGGCCGCTTCGTGCCCGATTTCGGGCGCGTGGTGGCGCAGATGCAGTACGACATGTACCACGTGTACACGGTGGACGAGCACACGATCTTCGCCATCGGCATCCTGCACAAGATCGCCCAGGGCGAGTTGAAGGACGACCTGCCGCTGAGCACCGAGGTGATCCACAAGGTGGTCTCCAAGCGCGCGCTCTACGTCTCGGTGCTGCTGCACGACATCGCCAAGGGGCGCGGCGGCGACCATTCGGTGCTGGGCGCGCGCGTGGCGGAAAAGCTGTGCCCGCGCCTGGGCCTGACGGCCGAGGAGACGGAAACGGTGGCGTGGCTGGTGCGCTGGCACCTCGCCATGTCGCAGGTGGCGTTCAAGCGCGACCTGGAGGACGACAAGACGGTGCGCGACTTCGTGGCGCTGGTGCAGTCGCTGGAGCGGCTGCGCCTGCTGCTGGTGCTGACCGTCGCCGACATCCGCGCCGTCGGCCCGCAGCGCTGGAACAACTGGAAGGCCACGCTGCTGCGCGAGCTGTTCAACCGGTCCGAGGAGCTGATGTCCGGCGGCCTGACGGCCGAGGGGCGCGGCCGCCGCATCACCATCGCGCAGGACGCCCTGCGCGACGAGTTGAAGGCCGACTTCACCCCGGCCGAGTTCGACGCGCACCTGACGCTGGCCTATCCCGCCTACTGGCTGGCCTTCGATACCGAGACGCTGGCGCACCACGCCCGCCTCGTGCGCGACGCCGAGCGGGCGGAGCGGGCGCTGACCGTGGACACCCGCATCGACCGGGGCCGCGCCATCACCGAGGTGACGATCTACACCACCGACCACCACGGCCTGTTCTCGCGCCTGGCCGGCGCGCTGGCCGCCTGCGGCGCCGACATCGTCGACGCCAAGATCTTCACCATGACCAACGGCATGGCGCTGGACGTCTTTTCGGTGCAGGACGCGGTGGCCGGCGGCGCCTTCGAGGGCGGCGACAAGATCGCCCGCCTTGCCGTCACCATCGAGCAGGTGCTGGGCGGCCAGCTCAAGACGCTGCGCGAACTGGGCAACCGCCGCACGACGATGACCAGCCGGGCGCGCGTCTTCCACGTGCCGCCGCGCGTGCTGATCGACAACAACGCCTCCACCACCCACACGGTGATCGAGGTGAACGGCCGCGACCGGCCGGGCCTGCTGTACGACCTGACGCGGGCGCTGTCGAACCTCGCCCTGCAGATCTCGTCGGCGAAGATCTCGACCTATGGCGAGAAGGCGATCGACGTCTTCTACGTCAAGGACATCTTCGGGCTGAAGGTGTCGCACGACGGCAAGCTGGCGCAGATCCACGAACGGCTGCTGCACGCGCTGGCCGATCCGTCGGGCGATGCGCCGCCGGCCGCCAGCGGCGGCAAGCCCCCGGCCCGCCGCCGCACCGTGGACGCGGCGGATTGAGGTCTCGCCCTCAATCCGCCGGCTGCGGGACGGGCAGCACGTCGGCGGCGAAGGTGTAGCCGTCCATGCGCGGCGTGATCCGCAGGCCGCGCCGCGTCGCCCAGGTGTTGATGGAGTGGAACAGCGGCACCACCGCGACGTCGTCCATGGCCGCCGCCGCGGCCTCCTGCAACAGCGCCTCGCGGGCGCCGTCGTCGACGGTGTGCAGGGCCTTTTCGATCAGCGCGTCGACGTGCGGGTTGGAGTACTGGCCGCGGTTGGACACGCCGGCGCCGGTGACGGGATCGCGCGTGGTGACCAGCCAGTGCATGATGTTGGACGCCTCGCCGGTGTCGGCGTTGAGCCCGGCGAAGAAGGCGCTGAACTCCATGCGCGAGGCGCGCGCGAAGAACTCGGCGGCGGGCATCGCCTCCACCCGCGTAACGATGCCGATCTGCGACAGCATGAGCGCCATGCTGCGGGCCAGCGCCACGTCGTTGACGTAGCGGTTGTTGGGCGCGTGCAGCGTCAGCGCGAAGCCGTTCGGCCAGCCGGCCTCGGCCAGCAGGCGCTCCGCCTCTTTGGGGTCGTAGGGTTCGGGCACGAGGGCCGGGTTGTGGCCGGACAGCCCCTCGGGCACGAACTGGCCGGCGGGAACCGCCTGCCCTTCCATGCCGGCGATCACCAGACTGACGCGGTTGATCGCCTTTGAGATGGCGCGGCGCACGCGCGCGTCGCGCAGCGGGTTGCGGTCCAGCGGCTGGCCGCCGCGGTCGGTGACGAAGGGCGAGCGGTCGCGCCCGCTGTCCAGCATCATATAGAACAGCCGCAGCGAGGACCGGCTGAACAGGTGCAGGTGGGAATCGACGCCCAGGCGCGACACGTCGGACGGCGGCACCTGTTCGATGACGTCCAGCGTGCCGGTCAGCAATGCTGCGATGCGTTGCGCGCTTTTCGGGACGATGCGGATCTCGACCTCGTCCCAGTGCGGCCGGCCGGCCCAATAGGCGGTGTTGACGGCCAGCGCGATGCGCTCGCCCCGGATCCAGCCGGCGAAGCGGAACGGGCCGCTGCCGACCATCGCCGTCCCGGAATCGAAGTCGGCGCGCGACGCCGACTCGAACCGGGCGGGGACGACCGCCAGGGCGCGCAGCTTGTTGGGCAGGACGGAATCCGGGCGGTTCGTGCGGATGCGGAACGTCCGGGCGTCGATCACCGCCAGCTCCGCGACCGTCGTCAGGTTGACCGAGAAGGGCAGCGGGCTGTCGGTGACGCGGCCGGCGCGGCGTAGGCTGGCCACCGCGTCTTCGGCGGTGACCGGCCCCCCGTCATGGAAGGTGGCGCCGGGGCGCAGGCGGAATTCCCACGTCAGGGGGTCCAGCGCCCGCCAGCTCTCCGCCAGTCCGGGACGCGGACGCTGGCGGTCGTCGGTGTCGATCAGCGCGTCGAAGACGTGCATCGCCACCGTGTTGTTCGGTCCGAGGATGTGATGGTGCGGGTCGAGCGTCGTCACGTCGCCGCCCAGCCCGATGGCCAGGCGCGCCGCCGCCGCCGGCCGCCCCGCCAGCGGAGCCAGACCGAGCACGAGGAGGACGAACAGAAGGGGGGCCGCCTGCACACCCCCGGCGATCCGCCGAATCACACCGCGCATCGACGCCCCCGCTTTCCCATCGCCACGATCACCACGGTCGCCCGCCGGCCGTTCGATACACTAACAAAGGATCGGGCGCGAGTCGCGGATTACGCGAACAATGGTCATACCAGACGCGCCGCGCGGCGCCCGCGCGGGATCGGTGTGCTTTTTGGGGGGACGGAGGGTGCGGGATCAGTAGAACAGGATGTTGGTCACGGCGATGCGGACGCGGCCGTCCGCGTCGGCCGGCAGGGCGCCCAGCCGGATGTGCGCGCGCCGGTGCCCGGCGGCGAGGTCGTTCAGCGCGCCGACGCCGCGCTCCGCGTGCAGGCGGCGCAAGGGGCGGCTGGCGACGGGCAGCGCGCAGGGCGTGTCGGTCGCGTCGACGAAACGGCAGAGGATCGCCCCGACGCCCGTTCCCGCTTCCTCGAAGGCCATCTGGGCGCCGGCCCGCACCTCCACCGCGCCCAGCGACGGGCAGTCGTCTCCCGCCGTCACCGAACATCCGTCGCGCAACGCCGCGCCGAACAGGGCGGCCATCGACGGCGACTCGCTGGGGCGCAGGGCGGCGAGCAGCGGGTAGCGGCCCAGCGTGCCGATCAGTTCCGGCACCACCGCCACGGCCACGTCCTCCCGCGCGAAGGGCAGCCCGCGCTCCGCCGCCGGCCCGACCATCTTCAGGCGGATGACGTTGCCCATCTCGAACAGGTGCGGGCCGGCCAGTTCGTCCGGCCAGACGGCGCCGGGCGCCACGAGGCGCGGACGCAGCAGACGCCGCTCCTCCGCGCACCAGCCCGCCACGCAGATCTCCCCCGGAAGATCGGCCACGTCAGTGATGATGAGGCTTATTACTTTCACACCTAAGCTTTTCGCAAGAGATCGCCTTTGGGACTCCATCGTACGACATCCGAACGCGTTCGCCAATATTTGCCCATTACATATTATGGTATGAGGGGGAGGGCGTATGACCGCGGCCGCGGGCGCGCGGACGGCGGCGAAGTCTCGCCGCGGCGGTGCCGGTGCTCAGGATTCCGGGATCGGCGGCGTGGCCGTCAGCGGGCGGGGTTGGGGCCGGACGCCGGTCCCAGCAGGGAGCGGATGGTCTCGACCACGGCGCCCGGGGCGAACGGCTTGCGCAGGATGACCAGCCGGCCGGGCTCCGCCGTCGGCAGGCTTTCGCTGTACCCGGTCATCACCACGATGGGCAGGTCCGGGCGTTGCACGCGGATGCGACCAATCAGCGCAATGCCGTCCAGCCGGGGCATCCGCAGGTCGGTGAGCAGGAGATCGGCGGGGTCGCGCCGCTCGGCCTCCAGGGCCTCCAGGCCGTTGTGCGTCACCGTGACCCGGTAGCCGGCCTCCTCCAGGATATCGGCGACGGTGGTCGCGACGAGGATCTCGTCATCGGCGACGATCACATGAACATGCGCAGACACGATCAACCACCCGTTGACGCAAAGGCCATCGTTTTACCTAACCCATCCCGCCCGCAAAAACCATCGTCCAGTCTTCATAAGTCTTCGGTGCGCCGAAGGGCGTTCCGTGCACTGTCGAACATTTGCGGCGAACATCTGCGCGGCCACCGGCCGGGCGGCGTCAGGCCGGCTGTCCACCGATGCAATCGTCGAGGGCGCCGATCAGTTCCCGCATGGTGAAGGGCTTGGCGAGCACCGCGTCGGCCCCCATGGCGCGCGCGACCTCCAGAAGGTCGACGTTGTTGACGCGCGCCCCGCCGGAGATGGCGATCACCTTGACGCCGGGCGTGAGCTGGCGGAGCTGGACGATCGTTTCGATGCCTTCCTGGCCCGGCATCAGGATGTCGGTGAGGACGATGTCGGCGGGATCGCCGGCCTGCATGGCGACGCCCTTGCGGCCGTCGCTCGCCTCGGTCACCTCATAGCCGGCGGCCTCCAGCATCTGGCACAGCGTCAGCCGCACGATGTCTTCGTCGTCGATCACCAGAACCTTGGTCATGAACCGGCCCCACATTCCGCGTGACGCCATAGGCGGGGCATGACGGGGGCGAAGTCAAGCCGCTTGCCCGTGACGTATGGCCTCATGCCGGCGGGGGAAGGCGGCAAACGAAAAGGGCGGCCCCGCGAGGGACCGCCCTTTGCGCTGCGCCCGAGGATGGAATCAGGCGGCTTTTTTCAGGACCTGCTCCAGACGCTCGGTCGCCTTCATCTCGTCGATCTTCTCGACGGCGGCCAGCTCGCGGGCGAGGCGCTCGAGCGCCGCCTGATAGATCTGGCGCTCGCTGTAGGACTGGTCGGACTGGTCGGTGCCGCGGTACAGGTCGCGCACCACCTCGGCGATCGACACCGGATCGCCGGAGTTGATCTTGGCCTCGTACTCCTGGGCGCGGCGGCTCCACATGGTCCGGCGGATGCGCGAGCGGCCCTGCAGGGTCTCCAGCGCGGTCTTGATCCGGTCCTTGGTGCTGAGGCGGCGCAGGCCCGAGTTCTTCGCCTTCGTGACGGGCACCTTGAGCGTCATGCGCTCTTTCTCGAAGGTGATCGCGTAAAGCTGAATCTGCTGACCGGCGATGTGATGGGTTTCCACGCCCTCGACTCGACCGACGCCATGGGCCGGATAAACGACGAAATCCCCGGCTTCGAACTCAAGCTTGTTCGACATCTTGGTTGGCTCTCTTCTCGCGATCACGCCATTTTGCCGCCACGGTGGAACGAAGCGAAAAGGACCTTACAGACACCACACCGCCGCGGAGATGGAGTCCGCCGCGACGCGAATGAAAGCCAAAGGCCCTTTTTCAGTATGAGAACCGGCAATGGCGCGGAGGCCGGCTTCGAGCGCGGAGTATACCCATATTACATGCGAGTTACAAAGGTTACGCGCAGGCAGCCGTCTGGAATCCGACCGTCATAGTAGGTATGGCCGATCCGTTTTTTTTGCATGGCAACATGAAATGCCCGCCGGGCGCGCGAACGCCCGACTCCGGCCGCCCGACTCCGGCCGGGTGTCGCCGGCCGGGCGGCGGGCACGGCGGCTCAGCTCCCGCCGGGCTTGGGGCTGAAGAACTTCTCGTACTTGCCGTTCACGCCCTTGAAGCTGTCGGCATCGGCCGGGGCCGGCTTCTTGCGCGTGATGTTCGGCCACTGGGTGGAGAAGTCGCGGTTCAGCTCCATCCACTTCTCGGCCTGACCGTCGGTGTCGGGCACGATGGCCTCGGCCGGGCACTCGGGCTCGCACACGCCGCAGTCGATGCACTCGTCCGGGTGGATGACCAGCATGTTATCGCCCTCGTAGAAGCAATCCACGGGGCACACCTCGACGCAGTCGGTGTACTTGCACTTGATGCAGCCGTCGGTGACGACGTAGGGCATGGTTCGTTCTCCGCTGTTCTCCCGCGTTCCGGCCTTGTCCGCTGACGGCGTCCCCTGCCCGTATCCCGGGTCGATACCGGGGGACACCCTGTCACAGCTCTTGTCACAGCCCTTCGCCAGGGTGCTCCCAGAACGTCGCGCGCACACCGGAGCCGGAGTCGCTCCAATCGCGGCGATTGCCTAGCACGCCGGCTCCGCACCCCGCAACCCCCTCGAAAATGTGGGCGAATCCGCCGCAGAGCCGAATTTCGCGGTGACGCGGACCGAATAGGTGCCATCCGAAACTACCGTTTGGAAGCGCCGGAGCCGCCGGGCGATGTTGGTGGAGGATACAACGGGAGGGGCGCATGGTTCGTGTGCTGGTGGGTGGCGTGCTGATGCTGGCGGTGGCGATGGGGGTGGGGCGTTTCGCCTACACGCCGATCCTGCCGGCCATGCAGGCGGCCACCGGGCTGGGCGGCGACGGGGCCGGCCTGCTCGCCTCGCTGAACTACCTGGGCTATCTCGCCGGCGCCATCGGGGCGGGGCTGGTGCCGCACGGCGCCGTGCGCACGGCGGTGTTCCGCGTGGCGCTGGTCGCCAGCATCGCCACCACCGCCGCCATGGGGCTGACCGCCGACTTCGTGCTGTGGACGGTGCTGCGCTTCGCCTCCGGCGTGGCCAGCGCCGGCGTCTTCATCCTGGGCATCGCCATGGTGCTGGACGCGCTGACGCGCGCCGGCCGCGACGCGCTGGCCGGCTGGATGTACACCGGCGTCGGCCTGGGCATCGCCGGGTCCGGCCTGTTCGTGGCGCTGTTCGGCGGCCGGCTCGGCTGGCAGGGCGACTGGCTGGCGCTGGGGGCGCTGTGCGCGCTGCTCGCCGTGCCGGTGTGGCTGAGCGTGCGCGAGCCGGCGGGGGCGCACGCC
>DASWVP010000579.1:0-2366 GCA_036401175.1 Azospirillum sp. | reverse complement strand
AGGTCGGGCCGTTCACCGTCGCGGGGCGGCAAGTCGGGCCGTTCACCGTCGGCGGCCGTGAGGGCATCGTTGCCGACACGCTGCGCCGCGCCGCAAGCGATCCGGCGGGGCTGCCTGGGCGTCTCGCGGACCCGCAACCGGAGCTGGTGCCCGGCTCGCTGCCGACCTCCGGGCAACTGTCCGGTGACGCCGGCCTGCTGGCGCTGGAACGCGGCGTGTCGCGGCGCAACCCCACTCCCTTCCTTGATCGCAACGCCGAACAGACGGCGGCGCGTTCCGCCATGGTCGAAGGTCTGGCGCCGGCCGATGCCAGTCCGGCCACGGTCGGCGCGTTTTTCCGCCGGCAGGTGGCGGATCTGGACGCGGCCTTTGATGCTCGGATGAGCGAGGCGACGGGCGCGCGTGACGCGGCGGTCCAGGGGCTGGGGGGCGTCGAAGACAAGGCGGTGCTGGGCGGCCGGCTGCGCGCCGAAATCGACGCGGCCAAGGCGGGCGAAAAGGCGGTGTTGAACCGTCTCTATGCGGCGGTCGATCCGGACGGCACCCTTGCGCTGGACATCGGGCCGGTGAAGGCGGCGGCGCGGGATGTGGTTCGTGAGGTTGTCGACCCCGCCATTCTCGGCGGCTCCGAACGCACCCTGCTTGGTGTGGTCGATCGGTTGAAGCCGGTGGAGACGTTCAGCCGTCTCCAGGATCTTCGCTCGGAACTGATGGCGGCCATTCGCACCGAACGCGCCACGGGCGGCGAGACTCCGGCCCTGCGCAGGCTGACGATCGTTCGCGGGGCGATTGATGACGCGATCGGCGGCGCGCTGGACTCGGCGGCGCCCGGCAGGCTTCCCGCCACGGTGGCGGAAACCGCCGCTGGCCCGGCGGTGACCGGCGGCGGCATGGCGGCT
This sequence comes from Azospirillum sp., assembly GCA_036401175.1. Taxonomy (GTDB): domain Bacteria; phylum Pseudomonadota; class Alphaproteobacteria; order Azospirillales; family Azospirillaceae; genus Azospirillum. Next base: position 1,467 of record DASWVP010000579.1, on the reverse strand, counting down.
CCGCCGTCGCGGGTGTTCACGCCCGGCGGACGGTCGGTCGATGTGCAATACGAGGTGGTTGAGGGGAGCACGCTGCGGCCGGCCTCCGGGGATCTTCAGCCGCGCGACCGCACCCGCGCCGCGTCGGACGCGCAGATTGCCGCCATGGCGTCGCGCCTCCAGCCGGAACGCCTGGGCTACTCGGCGGACGCTGGAAGTGGTGCGCCCATCGTCGGGCCGGATGGCATCGTTGAGAGCGGCAACGGCCGCACGGCGGCGATCCTCAAGGCGCTGGATGCGGGCGGGCCGGCCGGGCAGGGCTACCGCGACTATCTGGGCTCGCTGGGCTACGACGTGGCGGGCCTGCGGCAACCGGTCCTGGTGGCGCGGCGCACGTCCGATCTCTCACCGGCCGATCGGCTGCGCTTCGTCCAGGAGGCGAACTCCGGGCCGGGCCTCGCCTTGTCGCCGTCCGAACGCGCCGTCGTCGATGCCGGCCGGCTCAAGCCGGACGTGCTGGGGCTCTATGCCGGCGGAGACCTGACCGACGCGGGCAACCGGAACTTCGCGCGCGCCTTCATGCAGTCGGTGGCCGAACGCAACGACCTGGGCGCGCTGGCGACGGCGGAAGGGCGGCTGTCCGAGGAAGGCGTGCGGCGGATGCGCTACGCCCTGACGCAACACGCCTACGATGACGCGGAACTCGTCACGGCTCTCGCGGAGCGGGGAGACGATGCGATCCGCGCGTTCGGCGGTGCCCTGGTCGATGCCGCCCCGGCGCTGGCGCGGCTGCGCGGCGAGGTGGCGGCCGGCCGGGTCAAGCCGGACATGGACATCGGCCCGGCGGTGCGCGAGGCGGCCCGGATCGTTCGCGACGCCCGCACGCGCAAGGTGCCGCTCGCCGATGCCGTCGGGCAGATGGATGCCTTCGCGGCGCGCGACCCGATGGCGATCGACATCCTGCGCGCGGCCTACGGTGAGGACCTGTCGGGCCGGATTTCGCGCGGCCGTCTGGTGGAGGTGCTGCGCGCCTATGCCGGCGAGGCTGGCAAGCAGACCACGGACGCCGGCTTGTTCGGCGATGCCCTGGCGGTGACGCGGGACGACGTGATGCGCGCGGCCCGGCGCGTCGTCGGGGATGGCCCTGCGGATGCCGGCGACGCGCTTCCTGGTCCCGCCACGGCGGCGCCTGCGGCGGCACCGGCCGCACCCGATGCTGGCGCGCGCAACGCCTCGGTGATGGATGAGGCGTTGACGCCGAATTTCGGGCCGGAGGATGCCGCCCGCTACCGGGCCGCGTCGGATGCCTACCGGGGCTATGCCGAGAGGTTCAAGAACGGGCCGGTGGGGGCGGCCGTGGCGGTGGATCGCGGCGGCGCCTTCCGGGTGCCGGACAGTGGCGTTGCCGGGCGGTTCTTCCACGGCGGGGCGCGCGGGAAAGAGGACGTCGACGCGTTCGCGGCGGCGATGGGCGGCAAGGACTCGGCG
>DASWVP010000578.1:0-3709 GCA_036401175.1 Azospirillum sp. | reverse complement strand
ACCGCCCCCGCGCCGTCTCCGCCGCCGGGCTGGCCGACCTGGCCTCCGCCGTCCGCCGCGTGCGCGGCGCCGTCGAGGCCGAGGGTGCGGTCGCCATGGCCGTCGTCGACGCCCTGGAGCGGACCACGGCTGGCGTAGACGTGCTTCGGCGTCTGAGTGCAGACAGTAGGTGGGTGGGGTACAAGGAATCCTACGTCAACCAGACGCGCACCCTGATGGACCGTGACAACGCGCGCGCCGCCGAGCAGCGCCAGCCGCCCCGCTGGGACCTCGACGCCGCCGTGGCCGTGCTGGCCAACATGCGGGCCCGCGCCAGCGCTTGGCCGTCCGACCTCACCGAGGACCAGCGCCATGCCGCTGTCGACCGCTGGCTTGCCGACCACGGCATCACCGCCGCCGAGGACAGCACGCTGCGCCGCATCGAGCCTGCCAACCGCCAGCCCGGCATGCTGCTCGACGGCCGCCTCAGACCTCCTCCACCCGGAGCATACGGTGCAGCCGCTTGGCGGCATCAGAAAACTGACGCTGTGCCGCCCGCATAGCGAGGGCCGCCCAAGGGTCCCGCCCGCAGGGCCGCCAGCGCACCGTCCGCAGCGTTCAGGCAGATGTCGGAGGACCTACTGCGCTCGGCCGCACACTTGGCATGAACGCCGTCCGGCAGCCGCTGACGGCGCGTCCTGCGCACAACCGCAACCGGTTGAGGGGCCCCGGATCATTGGGGGCGGCCGCCATGGTCACGCCTCCTGGTAGCCGTATCGGGCGTCCCTGGCGGCGCGGCGGGCGGCAGCCGCCATCGCCTGCTCGTCCTCACACGTCTGCACCCCGAAAATGTAGACGTTGGCGTAGCGGGACGCTGGAGCCTTGAAGTAGGCCTCGCCGACCGGACAACCGGTCACGCGATGGCCGCGCCGCTTGGCCTCGGTCGCGGTGACGAGCTGGATGCCGAACTGGTGCAGGATGGCGATGTAGTTGCTGCGCTCGCCGTCCGACCACACGAACCGATCCCCATCGAGCCCCTTGTCCAGAGTGTCCAGGATCTGCCGCCGGACGTTGAACCGGGCCGTCAGGGCGGACGGCGAGATGCTCACCGCATCACCCCCTTTGGTCTGCACGGGGACCAGGTACAAATCATCGAGCCTGCCGATCGGCTCGCCCACCTGCACCCCGCCGACGGGCTGCACACCGCGCTTGAGCGTCAGCCCCCGCTTGGCGACGCCGCGCGCCGTGTGCATGCTCAGCTTCAGCACCGCCAAGGCCCTCGTGTTGGCCCGCCGCTCGGCTTCGGTCCAGAAGAACGGCTCGCCCGCAAGACCCATCTCAATCGTCGTCATCAGCGCCCGGACGTGGCCGACCAGGTTCCTGTACTCGACCAGCGTCATGGGGTCCTCCCGCGTTCCAGCGTGACGTCACGCTCCAGCTTAACCGATGTGCGTCACGGGTCGGCCGAGCGCAAGGGCAACGCCTGCATCACCGGGAAATCCCGTTCCTGAAAAACGTTTTGGAACAAGAGCTTCTTCGATACCTGTCTTCCAAAGTATAATTAATGGGAGCCGAGACCCACTGGACTCCGTGATCCGATGGACTGCTCATGTCCCTGAGGCATTGCCGACAGCCTGCCGATGACACCGGCCCCCGCACGGCACCGAAGCCCTTTGAGCGGTGCCGCACCTTGCACCAGTGCCGAATCTCATCCTGGATTAGCGTGAAAAATCCAAGGCTTACGCGATGCATCCTCGACAAAGTATAATATAAGGGGACCGGGGTTCCGGACGACGTGATCCGATGGACTGCATGTGCCCCTTGGGGATTTATGTCACTCCCCTGGATTGGCCGTTTCCCCCGTTGAGGACGGACCACCGTGGTGCCTCCGCCCTCACGCCGGAGACGACCGTGTCCGCCGTGCCGCTCGCATGCCCTTTGAGCGCGAATACGCGGCCGCTGAGCACGGGTCTGTCCCTGAATGATGTCGGGGCCGTCTTGGAGAGGAATCCCGCTCCTGGATGGCTCCAGCGCCCTCTGCACGGGGTTCTGTTCGCCGGAGGTGGCTCACCGCCTCGGCGCGGAACGCGCCGGTCCCGAAGCGTACGGCCCCACCAACCGAAGCGCCGCTTCGCCCTTGCCGTCGACAAGCACCTGGTCCCGGATGAACCCATCCCTGAAGGTGGGCCGAGTGCCGAGCGCCATGTGGACGGCCGACCATGCGCACCGATGGTCGCGGGACGCGACCCTGCGGCTGGAGGACGGAACTCCCGCGATGGGGCAGGAACACCCATTGGAGGCCGTGAAGCGGCGCGCTCCCGCGTGGGGGGCTCCGCCCGGTCCGAGACGGGCGCGCGTCGCGCGCTGCTGTGACCATGCCGCGGGTAACCGGTTCTCTGAGGGTAACGGCCGCGCGACGAGAACAGAATCCCGCCGTCTGAGGGCTGTTGGTGGAGAGCCAGCCTTGTCCAGTCGGCTCTCCACCGGTCGGCTGCGGGGTGGGTAGGATGAGAACGCGGGCGGATCCGATGGTTGGTAGTCACCGGACAGCACCCGGTTGCCGCGACGGCGCCCGTGCACCGACGGCCGCCCCGACGACGGCGCCGACCGCGGCGACGCGCTCTTCGTCGGCCTCGCGGAATGCGGCGCGGCAACCATCCCGTCCGCCTCGTGCTCAAGCGTCTCGTCCCGGAGACCGCGGATGCTCCGGCCGCGGCGGGCCCGGTCGGCGGCGCCGTCGGCGTTGGTTTCGGGGTTAAGCTCGGGCACGGTGCGGGCCAGCGCCAGGACCCGCCGCCAGTCGTCCGGCGCCACCGCAGGTCTTGTCTCCGCCTCGGGAAAGGTCGCGGCGGAGCCGCGCCACAGGACCATGCCGACGTCGGCGAACACCTGCTCGACGCTGGGGTCGGTGTCGGCGCGCACGAAGTGTGGGTCCTTCAGCTCGTCAGCACCGTTCAGGATGGCGTCCACGCCAGGACGTAGGACGCTGCCACAGGACCGCCTCCGGCGCCGAAGGCAGCGCGCGGTGGCACCCTGGTGAGGGCGCCCAGCGCGCGCTCAGGTCCGAGCGCAACCGACATGCCAAGCGCCTCCAAGATCTCGCAAGCTGGAGGGCTACGAAGCGTAAACGGTTTCACACAGGCCACCCCTGGAGCCTGCGCCGTTCATCGGCTCAGACCGCGGCTTCTGGGCGGCATAGCGGCCCGTTCCAGAGCCGCCAGCAGGTGGGTCAGCGGGTGCAGGCGAGCGTCCTCTGCCGCCAGCGGCCTGATGAGATCAAGGATCTCTTTGGCGTCGTCGGCGGGCAGGTCACGCGCGAGTTCGGTGCCCCGCCCCTTGAGGGCTTCGCCCAGACCTTCCGCAGCACCGCGGCGCGCGGCCGCCGCGGCCTCGCCGCCCAGGCGGTCGGTCTCGCGCAGGCGCGCCATCAGGATGGCGCTGGTGTCGACCAGCCCGTGCAGGCCGTCCTCGCTGACCAAGCCGCACCGCAGGGATTGGATGGCCTCAGCGACCCGCTGGAGCCCGTGCTCGACCTCGGGCGGCAGCGGGCGTGGCCGCGTCGGCGGCAGGGTCGCGAGCGCTTGGCGCAGCACCGGTGCCGCCGCCTGGTCGATGGCCAGCGGCAGGCGCGTCGGGCGGCCCCGCGTGGCCATGAACAGGCGCAGGGCGCTTGTCGCGCGCTGGGCAGGGCCCGGTGGGCCGTCGGCGCGGCGGTGCCACAGGATCGCCG
>DASWVP010000577.1:0-6717 GCA_036401175.1 Azospirillum sp. | reverse complement strand
TGATCGGCGCCGCGATGGTGTCGTACCCGCCGCCGGCGGATTCATAGACCCGGTCGTTGGCGTTGAAGATGATGTAATGGTCGTTGCCGTTGCCGCCCCACAGGCTGTCGCCATAGCCCGACGTGCCGCCGTCCAGCGTGTCGTTGCCGTCGCCGCCGTACAACCGGTCGGCGTTGCCGTATCCGTAAAGGCGGTCGTTGCCGCCATAGCCGTAGATGGCGTCGTTGCCGCTGGTTCCATAAAGGCTGTTGTTGGCGTTCGTGCCGTAAACGTTGGCCATGAGTCCCCCCGTGGCTTAGGCCCCGTCGAGCGGATGCTCAACGTATCGTAGCGAAGCGTAAGCCTCGGCGACGCCACGGCACTACCGGTAATTGTGGGTGCAAGACGCTCTTTTCGTATCCGCGAAGGGAGTAACCCGTTCGCGAGGCGAAGAAAAACTCAGAAGGATGAAGGGTTGTGGACCGTCCGGACCGCATTCGGCCCGGTCGCGCTTCGTTGGCGTCCGTGATTTGTCACAAGGCCGGGAAGCGGATCATTAACCTTCCGCCTATTCCTCCTCGCCGTCCTCCTTGGCCAGCGCCGCGACCACGCGCCAGCCGACGTGGTCGGCGGGGTCGATTTCGGCCAGTCTAGCGAGGATCGCGGCGGCCTGGGCGGCGTTGCGCCGGCGCAGCGAGATGAAGGCCAGCGCCTTCAGGGTGAACAGCGTGAAGCGCGCCGTGCCCGACGCCGTCCAGTCCGCGCTGTCCGGCGTCAGCGCCCGCCAGTCGGCCGGATAGCCGCCCTGCACCGCCGCCGCGTCCAGGCCGATCAGCGCGACGCGCTCGGCGTCGTCCAGGCGCAGCTTGCTGAAATAGAACTTGTACAGCGCGTAGAACACCGGCAGCACGCGCGGCCCCAGCTGGTGCGCCTCCCACAGCAGTTCCTCGCAAAGCTTCGGCTCGCCGCGCGCCGCCACCGCCGCCTGCAACCGCTGGTCGATGTGCTCCGGCACGTCGCCGAAGGCCATGCGGCCATCGGGGATGCGCAACTCGATCGGTCGTTCCATGGAGTCCCCCGTCTCGGCGCCGCGCCGAGCCCAAGGCCGCGCGCGCCATGAAGGGCGCAAGTGGTCCGGCCGCCGGTCGCGGCAAGCCCCTGCGGCATTGCGCCGCATCTGTCGAGAATCCGACACGGGGCTTTGTCGCGAAGGCGTCAGCCGCGCCCGCGTCGAAACATGACAATCCTTGCAAATCAGCGCCTTACAGACTGGCACGGAACGTGCTTCATCGGTGCTCAGCGATTTTCACCAGCCAAGGAGATGGCGGAGATGGTGACCCTGACGCCCAGCGCCGTAGCCACCCTGGAGCGGGTTCTGGCCGGCAACACGCCCGCGGCCAAGGGGCTGCGCATCGCGGTGACGGACGGCGGCTGCGCCGGCCACAAGTACCAGATGGGCCTGGAAGCGGACGCCGGAGAAGGCGACGCGGTCTTCGAGTTCGGCGCCGTGCGCGTGTTCATCGACGAGGCGAGCCAGCCGCTGCTGGCCGGCGTGGTCGTCGATTTCGTGGAAGGCATCGAAGGCGCCGGCTTCAAGTTCGAGAACCCGAACGCCACCGGTTCGTGCGGGTGCGGCAAGTCGTTCTCGTCGGGAAGCTGCGCGACGCCCACGGCGTCGGGCTGCGGCACCACCGCGCACTGATCGCCGACCGCCCCCGTCATCCCGCCCAGGGCACGCCGTATCCCGGAAAGGCAGAGCGCCATGTGGAACTACACCGACAAGGTCAAGGAACACTTCTTCAACCCGAAGAACTCGGGCGTGCTGGACAGCGCCAACGCGGTCGGCGAGGTCGGCTCGATCACCTGCGGCGACGCGCTCAAGCTGATGATGCAGGTGAACCCCGACACCGACGTGATCGAGGACGCGCGCTTTCAGACCTTCGGCTGCGGTTCGGCCATCGCGTCCTCCTCGGCGCTGACCGAGATGATCATCGGCAAGACGGTGGACGAGGCGCTGAAGCTCACCAACCGCGACATCGCCGAATACCTGGGCGGTCTGCCGCCCGAGAAGATGCACTGCTCGGTCATGGGCGCCGAGGCGCTGCGCGCCGCCATCGCCAACTTCAAGGGCGAGGCGTGGGAAGACGACCACGAGGAAGGCGAGCTGATCTGCAAGTGCTTCGGCATCGACGCCGCGATGATCGAGCGCGCCGTGACGGTCAACAACCTGACCACGCTGGAAGAGGTGACGCACTACACCAAGGCCGGCGGCTCCTGCCAGACCTGCCACGAGAAGATCGAGGAGGTGCTGGAGGCGGTGATGGCGAAGACCGCCACCAAGCCCAAGGCGCACGCGCCGGGCACCGTCGGCCTGGACGCCATCAAGCCGCTGACGCCGAAGGCGGCGCCGGCCCCGTCCAAGATGACCAACGTGCAGCGCATGCAGGCGATCATGCTGGCCATCGACGAGATCCGCCCGTCGATCCAGAAGGACGGCGGCGACGTCGAACTGGTCGATATCGACGGCAAGGACATCTACGTGCGGCTCAGCGGCGCCTGTTCGGGCTGTTCGCAGTCGGCCGGCACCATGATGGGCGTGCAGATGAAGCTGGTGGAGAAGCTGGGCGAGTTCGTCCGCGTCAAGCCCGCCTCCCTCATGAAGGCGGAGGCGTAAGGCCATGACGAAAGGCATCTACCTGGACAACAACGCCACCACCCGCGTCGATCCGCTGGTCCTGGCCGAGATGCTGCCGCTGTTCTCCGAGCACTTCGGCAACCCGTCGTCCATGCACGGCTTCGGCGCCGCGGTGGGCGGCAAGATCGAATGGGCGCGCCAGCAGGTGCAGGCGCTGCTGGGCGCCGCGCACGACAGCGAGATCGTCTTCACCTCGGGCGGCACGGAAAGCGACAACACCGCCATCCTGTCCACCCTGGAAGCCTTCCCCAAGAAGCGCGAGATCATCACCAGCGTGGTCGAGCACCCGGCGGTGCTGAGCCTGTGCGACTACCTGGAGAAGAAGAAGGGCTTCACCGTCCACCGCATCGGCGTGGACGGCAAGGGCAACCTGGACATGGACGCCTACAAGGCGGCCCTGTCGGAGAACGTCGCCATCGTCTCCATCATGTGGGCCAACAACGAGACCGGCACCCTCTTCCCGGTCGAGGAGCTGGCGGTGATGGCGAAGGCGGTCGGCGCGCTGTTCCACACCGACGCCGTGCAGGCGGTGGGCAAGATCCCGATGAAGCTGGCGGACTCGGCCATCGACATGCTGTCGCTGTCCGGCCACAAGCTGCACGCGCCCAAGGGCATCGGCGCCTTGTACGTCAAGCGCGGCACGCGCTTCCGCCCGATGCTGCGCGGCGGCCACCAGGAGCGTTCGCGCCGCGCCGGCACGGAGAACGCGCCGGCCATCGTCGGGCTGGGCGCGGCGGCGGAAATGGCGCTGCACCACATGTCGGACGAGAACACCCGCGTGCGGGCGCTGCGCGACAAGCTGGAACAGGCGCTGCTGGCGCGGGTGCCCAACTGCTTCGTCACCGGCAACCCGGAGCTGCGCCTGCCCAACACCTGCAACGTCGCCTTCGAGTACATCGAAGGCGAGGCGATCCTGCTGCTGCTGAACGAGCACGGCATCGCCGCCTCGTCGGGGTCGGCCTGCACCTCGGGCTCGCTGGAGCCCAGCCACGTCATGCGGGCGATGGGCGTGCCGTATACCGCCGCGCACGGCGCCACGCGCTTCTCCCTGTCGCGCGAGACGACGGAAGCGGAGATCGACACGGTGATCGCCGTCGTGCCCAGCATCATCGAACGGCTGCGCAAGCTGTCGCCCTACTGGTCGGGACAGGCACCGGCCAAGGAATTCGCGCCCGTCTATTCGTGAACGATCCCCCTCTCCCCCAGCCCCTCTCCCGCGAGGGGAGAGGGGAGCAGGGCATGCACCCGAAAGCCCCTCTCCCCTTGCGGGAGAGGGGTTGGGGAGAGGGGGCAAGGAGGAGTGCTCACCATGCCGAAGACCGCTTCCGTCACGATCAACGACACCACGCTGCGCGACGGCGAGCAGACGGCGGGTGTCGCCTTCACGCTGGATGAGAAGATCGCCATCGCCCGCGCGCTCGACGCCGCCGGGGTGGGCGAGCTGGAGATCGGCATCCCCGCCATGGGCGAGGAGGAGCGCGACGGCATCCGCGCCGTCGCTGCCCTGGGTCTCCAGGCCCGGCTGATGGTGTGGTGCCGCATGCACGACGCCGATCTGGAGGCGGCGCTGAGCTGCGGCGTGGATTTCGTCAACCTGTCCATGCCGGTGTCGGACATCCAGATTTCCCGCAAGCTGCGCCGCTCGCGCGACTGGGCGCTGGCGGAGATCGACCGCATGATCCGCAAGGCGCGCGACGCCGGGGTGGAGGTCAGCCTGGGCGGCGAGGATTCCTCGCGCGCCGATATGGACTTCCTGATCACCGCCGCCACCGTGGCGCAGCAGGCCGGCGCCCGCCGCTTCCGCTTCGCCGACACGCTGGGCGTGCTCGACCCCTTCCAGACCCGCGCGGCGATCGAGCGGCTGCGCGCCGCCACCGACCTGGAAATCGAGATCCACGCGCACGACGACCTGGGCCTCGCCAACGCCAACTCGCTGGCCGCCGTGCTGGGCGGGGCGACGCACGTCAACACCACCGTCAACGGCCTGGGCGAACGCGCCGGCAACGCGCCGCTGGAGGAGGTGGTGGTGTCGGCCAAGGTGCTGTACGGCATGGAGACGGGCGTGGACACCCGCGCGCTCGGCGCCATCAGCGATCTGGTCGAGGCGGCGTCGAACCGGCCGGTGGCAGTCAACAAGTCCATCGTCGGCGACGCCGTGTTCACGCACGAGGCCGGCATCCACGTCGACGGCCTGCTGCGCGACCGCCGCACCTACCAGAACTTCGACCCCGCCGACGTCGGGCGGGAACACCGCATCGTGCTGGGCAAGCATTCCGGCACCTCGGCGGTGAAGCTGGCCTACAGCCGGATCGGACAGGAGGTGGACGACACCACCGCCCGCGCCATCCTGGGCCGGGTGCGCGTCTTCGCCACCAGCGCCAAGCGGGCGCCGACGGCGGAGGAGCTGCGCGGCTTCCTGCACGACCTCGCGCCGCAACCGTAACCGGGAGGCCGCCGCCATGCAGCAGGCCATCGCCGCCGCCCCGTCCGCCGAAAGCACCGGCATCGGCCGCCTTCTGCGCGAAGACGTGGCCTGCGTGTTCGACCGCGACCCGGCGGCGCGCACGCGGTGGGAGGTGCTGACCTGCTACCCCGGCGTGCACGCGCTGATCGCGCACCGGGTGTCGCACGCGCTGTGGCGGCGCGGGTTCAAGTGGACGGCACGGTTCCTGGCCTACCTGTCGCGCGCGGCGACCGCCATCGACATCCACCCCGGCGCCCGCATCGGCCGGCGCTTCTTCATCGACCACGGGGCCGGCGTCGTCATCGGCGAAACGGCGGAGGTCGGCGACGACGTGACGCTTTACCACGGCGTGACGCTGGGCGGCACCACCTGGAACAAGGGCAAGCGCCACCCGACGCTGCGCGACGGCGTGCTGGTCGGGGCCGGCGCCAAGATCCTCGGCCCCATCACCGTGGGCGCGAACGGGCGGGTGGGGGCCAACTCGGTCGTCACCAAGGACGTGCCGGACGGCATGACGGTGGTCGGCATCCCCGGCCGCATCGTGCAGCCCGCCGCGCAGCGCCGCGCCGTCAACGCCGCCGGCTTCGACCTCGACCACCACCTGATGCCCGACCCGGTCGGCAAGGCGATATCCTGCCTGATCGACCACATCAACCGCATCGAGGCCCGGCTGGAAGCCCACACCACCGAGGAGGCGCTGAAACTGGCGCCGCTGACCGGCGTGGTGTGCGACAGCTGCGGCAACGTCTGCGGCCAGGACGCCTGCGAGACGGCGAAACCCATGGAAGGAACGCTGCGATGAGCTTCAAGGACGAGCTGGACGACATGGAGACGGCGGAGGATTTCCTGCGCTTCCTCGACGTTCCCTACGAGCAGCGCGTGGTGCACGTGAACCGCCTGCACATCCTGCAGCGCTTTCACGATTACCTGAACGCCGACACCGGGCTGGAGGGCATCACCGACGACGCCGGGCTGGCCGAGCGCTACCGCGCCCACCTGACGCGCGCCTACCACGACTTCGTGGCGTCCAGCGGCGTCGCCGAGAAGACCTTCAAGGTGCACAAGGACGAGGCCGCGAAGGCGGCCAACCGCTTCGTCCCCCTCGACCAGCTCCTCACCGCGCCGCGCTTCGTGGAGTAGCGTTTGCCGTTGGGTTTTCGCTGCGCTCAACCCAACCTACGACGCCGCCGTAGGTTGGGTTGAGGCGTCAGCCGAAAACCCAACGTCAACACTCCGCCAACTCCCGCAACGCCGCCGCCACCCGCCCGACGACGTCGGTCCAGTCGCCGGCGCGGTGCTGGCGGAACAGGCGGGCGGTGGGGTACCAGGGGCTGTCGGCGCGGTCCAGCAGCCAGCGCCAGTCCGGCGCGTGGGCCAGCAGCACCCACACCGGCACGCCCAGCGCCCCGGCCAGATGCGCCGGCGCCGTGCAGGAGCTGATGACGAGGTCGAGGCCGGCCATGGCCGCCGCCGTGTCGGCGAAATCGCCGAGATCCCCGCCCAGGTCGGTGAAGGACGGCGGCACAGGCACGCGGTCCAGGTCGGCGCGCCCGGCGCCCATCTGCAACCCGAAGAAGCG
>DASWVP010000576.1:0-4108 GCA_036401175.1 Azospirillum sp. | reverse complement strand
GGCCCCGCCGGCCGCCGGGTCCGACCTGCTGCGCGCGGCTCTGGCGCCGTGCGCCGAGCTGTCGGAACTGCTCGCCGACATCGCCGCGCGCACGTCCGACGAATCCGTCCTCATCGCGGCGCAACGCCGCCAGGAACAGGCCGTCGCCCACATGCAGGCGATCGCCGCCCGCCTGCGGATGTGATGGGGCTTCTGTTTCCCCCGGCACGGCTGGACACGCGATAACCAAGGCATTAGGATAATTGCACGCGGACGTGGCGACGGCATCATCATGTCGATGCCCCGCCCGAATGATATTGGCGATGCGGAAATTCGGCCGACCGACGCACCTTCTTAAAAGACGACTGGGATTTGCATGTCAGATCACTCGATTCCGAACACCGTCCTTTTCGATTTTTCAGAACGGAATCTGCTGGATTTCGTGGCCGGTTGTGACGAGGACGAGCTTTCCCCGATCGTCGAGGCAAGGGTGCCCAAAGGAGCGGCCGTCCTGGAGGCGGGTGCCGGGTCCGGCCGGTGGCTGAAGGCGCTGACCGACCGGGGGTACGACGTAACGGGGATCGAATTGAATCGCGCCGACGTCGACCGCTTCCGTTCGGTGTGGCCGGACATCCGCTTCGATCACGGAAGCGTCGAGCATATGCCGTACGACGACGGCCGTTTCGATGCGGTGCTGTCGCTGGGCGTGATCGAACACATGTTCTATGGCTCGGAACAGGCGCTGGCGGAAATGCGGCGGGTGCAGAAGCCGGGCGGCGTCATGCTGCTCACCGTTCCGCACGCCAACGCGTCGTTCTGGTTCGAACGCCTGAAGGACGCGGTCCTCTATCGGGCGTACCGAAGCGATGCCATACGCCGCTTTCTGGGAAAGCCGAAGATCGGCTATTCACGCGAAGCGGAGCAGCAGCGGCTGAAAACCGTCCGTTCCGACCGGCGGCCGGGCTTCGCCGTCAAGTACCGGTTCAGCCGCGATGCCGGCCGGGAGTTCTACGAATACCGTTTCACCACGGCGCAGATCGCCCGAATGGTGGAACGGGCGGGTTTCGCCATCGAATCCGTCCATGTCCTTTATCAGGCGGACCGGCTCTACCAGATCTTCGGGCGGCTTCTGGGCCGCTACGATCAATGCCGTTCGCCGCGGCTGAACCGGTTGGGCCGGCTGGTGGCCGGGGCGCTGCCGTCCTCCTGGATCGGCCACATGGTTCTGGTCGTCGCCCGCGCCGTCTAAAGCCGGCCCTCCACCGAATCCGCCGCCTCCTTGAGGATCTCGGCGCTGCGCTTCAGCGCCGCCGCCTCGTCGGGCGACAGCTCCGGCATCACCGTCGCCAGCACGCCGCCGGCCCCCAGCACGCGCGGCAGCGACAGCGCCACGTCCGGCACGCCGGCCACCGTGTCGTTGAGGATGGAGCAGGTGTACACCGCCCGCTCGTCGCCGCCGATGGCGGTGACCAGCCGGGCGATGCCGCCGCCGATGCCGAAGGCGGTGTGCCCCTTGCCCTCGATGATGCGATAGGCGGCGCGGCGCACGCCGTCGTCGACGGCGGCGCGGTCCGCGTCGGTCAGCGGCCGGCCGGTCTGCGCGGCGAAGGCGTCCACCGGCAGCCCGGCGGCCATGGCGCCCGACCACAGCAGCACCTCCGAATCACCCTGCTCGCCGACCACGGCGGCGTGCACCGACTTCGGCGTCACCCCCAGCCGCGCCCCCAGCAGCGCGCGGAAGCGCGCGGTGTCGAGGATGGTGCCGGAGCCGATGACCCGCGCGCGCGGCAGGCCGGAGATGCGCGTGGCGACCTGCGTCATCACGTCGACCGGGTTCGTGGCGACCAGCAGGATGGCGTCGGGCGCCGCCGCCAGCGCCTTGGGGATGATGTCGGCGAAGACGCGGGCGTTGCGTTCCAGCAGCTGCAGGCGCGTCTCCCCCGGCTTCTGCCCGACGCCGGCCGCCAGCACGACGATGCCGGCCCCGGCCAGTTCGGCGAAATCGCCGTGCCGCACCAGCGTGGCGTGCGCGAAGGGCACCGCGTGCGCGATGTCGTGCGCCTGGGCCAGCGCCAGCGTCGCGTTGCCGTCGACCAGCACGATCTCGTTGGCGGCGCCCTCCATGACCATGGCGAAGGCCGCCGTGCTGCCGACCGCGCCCGCGCCCACCACGCCCACCTTCATGACGTCCTCCCCCCTTCGTGTCCTTGTCTGCAACACAGGGTAAAGCGGCGGCGTTCCGGCGGCGAGGGGGTTAATCGCCGCCCGTCCGGCCGAACCAGATGCTGACCAGCGCGCTCAGCGCGACCAGCATCAAAAAGCCGTTGACGGCGATCAGCGCCACCGGCGGGATGCGCGGCGTGTCGGGGTGGGGCGGCGGTGGTCCGGAGTACACCTGGCGCCAGACCGCTGCGCCGAAGCAGAAGGCGCTGAACGCCACCAGGATGGTGCCGACGGCCCAGATCCCCCATTCCGGGATGACGCCTTCCAGCAGCTTCTTGGCGCCGACCCCGCTTGCCATGGCCGCCAGCCCGGTCCGCACCCATGCGGCGTAGGTGCGCTCGGCGGCGAAGACCGTGCGGTCGGCGGCCAGTTGCGTGCGCCGGTCGGCGCTGTCCGGCTGCTGCGGCGGCTGCGGGTCGTTCATGGCGGCGCCTCGCCCGTGCGCGGCTGGTGCCGTCGTTGCTCCTGCCAGGGCCAGCGTCCCTTGATCTCCACCTCCAGCGAGAAGCTGAGGAAGGTGCGGATCAGCACGACGATGGCCAGCACGCCGATGGTGTGGATGTCCATCGGTGCCGCCACGGTGCCGACGATGTCCGCCGCGACCAGCAGTTCCAGGCCCAGCAGGATGCCGCGGCCGAGGCTGGCCCGGTAACGCTCGTACGCCGCCGCCCAGCCCGCCCCGCCGAAGCCGTCGCGCAGGAACATGGCGCTGGCGATCAGCGCCCCCAGCACGATGACGGCGATGCCCGTCGCCTCGATGCCGCTGGTGACCAGCTCCGCGGCGTGAACCAGCGCGCCGCGCGTGTCCGCGACGAAATCCATGTCCGTGGCGGCCATGCCCGCGTCCCCCGGTTCCGACTGCCAGAGGGAACGGCGCACGCGGCCGGATGTTCACTCACCTCGCCATAGCCTCCGGCAGGAAAGGCGAACCTTCCGCAACGCCGCCCAACCGCCGCTGTTGGCATGGGGCAACGCAGCAGGAGGATCCATCATGGCGAATCTCACCGGTCTCCTCGGCACCATGCTCGCCACCGGGATGGCGGGGCGCAGCCGGCGCGGCCCGGCGTTCGGGGCGTCGCCTTTCGGGCTGGGCGGCGGGTCCAGCCGGGGCGGCTTCCGCCAGACGGCCGGCCTCGCGGCGCTCGGCTACCTCGCCTACAAGGCCTATCAGGACTACCAGGGCAGGAACCCGCCGCAGGCCCAGGCGGGCGCTGGGCCTGCCATGGGCGGCACATCCAGCCAAGCCCAGGCGCGCCAGGGCGAGGAGTCGCTGGGCGACCGCCTGTCGCGCATGCTGCGCCCGGAACAGCGGGCCGCGCCCGAGACGGCGGTGGACGACCCCAAGGCGCTGCTGCTGATCCGCGCCATGGTCGCCGCGGCGGCGGCCGACGGGGTGATCGACGCCGACGAACGTTCGCGCATCCTCGGCCGGGCCGAGGACGCCGGCGCCGGCCCCGAGGAGCGTCGCCTGCTGGAACGCGAACTGGCCGCCCCGCAGTCGATCGACGCGCTGGTGCGCGACGTGCGCGACGCCGAGACGGCGGAGCAGGTCTTCCTCGCCTCCACCCTCGCCATCGACGCGGACACGGCGGCCGAGCGCTCCTACCTGCAATACCTCGCCGCCCGCCTCAACCTCGACCCGCAGCGCGTGCAGGAGCTTCAGGGCGCCGCACCGTAGATCGTAGGTTGGGTTAAGCGTCAGCGAAAACCCAACGTTGCCGCCAAGGCGAAGACGTTGGATTTTTCGCCTGCGGCTAAGAAAATGGGACGGAGCCGGAGTGTCGGTGGCCGACGAAGTCTCGTCGTCGGGCCCCACCCCATCCCTCCCCCACTGCGCTCTCGCCGGATCTTTGATCCGGCTGACGCGACAGGCGGGTCCTTTGGACCCGCTGAGAGCGGGGGAGGG
>DASWVP010000575.1:0-13241 GCA_036401175.1 Azospirillum sp. | reverse complement strand
TAAGGCCGGGGTGCCGCACGGTCAAGGATGGGGAGGTGGGGCTTCACGCTCGGGCAATCGGAGCACGCGCGGTGAAAAAGCGGCTTTGAGACACGGATGCACACGGATGGAAACACGGATGCACACGGATAAAAATAATTCGTGTCCATCCGTGCGCCGGCCCCGCCGGCATCCGTGTGCATCCGTGTCCTTCTCCCCTGCCCCGTCGCGAGGTGCTCTCCCTCACACCGCCCCGACGCCGCGCTCGCGCAGGTAGGCGCCCAGCTTCTTGTCGACGCCCAGGATGTGGCCGGACAGCCATTTTCCCAGGAAGCCCAGCACGAACGCCCCCTGCTCGCCGCCGGCGTCCAGCGCGTTGTTCACGTCGTGTACCTGCCGCACGAAGGTGTCGTGCATGGTCTTGTGCGTCGCGTAGTCGGGGTAGCCGTGCTCGCGCATCAGCCGCTCCTCGCGGTCGAAGTGATGGTCGGTGTACTCCAGCAGGTCGACCAGCACGCTCTCGATGTCCGAATCCGCGCGGTTGTCGTTCACCGCGGTGACGAACTCGTTGAACAGCTCGAACAGGCGTTTGTGGTCGGCGTCGATGTCGGCGTGGCCGACGCCGAAACTGTCCTGCCACGCCACCGTGTCCCAGCGCGGTTCGGTGGCCTTCATCGTCTTGGCGTGCATGGTGGGCGTCCCCCGTTGGGCGGCCCCGGAAGACCGCATTTTTATTGTGGTCATTATGGCGTGCGGCCACACCCCACCAAGGCGGCAATGTGTCTCACCGCCGAAAGGCCGAACCGCCGGTCAGGACACCGGCGCCAGCGGCAGGTTGACCAGCAGGTTCTGCGGCTTGAGGCGTAGCGTGCGCTCCGGCGTCATCGCCATGGCGAGGTAGACCGGGCGCCCGGCCAGATCGGTGCGCATCGCCGCGGGGTCGGCGAACTCCAGCCGGAACAGCGCCAGGACGCGGGCCAGCCGCTCCTCCTCCACCTCGGCGCCGCGGTACAGGTCGTTGAGGATCGCCGTGCCCTCGGCGTCGAGCCCGACGTGCCACACCCAGCGTTCGTCCCGGATCGTCTGCACCGGCTGGATCGACACCTTGGCGCCCAGGAAGTGGGCCACCCACCGCTCCAGCACGCGCGCCAGCGCGTCCAGCCCGGCCGCCGCGAAGGTGACGTCCAGCACGGTGTCGTACCGCTCGTCGCGGCCCCAATAGGCGTGGTGGCTGGTCTCGTCCAGGATGTCCAGCTCGACCGAGCGCGGCGCCGTCCCCGCCTCGACCACCAGCCGGCCGAGGCTGCCGAAGCCGCCGGTGGTGGCGTGCATCGCCACCGTCTCGGCGTCGGCGAGGCGCACGCGCCCGCCCTCCACCGACACCGTCTGCTGGCGGAAGAACAGCTCCGCCGCCCGCGCCCGCAGCCCCGACGGCGTCTCGTCCAGGATGCCGCGCAGGATGGCGTGCGCGAGCTGGTCGATGAACAGCGACGGCACGCCCCGCGCGCCGTCCTGGAACAGGCGCAGATAGCAGCCCTCCAGCGTGCCCGCCGCCAGCAGCCGGTCGCGGAAGCCCAGCCAGACCCGCCAGTTCTCGACCGCGTCCGGATCGGCCAGCGCCGCCACCTCCGCCTCGGCCACCGTCCGGCGCGGCTCCTCCAGCAGGTGGTCGTACAGCGCGCGCTCGGCCGCGCAGCTCTCCGCCACCGGCGCCATCTCCGGCCGCTGCAGATAGGCGCGCAGGAAGTCGTCGGTCACCACAAGATGCCCGTCGGCGTCGCGGGTCAGCAGGTGGTAGCCGGACTGTCTCCAGAAATCGGGCATGGCGGGTCCTCGTTCAGGTGGCGTCAGGCCAGCGCCGCCGCCAGGAAGGCGTCGACCTCCGACCACACCACGTCGCGGATGGTGTCGCACTCCATCAGCAACTCGTGCTTGGCCTGCGGGAACTCGACCAGCGTGCAGCGGCCGAATCGCCTGGCCACCTCGTGGTGCGCCCGCGAATCGACCACCTTGTCCTCCGGCGCGCTCAGCAGCAGGACCGGCGTCAGCACCTCGTCGAGCGGCACGCTGCGCTGCACAGCGACCGACGCGCGCAGCGCGGCGCGCAGCCAGCCCCAGGTGACGCCGCCGACGCGCAGCTCCGGCCGCTCGCCATAGGGGCCGTGGAACGCGGCGTAACGGCGCGGGTCGCTGGTGATGACGTTGTCGGGGGAGAACGCCGCCTCGGCCGGATCGTAGTCGCCGTGCCCCGGCACGTACGACGTGGACGCGCCGAACAGGCACGCCGCCTCGGCCAGCACGCGGGCGAGGGGCACCGGCAGGCTGCGCAGATTGATGGCGTACATCGGCGCCGACAGCACGGCGGCGCGGAAATGCTGGGGATATTTCGACAGGTAGAGCGTGGCGACCAGCCCGCCCATGGAATGCGCCATCAGCACCTGCGGCCCCTCCGCCTCCGGCGTCACCACATGGTCGATGACATAGGCGAGGTCGTCGCGCAGGGTCGAGAAGCTGAGCAGGTGGTGCTTCTGCCGGTTCGCCAGCGGCCGGTCGGACAGGCCGTGGTTGCGCCAGTCCAGCGCGAACACCTGAAAGCCGCGCGCCAGCCACGCCTCGGCCGTCTCCTGGTACTTCTCGATGAACTCGGCGCGGCCGGTGACCAGGGTGACCGTGCCACGCACGGCGCCGTCGGGCCGCCAGCGCGCGGTGCGCAGCCGCACCCCGTCCGGCGTCTCGATGCCGCCGAACTCCGGCATCAGCCGCATCATAGTCTGGTCCACGATCCGGTCCATCATCCCTCCCGCCCGCCTGCCGGCGCGGATTGAACCATCACCGGCGGCCGGGGTCCAGTGCGAGGGGCCGGCGCGACGGGGAATTGACACGGCCAGCGTATCTGCCAAAAGGTATATGCACTTCCCTCCTATCCGTCGGAGCATTCCCATGGCGTTCAACCACATCAAGGCAGCGATGGTCGCGGCTGCCCTGACGCTCGCGTTCGTGCAGTCTCCGGCCGTCGCCGGCGATCAGGACTTCAAGATCGTCAACAAGACCGGCTATACCTTCAAGAACATCCACGTGTCGGAAGCCAACAACAACAGCTGGGACGAGGACGTCCTCGGCCGCGACGTTCTGGAAAACGGCGAATCGCTCGACGTGTCCTTCAGCAAGGGGACGAAGACCTGCATCTGGGACATGAAGGTCACCTATGACGACGGCGAGACCGCCGTGTGGGAAGACCTGAACCTGTGCAAGATCTCCAAGCTGACGCTGCGCTGGAACAAGAACACCGGCGTCACCACCGCGTCCGCCGAGTGAACGGCACACGCCCCCGCCCCGCCCCACGGGCGGGCGGGGGCGATATTGCTCCACGGCCTACAGCCGCGGCCTTCGCCCATAACGGCCGCCGCGGTCGAAGACGGACAGCAGCGTGCCCAGCCCGCCGGTGGCGGCGTGGCGCGACCACAGCAGGGGCCGCAGCAGCTGGCGGGTGCCGAAGCCGCTGACGTGCACCGTGCGCCGGCCCAGCGCCGCCAGCCCCTCGCGCGCCACGTCGTCCGGATCGGCGGCGCCGGGCAGCGAGCCGACGGCGAAGCCCGCGCGCTCGCCGAAGCGCGTGCGCGTGGCGCCCGGACACAGCACCAGCACGTCCACCGGCTTGCGCCGCAGCTCGGCGGCCAGCGCCTCGCCATAGGACAGGATGAACGCCTTGGTGGCGCTGTACGTGGCGAGGTACGGCACCGGCTGGAAGGCGGCGGTGCTGGACACCAGGATCAGCCCGGCCCGCCGGTTGTCGCGCGCCGCGCGGTCGATCATCGACGGCAGCAGGGCGCGCGTCAGCACGGCGACGGCGGTGACGTTCAGCTCAACGGTCTGCCGCTCGGCTTCCTCCGGGTTCTCCAGCACCGGGCCGAAGGCGCCGACCCCGGCGTTGTTGATCAGCAGATCGACCTCCAGCGTGCGCGCCTTTTCGACCAGCGCGGCGCGCCCGGCATCGGTGGTGAGATCGGCGGCCAGCACCTCGACCGTGCGTCCGGGGCGGGACAGCTCGTGCCGTAGGCCGGTCAGCGCCTCGGCGTCGCGGGCGGAGACCAGAAGGCCGGTGTCGGCCGGCAGCGCGCGGGCGAACGCCGCGCCGATGCCGGAAGAGGCCCCGGTGACCAGGGCGAAACGGTGTGGCATGCGCGGGGGGCCTCCGACGGCAACCTGGGGCACCCTCCTGACCCTCGTGCCGGCCGGCGGGAAGTCAACCACGACGAATGGGGCACGACGAACGGGCTCATCCGAGTCGCCAGGACGAAGGTCAGGGCCACCCCACCATCGGACAGGCGCGTCCCCTGCCCTGACGGTCAGCTACCCCCCACCCGCGCGGATCCGACATTGGTTTCGGCCGTTTTGCACCTGCGATGTACGGACGGAGACAAAGAAAGGGTCTTTCGGTCGACCATACTGAAATTTACCTTTTTTTTCCTGGAGCCGTATTGTCATGATGATCCCGCAGCGCATATACCGCGCCGCACCATTCGTATTTTGCGCTGCGGCAACGCACGCGACGGAGAAGGAATGCCGCGTATGGACGATGTTCGTCAGATCTCGAAGGAACTCGACGGCTATTACCTCGAGGATCTCACCGTCGGCATGAACGCCGCCTACGCCAAGACCATCACCGATGCCGACATCGTGCTGTACGCGGGCATTTCGGGCGACACCAACCCGGTGCACCTGAACCAGGAATACGCCAGCGGCACCATGTTCCAGGGCCGCATCGCGCACGGCATGCTGACCGCCGGCTTCATCTCGGCGGTGCTCGGCACCAAGCTGCCGGGGCCGGGCTGCATCTACATCTCGCAGACGCTGAAGTTCAAGGCGCCGGTCCGTTCAGGCGACACCGTGACCGCGCGCGCCACCATCACCGAGATCGTGCCGGAGAAGCGCCGCGTCATGATGCGCACCGTCTGCACCGTGGGCCAGACCGTGGTCCTGGAAGGCGAGGCGATGCTCATGGTCCCCTCGCGCGGCTGATCCGCACGCACGCACCCGCGCCGGCGCGTTTACCGCGCGCCGGGGCTGGTCTATATACTCGCCCAGCGGTGTGGCCCGCCCTTCCGGCGGGCCGCTGCGTTTGAGGCGTTTCCA
The DNA here is from genome assembly GCA_036401175.1 of Azospirillum sp. GTDB lineage: Bacteria > Pseudomonadota > Alphaproteobacteria > Azospirillales > Azospirillaceae > Azospirillum. The sequence goes on along the minus strand of DASWVP010000575.1, from coordinate 8,129 downwards.
TGCGACTGTTCCGACACACCACCGACCTGCCCGCCGACGCACGGGGCGCCGTCCTGGCGCTGGGCAACTTCGACGGCGTCCACCGCGGCCATCAGGCGGTGATCGGCGAGGCGCAGCGAATCGCCCGCGACCTGGGAACGCAGACCGGCGTCGTCACCTTCGAGCCGCACCCGCGCAGCCTGTTCCGCCCCAACGATCCGCCCTTCCGCCTGTCGCCGTTCCGCGTCAAGGCCCGCCATGTCGAGGCGCTGAGCGTCGAGCTGATGTTCGTCCGCCACTTCGACGACCGCTTCCTGCACAAGAGCGCCGAGGACTTCGTCGAGGAGGACCTCGTGCACGGCCTGGGCATCCGCCACGCCGTGTGCGGCTACGACTTCCTGTTCGGCCATGGCCGCCGGGGCGACGCCGCCCTGCTGGAGCGGCTGGGCGCCACGCTGGGCTTCGGCGTCACCACCGTGGGGCCGGTGGCCGACCCGCACGGCGGCATCTACTCCTCCACCCGCGTGCGCGACGCGCTGCTGGCCGGCAAGCCGCGCGAGGCGGCGCACCTGCTGGGCAGCCCGTGGGAGATCGAGGGCCGGGTCGAGCACGGCGACGCGCGCGGCCGCACCATCGGCTTCCCCACCGCCAACCTGGAACTGGGCGAGTACCTGCGCCCGGCCTTCGGCGTCTACGCCGTGCGCGCCGGTGTCGACCACGGGCCGGCGACGGTGTGGCACGACGGCGTCGCCAACCTCGGCCGCCGCCCGACGGTGGGCGGGCAGGTGGAGCGGCTGGAGGCGCATCTGTTCGACTTCGCCGGCGACCTCTACGGCCAGCACCTGCGCGTGCAGCTCATCGACTTCCTGCGCCCGGAGCGCACGTTCGCCGGGCTGGACGCGCTGAAGGCGCAGATCGCCCTGGACGCCGACGCGGCGCGCCTCGCCCTGTCCCGGCCGGCGGCGGATTGACGATGAAAGGGGGGCGGCGATGATCGGGGCGGCCGTGATCGAGCGCGTCATCCTGCTGCTGTTCATCCTCGGCCGCGGCGGCCCGACGACCATCGACTTCGACAGCTTCGCCCAGTGCGAGGCCGCCCGGCCGCAGCTCGTCGCCGTCTACCAGGACATGACCGGCAACGAGGTCTACGCCCGCTGCGTGGCGCTGAAACTGCCGGCGAAGTGATCCCGAACCTCCGCGTTGCGATTCCGCGGGGCAGCGGCTACACAGGGCACTCGCCGATCCGCGCCCCGCGAACCCTTTGAGGCCCGCCCATGTCCAGCAATTTCGCCGCCCTCCCCGACAAGGACGTGATCGCCGCCACCGCGGCGAAGCTGCTCCTGGAGATCAAGGCGCTGCACTTCAACGCCGAGAAGCCCTTCATCTTCACCTCGGGCTGGGCGAGCCCGGTGTACACCGACTGCCGCCGCATCATCGCCTTCCCGCGCGCCCGCGCCGCGCTGATGGACCTTGCCGTGGCGACGATCCAGCGCGAGTGCGGCTATGAGAGCATCGACGTCATCGCCGGCGGCGAGACGGCCGGCATCCCCTTCGCCGCCTGGATTTCCGAGCGCCTGGGCCTGCCCATGCAGTACATCCGCAAGAAGCCCAAGGGATTCGGCCGCAACGCCCAGATCGAGGGCGTGGTGAAGGATGGCGAGCGCGCCCTGCTGGTCGAGGACCTCGCCACCGACGGCAAGAGCAAGGAAAACTTCGTCACCGCCCTGCGCACCGCCGGGCTTGAGGTGACCGACACCTTCGTGATCTTCCACTACGGCATCTTCCCGCAGTCGAAGACCAACATGGAGAAGATCGGCGTGCGCCTGCACGCGCTGTGCACGTGGTGGGACGTGCTGAAGGTGGCGCGCGAGAACGCCTATTTCGACACCAACACCCTGGACGAGGTGGAGAAGTTCCTGCACGCCCCGGTCGACTGGTCGGCCGCGCACGGCGGCAAGGCGACGATGGACTGAGGGCGGCGTATGCGCCCTCCATTAACCCTTTTCTCGACATGCGCAACGCTCGCGTACGGCATTGCGCAAACCTATTATGACGGCCTGCATTACGCGTGGTGCGCGCCGGCACGCGGCCAGGACGGGTTCTTCGTTCCACAACCACCGTCATCGGACCCGATCGACATCTACTGGACTCTGTACAACGACATCGATCGCAACGACCGGCACAGCGCGAAGATCGAAGGCCTCCGACAGGGCATCATCCGCGGCGCGGACTCCCATCTGCGCCGCGGCACCATAACGGCCGCGCAACGCGAGGAGATCGCGTTGATCGCCACGCAAGCGACGCTGGCGGACTTCAAGCCGCTCATGATGGTGATGCCCCATGCGCTGGTCGAACCTTACCTGCGGCCCGCCCCGATCGAGAGCCGTGCAAGCGTGCTGTCGATCGAGTACATTGCCGAGAACCTTCCGCGCTCCCATTTCGAGCTTCTAAAGCTGGAGCAGAAGCGATGACCGTTGCCGAGACCGTCGAGCGCCTTTTCACGCCGCTGCCCAGACACCTCCTGGTCGAGGCGGTGTATCTGGCGAGACGGCTCCTGACCCACCGCATCGAGCGGGAAAGCTTTCTCAAGCAGCTCAAGGCGGACACGGCCATGCCGGAGCGGGAGCAGGCCGTCGGCGCGGTGCTCGGTCTTGTCGATGCGATGGAATCGGAAGCGGGTCTGTCGATCGAAAAGATCGCCGATGACCGGCGCGAGCCTGTCTTGCAGACGCTCGGCAAGCTGTTCTGGGACCGCGTCGAAACCAAGGATGCCAGCCCCGAGCGCGCCGAAGAGTTGTTGCGGAAAGTGCGCAGCCACTGGCCCAGCGCGGCCGAATAGCCGCTCTCAGCCGGCGCCGTTACTCCTTCAACAGGTGCTCGTAGCGCGCGTCGGTCAGGGTCTTCAGGAAGGCGGCCAGCGCCTTGATGCGCTTGGTGTCCAGCGCCGGCCCGGTTTCCAGTTCCTTGAGCGACAGCGTCTTGGCGACCTCCGGCCGCCCCCAGGGCTTGCCGGTCTCCGGGTTGACCTGCGCCGAATCCGCCGTGCTGTTGTATTTGTTGTAGAAGCGGATGACCGTCTCCAGGTCCCGGAACACGCCGTTGTGCATGTAGGGGCCGGTGACGGCGACGTTGCGCAGCGTCGGCGTCTTGTATTTGCCGTCCTGGACGGCGGCCTTCGCCTTCGGGTTCTCCATCAGGCCGTGGTCGACGAAGCGCTTGCCCTTGCCGTTGGCGGCGCGCAGCTCGGCGTTCACCGGTACGCCGATGTTGTGGAACTCGTAATCGGTGAAGGTCTCCTTCTCCGCCGCCGGCATCGGCTTCAACTGGTGGCAGAGGTTGCAGTTGGTGAACTGCGTGGAGAAGAACAGGGTCATCCCCAGATCCTCCTCCGGCGTCATCTTGTATTCGCCGCGCAGGTGGCGGTCGTATTTGGAATCGAAGGGCGCGAACAGGTCGGTCTGCTCGAAGCGCGCGATGCTTTCGCTCAGGGCGTCGTACGCCGTGTCGGCGTCGTCCAGCACGCCGGGGCCGAACAGCGCCGGGAAGGCGCGGGCGTAGGCCGGGTTCTCCTTCAGCCGCTCCAGCACCTGCGCCTTGGACTTCATGCCCATTTCGCCGGGGTTGAGCGGCGGCCCGCCGGCCTGCTCCTTCAAGGTCGCCGCGCGACCGTCGTGGAACTGCCCGCCCACCGCCTTGCCCTTGGTGATGGTGAAGGGCGGGCTGAAGCGGGCGTAGCTCGCCGTCGGCGCGTTGCGGTCGCCCAGCGACCTGCCGTCGTCGCCCAGCGAGGCGGCGCCGCGCGGATCGGCGAAGCCGGCGTCCGGGCTGTGGCAGGTGGCGCAGGACTGCGTCCGGTTGGCCGACAGGTTGGTGTCGAAGAACAGCGCCTCGCCCAGCGCCTCCACCGTGGGCAACGCGCCCGGCTGGCCGAGCGCCGCACCGGATAGGGCGACGATCAGGAAGCCGGCGGCGGCGGGAAGGAAGGCGGACATGGCGGTACTCCGGAAGGGCGCGGGGCGGACAGGCGGGACCCTGCCGCAACGTCACCCTTGTCCGCAATGATAATCATTATCAACTGGGTGGGGCGAATGGTCGCTGCCCCCGTCGCGAGCCCCCCTCGCGCGCGAAACCGCCGGCCGTCCTTGACCGCAACGCACACGCGGCTAATATCCGGCGCCATGATGCTGATGTGGCGGGTCCCGTCGCGCCCGGCGCGAATTACCGGCCCGGCTCTCTGAGGAGGGCCGGGACCGTTTCCCTATGTCTGCGTCGGGGGCCGGAGCGCCGCCGCCCGACGGTCTCGTCCTTTAGGAACCCCGATGACCCGCGACTACAAATCGACCGTCTTCCTGCCGCGCACCGACTTCCCCATGCGCGGCGGCCTGCCCCAGAAGGAGCCCGAGCTGCTGAAGCGCTGGGCCGACATGGACCTGTTCGCCAGGCTGCGCGAAACGTCCAAGGGGCGTGAGAAATTCATCCTGCACGACGGTCCGCCGTACGCCAACGGCAACATCCACATCGGCCACGCGCTCAACAAGATCCTCAAGGACGTGATCGTCCGCTCCCGCCAGATGCTGGGGACGGATTCCAACTACGTCCCCGGCTGGGACTGCCACGGCCTGCCCATCGAGTGGAAGATCGAGGAGAAGTACCGCGCCGAGGGCAAGGACAAGGACGAGGTTCCCATCACCCAGTTCCGCGCGGAGTGCCGCGAGTTCGCCCAGCACTGGGTGGACGTGCAGGCGACCGAGTTCAAGCGGCTGGGCGTGGAGGGCGACTGGAAGCGCCCGTACCTGACCATGACGCTGCCGGCCGAGGCGCAGATCGTCCGCGAGATCCACAAGTTCGCCATGAACGGCGGCCTGTACAAGGGCGCCAAGCCAGTGATGTGGTCGGTGGTCGAGAAGACCGCCCTGGCCGACGCGGAGATCGAGTACCACGACCACACCTCGACCACCGTGTTCGCCAAGTTCGCCGTCTGGGGCTCGGGCGCGCCGGAGATCGACGAGGCGAAGATCGTCATCTGGACGACCACGCCGTGGACCCTGCCCGGCAACCGCGCGCTGGCCTACGGCGACGACATCGAATACGCGGTCTACAAGGTGGTCGCGGTCGAGGAGGGCAGCCTCGCCACGGTGGGCGAGCGCCTCGTCGTCGCCACGGCGCTGGCCGACGGCGTCGCCAAGGAAGCCAAGATCGCCGAGTGGAAGCCGCTGCACCGCTTCCCCGGCGCGCGGCTGGCCGGCACCTTCTGCCACCATCCGCTGACCGGCAAGGGGTACGAGTTCCGCGTGCCGATGCTGGCCGGCGGCTTCGTCACCACCGACGCCGGCACCGGCTTCGTGCACATCGCGCCGGGCCACGGCGAGGACGACTTCCACCTGGGTCAGGCCAACGGCATCGAGGTGCCGCAGACGGTGGGCGAGGACGGCCGCTATTACGACCACGTGCCGCTGTTCGCCGGCCTGCGCGTCTACACCGACCAGGGCAAGCCGGGCGAGGCCAACGGCGCCGTGCTGAAGGCGTTCGCCGAGGCGGGCGCCCTGCTGGCCAAGGGCAAGGTCAAGCACAGCTACCCGCACTCCTGGCGGTCCAAGGCGCCGCTGATCTTCCGCACCACGCCGCAGTGGTTCATCTCCATGGAGACGAACGAACTGCGTCAAGTGGCGCTGACGGCCATCGGCGACACGCGCTGGGTGCCGCCGCAGGGCGAAAACCGCATCCGCGCGATGATCGAGCAGCGCCCGGACTGGTGCATCAGCCGCCAGCGCGCCTGGGGCGTGCCGATCGCCCTGTTCGTGCGCAAGTCGGACGGCCAGATCCTGCGCGATCCGGCGGTGTTCGAGCGCATCGCCGCCGTGTTCGAGCAGGAGGGCTCCGACGCGTGGTTCGCCCGCGACCCGCAGGACTTCCTGGGCAACGCCTATCAGGCCGCCGATTTCGAGCAGGTGAAGGACATCGTCGACGTGTGGTTCGAGTCCGGCTGCACCCACGCCTTCGTGCTGGAGCAGCGGCCGGAGCTGAAATGGCCGGCGTCGCTGTACCTGGAAGGCTCGGACCAGCACCGCGGCTGGTTCCATTCCTCGCTGCTGGAGAGCTGCGGCACGCGCGGCCGGGCACCGTACGACGCGGTGCTGACGCACGGCTTCACGCTGGACGAGCAGGGCCGCAAGATGTCCAAGTCGCTGGGCAACGTGGTCGCCCCGCAGGAGGTCTGCGACAAGTACGGCGCCGACATCCTGCGCCTGTGGGTGGTCGGCACCGACTACACCGAGGACCAGCGCATCGGCCCGGAGATCCTGAAGTATCAGGCCGACCTCTACCGCCGCCTGCGCAACACGCTGCGCTACCTGCTGGGCGCGCTCGCCGAATACTCGGCCGAGGAGCGCATCGAGCCGGCCGAGATGCCGGAACTGGAGCGCTGGGTCCTGCACCGCCTGCACGAGCTGGACCGGCACGTCCGCGCGGAGATCGAGGCGTACGACTTCCACGGCCTGTACCGCGCGCTGCATGATTTCTGCGCGGTGGACCTGTCGGCCTTCTACTTCGACGTCCGCAAGGACAGCCTGTACTGCGACCGCGCCGATTCGGTGCGCCGCCGCTCGGTGCGCACGGTGATGGAGCACCTGCTGTCGTGCCTGACCGTGTGGTTCGCCCCGGTGCTGTGCTTCACCGCCGAGGAGGCGTGGCTGGCGCGGCCGGACGGGCTCAAGACCGGCGCCGGCTGGACCGAGGACAGCGTGCACCTGCGCGTCTTCCCGGACATCCCCGACGCGTGGCGCGACGAGGCGCTGGCCGAGAAGTGGGGCAAGATCCGCGACGTGCGCCGCGTGGTGACGGGTGCGCTGGAACTGGAGCGCGCCAACAAGCGCATCGGCTCGTCCTTGCAGGCGGAGCCGACGGTGTACATCGACGACGCCACCCGCGACCTGCTGGCCGGCGTCGACTTCGCCGACGTCTGCATCACCTCGCAGATCACGCTGGCCGACGGCACGGCGCCGGAGGGGGCGTTCACGCTGCCCGAGGTCGCCGGCATCGCGGTAACCCCCGGCCTCGCCGACGGCGAGAAGTGCGAGCGCTGCTGGAAGGTGCTGCCCGAGGTGGGCACCGTCGCCGACCACCCGACGCTGTGCACCCGCTGCGCGGACGCGGTCGATCACGCCTGAAATATCCCCTCTCCCCTCTGGGGAGAGGGGGACACCCTATACAGCGCACTTTTTTTTGCCGTCATCCCCGCGCAGGCGGGGATCCATGTTCCCAGCGGCCGAACGCAGCGCAGAACGTGGATCCCCGCCTGCGCGGGGATGACGAAGAAAAAGCGAAGCACCTCCGGGAGAGGGAGAAGAATGAACGCCTTCGTCGCACGGCAGGAGCGCTCGCACCTTGGCCTGGGGCTCGCGGTCGCGGCGCTGGTCGTCGTGCTCGATCAGGTCAGCAAGTGGTGGATCCTGTCCATCATGCAGCCGCCGCACGTCATCGAGGTGCTGCCGTTCTTCAACCTCGTGCTGGTGTGGAACCAGGGCGTCAGCTTCGGCCTGTTCTCGCACGAGGCGGAGATCATGCCCTATGTGCTCAGCGCCGTGGCGCTGGGCATCGCCGGTGTGCTGCTGGCGTGGCTGCGGCAGGCCGACCGGTGGTTCGTGGCGCTGGCGCTGGGCATGGTGATCGGCGGCGCCATCGGCAACATCATAGACCGCATGCGGTTCGGGGCCGTCGTCGACTTCCTGGACGTGCACGCGATGGGGTGGCATTTCTGGGTCTTCAACATCGCCGACAGCGGGATCAGCGTCGGTGTGGCGCTGCTCGTCATCGATGGGTTGTTCGCGACCCCCGAAAAGTCGTAATAGATCATTCGACGGAGCCGCGCCTGGGAGTCGCCCGGGGCTCGCGGCGGTGACTGACGACGGGACCAACGAGCCGTGCACAGCATGAATACTGCCACATCGACTCCGCGGCGCCGCCTCGCGGCGCCCCTCCTGGGACTGGCGCTGGTCGCGCTGACGGTCTCCGGATGCTCCGACGTCCGCCGGTCCATCGGCCTGGACCGCGCCAGCCCGGACGAATTCGCGGTCGTCTCGCGGGCCCCGCTCAGCATGCCGCCGGACCTGCGCCTGCCGGCGCCGCGCCCCGGCGCCATGCGCCCGCAGGAC
>DASWVP010000574.1:0-2487 GCA_036401175.1 Azospirillum sp. | reverse complement strand
GATCCTCGGCGGCAACGGCGCCGGCAAGACCACCACCCTGCGTGCCGTCTCGAACCTGCTCAAGGGCGAGCGCGGCGAGGTGACCAAGGGCTCGATCGAGCTGCGCGGCGAGCGCATCGAGAACCTGTCGCCCTCTGACCTGGTGCAGCGTGGCGTCGTCCAGGTCATGGAAGGGCGCCACTGCTTCGCGCACCTGACGATCGAGGAGAACCTGCTGACCGGCGCCTACACCCGCACGAACAAGGCGGAAGTGGCGGCGAACCTCGAGAAGGTCTACGCCTACTTCCCGCGCCTGAAGACGCGGCGCGCCTCGCAGGCGGCCTACACGTCCGGCGGCGAGCAGCAGATGTGCGCGATCGGGCGGGCCCTGATGGCCAGCCCCAGCATCGTGCTGCTGGACGAGCCCTCGATGGGCCTGGCGCCGCAGATCGTCGAGGAAGTGTTCGGCATCGTGAAGGACCTGAACACCAAGGAGCGCGTCACCTTCCTTCTGGCGGAGCAGAACACCAACATGGCGCTGCAGTACTCCGACTACGGCTACATCATGGAGAGCGGCCGGGTCGTGATGGACGGGCCCGCCTCCGAGCTTGCGACCAACGAGGACGTCAAGGAGTTCTACCTCGGCGTTGGCGGCGGCGAGCGCAAGAGCTTCCGCGACGTCAAGAGCTACAAGCGGCGCAAGCGCTGGCTCGCCTGAACGCGCAGCCGGCGGGCTGCGGTCCCCGGCACAGCCCACCGGACCCCCATCGTTTCCCGGAGCCCCTCATGACCTCGTACTACGACGCGCTCGAAACGCGCGACCCAGCCCAGCGGGAAGCGCAACTGCTCGCCGCCCTGCCGCGCCAGGTGGCTCACGCGCAGCGGACCAGCAGCGCTTTCGCCCAGATCCTGCAAGGCGTCGACGCCGCCGCCGTCACCACGCGTGATGCGCTCGCACGCCTGCCGGTGACACGCAAGCCCGAGTTGCTGGAGCGGCAGAAGGCCAGCCGGCCGGCGGATCCCTTCGGCGGTTTTGCCGCGCTGCGGCGCGGCCCCGGCATGCCCCGGATCTTCTCGTCGCCCGGCCCGATCTACGAACCGGACAGCGCGGCGCGCGACTACTGGCGGATCGGGCGGGCGCTGTTCGCGGCGGGCTTCCGCGCCGACGACCTGGTCCACAACGCCTTCAGCTATCACATGACCCCGGGCGCATTCATGATGGAGTCGGGCGCGCACGCCGTCGGCTGCACCGTGTTCCCGGCCGGCGTCGGCCAGACGGAACAGCAGTTGCAGGCCATCGCGGAGCTGCGGCCACAGGCATACACCGGCACGCCCAGTTTCCTGCGGATCCTGATCGAGAAGGCCCAGGAAGCCGGCAGCGACATCTCGAGCCTGCGCAAGGGCATGACCGGCGGCGAGGCGCTGCCGCCGACGCTGGTCGACTGGTTCGCGCAGCGTGGCGTCACCGTCTACCAGAGCTACGCCACGGCCGACCTCGGCCTGATCGGGTACGAAACCGAGTCGCGCCAGGGCCTCGTGGTGGACGAAAGCGTGATCGTCGAGATCGTCCGTCCCGGCACCGGCGATCCGGTCGCGGCCGGCGAGGTGGGCGAAGTGGTGGTGACCACGCTGAACCCCGACTATCCGCTGGTGCGGTTCGGGACGGGCGATCTGTCCGCCCTGCTGCCCGGAAGCTGCCCGACGGGGCGCACGAACATGCGCATCAAGGGCTGGATGGGGCGGGCCGACCAGACCACGAAGATCCGCGGCATGTTCGTGCACCCGGCGCAGGTGGCCGACATCGCGCGGCGTTTCCCGGAGGTGAAGAAGGCCCGCCTCGTCGTCAGCGGGGAAATGGCCAACGACGTCATGACGCTGAAGGTGGAGAGCGCCGGCGCACCGCAGGGTCTGGACGCGCGCATCGCCGAGGCGATCCGGGACGTGACCAAGCTGCGTGGATCGGTCGAACTGGTGCCGCCGGGCACGTTGCCGAACGACGGCAAGGTGATCGAGGACGCACGCAGCTACAAATAGCGTGGAATAGTGCCCATGCACGAGCCCCTTCCTGGGGCTTTCCCGGGGGCGTTTGTAAGTACTTCCCTTGATGACCGGGCGGCAACACTACCTTAGCATCAACCGTCATCTGAAAAAGGAGCCCCCATGAATCCGTTGCTCAAGACCCTGGCGCCCGTGGCGCTGGCCGCTGTCGCCACGGTCGGCGCGCACGCCGCCGACTTCCCGGTCAAGGACAAGGTCATCTCGATCGTCGTGCCGTTCGCGGCCGGCGGCCCGACCGACCGCGTCGCCCGTGACCTGGCGGAAGCCCTGCGCAAGCCGCTCGGCGCCACCGTGGTGGTCGAGAACGCAGCCGGCGCCGGCGGCACGATCGGCGCGAACAAGGTGGCCAAGGCGCAGCCGGACGGGCACACGGTCCTGCTGCACCACATCGGCATGTCGACCCAGCCCGCGCTGTATCGCAACCTGCCTTACAGGACGATGGACGACTTC
>DASWVP010000573.1:0-1930 GCA_036401175.1 Azospirillum sp. | reverse complement strand
GGCGGCGGCGGCGGGGGCGGGGGCGGGAGACGCGGCGACCGGCGCCGGGGCGGCGACGCGCTCGATCTTCAGGTACTTGTCCGGCGGCTGGTAGCCCAGGTCGAAGGTGACGAACGCCTTGTCCATGGCGCTGGTGGCGCGGGCGACCAGAAGCTGCAGCCGCCACGGCTCGGCCGGGTCGAACTCGGCGCCGTCGGGCAGGGCGAACAGGCCGATCTCGGGGAAGTCGGGGGCACCGGCGGCGGCGATGCCGCCCAGGCGCTTGTGCCCGCGGTCGCGGAAGCGCGCGCTGCCCTCGCCCTGGACCAGTTCGAACCGGTCGAAGATGCCGCCGCGCACATAGCCCGAGCCCTTGAAGGAATAGCGCCCGCTGCCGGCGACGATGATGGCGTGCTGGCCCGGCTTGAGCTGGCGCAGCATGGTCTCGTACTCGGCGTCGCCCAGCAGGCTGCGGCCGACGGTGGGGATGGTGGCCAGCGCGGCGTAGAGGTCGATGAAGGTCTCGTCCGGCGCGCCCGGCTCGGGCCGCGCGATGGCCTCGGCCTTGCCCGTCCGCTCGAAGGCGGCGTTGACGTCGCCGACGCTCAGCGTCAGGCGCCGCACCGACCCGTCGCCGACCAGCGTCGCCCAATCCTGGACGGTGCCGGGTCCGGGCTGCAGGCTCTTGACCACCGTGGGCGCGGCCTCGGGCGCGGCGGCGCCCAGCGCCTGCATCACCTTCTTGCCGGACCGGATGATGGAATCGCCGATCACCATGACGGTGACGGTGGCGCCCGACACGATGTCCACCGGCGGGGCGGCGGCGGACTGCGCGCCCAGCTCCAGCACGTTGCGGCCGACATAGCCGTTGATGAAGGTGGTGATCTTCTCCACCGGGATGCCGATCAGGACGATCGGCTCGTGGTGGTCGACCATCTTGGCGCCGGTCACCACGCCGTCCGGCTTCATGCCGACGACGACGTGGATGGGGCGGCCGGAATAGCCGGTGGTGTTGACGAAATCCGAATTCAGGAAGGCATAGCCCAGCAGCTCGCCGCCCTTGTGGACGGGCGCCAGCGGCGCGCCGGCCTGGATCGGGCCGAAGCGGTCGGCGCCGGGAAACAGCTCGGCCGGCTGCACCTTCGACAGGTAACGGCCCAGCAGCGGCTCCGCCGCGCCCGCCGGAAAGGCCAGCAGCAGCACGGCCGCCAGCACGGCCAGAAGAAGGTGCGGAATGGTTCGCCGTCCAGTACCGGTCATTCGTCCGTTCCGGAATTGCCCAAAGCCTTGCCGAAGGTATCCGCAGTCATCGAAGGGATATCTCCGGCCGTGGCGCGGATTAAACCAGCGACCGGCAGGACACTTCTTGACGTCGGTCAAGTCTCGGGGTGTTTTAGGAGTGCACCATCGGCGCTGCGGTGCGAAGAGGGCGGGGCGATGTCGTGAAAAATCTCTTCGAAATTGAACCTTTTACGGCCCTCTCTTCGGTGGGGGAGTTGCTCGGCGTGGCGCTCGCCATGGAGGAGGAGGCGGTCCGCCGCTACCGCCAGCTTGCGACCATTATGGAATCGCGCTATGCGCTGGACACCGCCGCGACCTTCCTGACCCTGGCCGAGGAGGAGCAGGACCACGCGCAGGCGATCGCCGCGCTGGCCGGGCGTCTGGGCCGGCCGCTGGCGTCGGGCGCCGCCTTCACCTGGCGCCTGCCGCCGGAGATCGCCGCCTCGTGGGACGACCTGACCGACCGCACGCGGGTGACGCCGTACCGCGCGCTGGCCGTCGCCGTCCTGAACGAGCAGCGCGGCTTCGCCTGGTTCAGCTACGTCGCCGCGAACGCCACCGACCCCGATGTGCGCCGCCAGGCCGAGGCGCTGGCGGCGGAGGAGCTGAACCACGCCGCCATGCTGCGCCGCGAGCGCCGCGCCGCCTTCCGCCGCGAACGCACCGCCGC
>DASWVP010000572.1:0-15034 GCA_036401175.1 Azospirillum sp. | reverse complement strand
CGACCAGCAGCGCCAGCAGCGACACGGCGGTGGCGAAGCCGGCGCCGCCGCCGGAGCGCGTCTCCTCGACCGGGCGGGGCGGCAGGCTGTAGGCGCGGGCCCGCTCGCGCGATTCCGCCGTTTCGGCGGGCGCCTCCTCGGGCGCGGTGCCGGCGGTGGTGGCCGGCGGGACGATGACGGGTTCGGACGGGGCGGCGGTGGTTTCGGCGGGTTCCGCGACCTTGTCGTCGGCGATCTTTTCCTCGGCGACCTTGTCCTCGGCCGGCTTATCGTCCGCGATCCTGTCGTCGGGGGCGGGCGCGACGCCGTGGCGGTCTTCGGCCGGGGTGGCGGCTTCCAGGTCGGCCTCGTCCAGCGTGATGCCGTGCTTGACGGCGGCGGCGCGCAGGTCGGCGTGGCGCGACAGCGGGATGGCGCCGCGCTTCTTCCAGCCCTGCACGGTGGTCACCGGCATGTCGAGCTTGTGGGCCATGGGGCGGATGCCGCCGAAGCGTTCGATGATGCGTTCGGTGGCGGAGCCTCCGGCGGTGGGGTCGGACGGCGTCTGGCCGTTCGGGTCCGCCTCGGGAGTGTCGGAGCCTGGACGAGGGGTCATGCGGGTCGCCTTCTTGGTCGCCTTTTATCGTTCCGCGCGCCGTCGGCGGGGGCTCGCCGCGGCGGCGGTGGGGTGCCCCCGGTGCGTGCCGCTTACGGCAGCAGGGCGAGCAGGCTGTCCTGCTCCGGCCGGTCGGCCACTCGTACGTGTCTCCAGGGCACCGGACCCTGGCCGGACGTACGGACGGCGTCCGCAACCGCGGGGCTGAGGCAGAGCGCGTCGACCGTACGCAGGTGGTCGAGCAGCCCGGCATCGTGTACCAACCTAACAAACGAACGGGCCGTACGGGGAGAAAAAATCAGCACCGCGCCGATCTGACCTTCGGCCAGGAAGCGCGCCGTGGCATCCCCCAGAACGGTGCTGGGACGGGCTTCGTACATGGCCTCCCGCCGCACGGAAAAGCCTTTGTCCGCCAGCATTCCGCCCAGGTCGCCGGCGACCGTCGTACCTGCGACATGAAGCAGCAGGCCGGCTTTCGGATCGCAGCGTTCGCCGACCAGCGCGGCCAAGGCGTACACGTCGCCGGCCGCGCTCTCGACGGATGCGAAGCCGGCCTCGCGCGCGGCGCGCGCGGTGGCGTCGCCGACGGCGTATGCCGGACGGTCAGTGCGGGGTGTACGTCTGGTGAAGGCCCGTACGCCGTTTGCGCTGGTGAACAGCAGCGCCTGTACGTCGTCAAGCTCAGGCTCCGGCCCGTCGAGCCAGACCATGTCCAGCATCGGCTCGACGGCGGGAAGATGGCCCATTTCGGCAAGCCGCCGGGCCAGCGGCTCGGCATCCTCCGCCGGCCGCGTGATGAGAAGGCGTTGCCCCGCCTCCCCCGTCACGGCAGGAAGAAGCCCGGCGGCAGCTGCGCCTTGATCTCCGCCCCGGCGTCGGCGCCCAAGGCGGCGGCCTCGGCGGCGGTGCCGGCGCGGTGCGCGGTGAAGACCTGCCGGCCGTCCGGCGACAGCACCTTGGCGTCCAGCGTCAGCGCGTCCCCCTCCAGCCGCGCCATCGCCGCGATGGGCGTGCGGCAGGAGCCGTCGAGCATCGCCAGCAGCGCCCGCTCCGCCGTCACGCGCACCGCCGTGTCAGCGCAGTTCAGCGGCGCCAGCAGGGCGCGCGTGCGGTCGTCGCTGGAACGGATCTCGATGCCGATGGCGCCCTGCGCCACGGCGGGCAGCATCACGCCGGGTTCCAGCACGGCGGTGATGCGGTCGGTCAGGCCCAGGCGGCGCAGACCGGCCAGCGCCAGCAGCGTGGCGTCCACCTCCCCGGCGTCGAGCTTGGCGAGCCGCGTCTGCACGTTGCCGCGCAGCGGCACGATCGTCAGGTCCGGCCGGCGCTCCAGGATCTGCGCCTGCCGGCGCAGCCCGGCGGTGCCGACGACCGAGCCGGCGGGCAGATCGTCCACGCCGTGGCCGGAGCGCGAGAAGAAGGCGTCGCGCACGTCCTCGCGCGGCAGCAGGGTGGAAATTTCCAGCCCGTCCGGCAGCCAGGTGGGCACGTCCTTCATGGAGTGGACGGCAAGGTCGGCGCGGCCGTCGAACAGCGCCTCCTCCAGCTCCTTGGTGAACAGGCCCTTGCCGCCGGCCTCGGCCAGGGTGCGGTCGAGGATGCGGTCGCCCGTGGTCTTCAGGACCACGATCTCGATCGCGCCGGGGGCGGCCAGATGCGGGTGCGCCGCGGCGAGGCGGTCGCGGGTTTCATGGGCCTGCGCCAGCGCCAACGGGCTGCCGCGCGTGCCGATTCGAAGCGGAGTCGTCATGGGCCGTTTCTATGCTCTTCACCCCAGTTTGCAACCCCCAACCGTCCGTGCCTTGACCAAAATCAGGCGGCGTGCACCTTTGCGTCGGCGAAGACGTGGCGGAGGGCGGCGTGGTGTTGGGGTACGCGGTGCAGGGCGGCGGGGCGGAGCCGGTGATCGTCCTGCACGAATGGCTGGGCGACGCCGCCAACTGGGACCTGATGCGCCCGTACCTGGACGGCGCGCGCTTCACCTGGGTGTTCGCCGACCTGCGCGGCTATGGCCGGTCCAAGGGAATGGCGGGGGTCCACACGGTGCGGGAGGCGGCCGGCGACGTCCTGGCCCTGGCCGACGCGCTGGGGTTCGGGCGGTTCCAATTGGTCGGCCATTCCATGTCCGGAATGATCGGCCAGCGGCTGGCGCTGGATGCGCGCGACCGGGTGAAGGGTCTGGTGGCGGTGTGCCCGGTGCCGGCATCCGGCTGTCCCGCCGACGCGGCGGCGAAGGCGCGCATGGCGGCGGTGCTGGACGACGACGAGGTGCTGCGCGAGGCGATCCGCCTGCGCACCGGCCACCGCTACACGGCCGGTTGGGTGGAGTTCAAGCTGGGCATCGCCCGGCGCGCGGCGACGCGGGCGGCGCAGCTCGGCTGCCTGGACATGTTCACCGGCACGGACTTCGCGGCCGAGGCTGCGGGGCTGGACACGCCGATCCTGGCTCTGCTGGGCGCGCACGACCTGCCGCTCTACCGCGAGCCGTCCGTGCGCGAGCGTTTCGGCGCGCTGTACCCGAACCTGGACATCGCGGTGTGCCAGGAGGCCGGCCATTATCCCATGCTGGAATGCCCGCCGCTGACGGCCGCGTTGATCGAGCGGTTCGTGGGAGCGCACGCCGATGCCGGGCCGCCCTGACGCTTGGCGCCAGCCTGCCGAAAAGCGCGCGTTGCCGCACATCCCATGGGCGGCCAACGCCCAGGCGCAGCGCGGCCCGACGTCCGGTCCGGTCGCGATGGCGCGGTTTGCCCGCCTTACTTCATCAGGCTGTGGGTGACGACGGCGGCGATCACGGCGGACAGGGTGCACAGCAGCAGCGTCAGCGGCAGGCCGGACCATCCGGCGCGCCTCATCGCCCGCTCCCACGCCTCGCGGTCCGGCAGGTCGGCGAGGATGCGGTCGAAACGCATGAGAAAGGCGTCGTTCTCGTCGAGCTTCCGGCGGATGTCGGCGACCTGACGGTCGCGCACCTCGTCCAGGCCGGCGGTCAGCGCGGCGAGGCCATCGGCGAGCCGTGCGGCGTCATGCCGCGCCGCTTGGGCCTGCTGCGCCGCCACCTCGGCGGTGCGGGAGACGTTGCTGCCCTGCGTGGCGAGCGCGCCGGCAAGGCCCTCCAGCAGGGTGAGCCGTTCGGTCACGTCGCCGAGCACCGCGGAGGAGACATGGAGGTCGCTGCGCGGCAGCGCGGCGCCGCTGTCGGCGACCACCACCGACAACTCGGCCGCCGGGACGTCGGCCAGCTCCGGCGGCAACGGGCAATCGAACGCGTGGCCGCCGTCGCCGACGCCGTTGTCGGCGAGATCCTGGCGGAACTGGTCGGCGACGCAGACCGCGACGACCTCCTCCCCCCGGCGGAGTTCCAGCGCCAGCCGGGTTTCCGGGCTTTCGGGACACCATGCCCAGCCGAACACGCCGTGCCGGCGGAAGGCGTCGACGTGCCCGACCACGTTCAGCGGCGGTGCTTCCGCAGCGTCCATGGCTTCCACGGTGCCCGCCGCGGCTTCGGTCTGCGCCGCATCCCGCTCCGGCATGTCGTCCTCCGTCCGGTTCATGCCGTCACCCGCCGCGCCGCCACCACGTCGTGGTGATGATCCCAGCGCCGTTCGGACAGCAGGTCCACCGACAGGCCGAGTTCGGCGAGGCGGGCGATCATCCACTCCGGGTGGGTGATGGAAATGCCGTAACCGTCGTGACCGGGGTAGTCGGCGTAGCCGTACCCGCCCGCCGCGCAGTCCGCGAGCATGCCGGGAACCCGCTCCGCCGCGATTCCGTAGGTGTCCGACGCGAGGCGCCCGGCCACGAAGCGCCCGTGGAAGGTGACCACCAGCGTGCCGGTGTCGGTCAGCAGGCCAGCGGCGTAGGCGAGGAAGTCGCGGGTGCGCGCCGCCGGCAAATGGGTGACCAGCGAGCCGACCCAGATGAGGTCGAAGCGGTCGGGAAAGGTGACGCGCGCGAAGTCGCGGTCGCCGTAGACCGGCACGCAGCCGAAACTGTCGCGGCAGAAGTCGACGCCGTCGCGGTCGATGTCGCAGGCGGTGATCTCCGCCTCCGGCCACGCGGCGCGCAGCGTGCGCGTCACCCGCCCGTGCCCGCACGGCAGGTCGAGGATGCGCCGTGGCGCCGGCTGCCCGGACAGCGACCGGGCGGCCTCGATCACCGCGAGCGCGGATTTGCCGACCGCGAAATAGTGGTCCCGGTGCCCGGCGTACATCCCGTCGCGCTCGGCGATGTGCTGCACGATGCGGTCGTCGTCGATCATGCCTCTGCCCTGCAAGGTCGGCCGGCATCTGAAGGCACGTCGGACGGCCTGTCAATGCCCCGCTGCCCAGCGACAGCCGGGGAAGGGGCCCCTTCCCCGGCGGGGGCGGCGTCTCAGCGGCGCGAGTGCAGGCCGATGCGGTTGCCTTCGCTGTCGATGACGTGGGCGAAGTAGCCGATCTCCTCGGTGATCAGCGTCTTCGGCACGGCGATCCGGCCGCCGGCCGCCTCGACGCGGGCCAGGGGTTCGGACAGGTCCGCGCCGCCGTTCAGATAGACGATGGTGCCGTTCGGGTTGGGCTCGTACCCCGCGCCACTGACGACGCAGCCGCTGACCGCTTCGCCGCCGGCATAGGGGAAGACGCCCATGCGGATGCCGGAGGTCGGGCAGGATTCGGGCTTCAGCGTGACGGCCAGCATGGTTTCGTAGAAACGCACGGCGCGATCGTGGTCGGTGGCGGGGATCTCGAACCAGACGGCGACGTTGGAGGGCGTCTGCATGGGGGGTGTCCTTCGTGGCTGGATGTCGTGGAGTGGCGTGCCGGCACGCCCCCCTTGTACGACACCCCTCCTGACAGCGTGGTGTCAGGAGACCAAGCTCCCTACCCCACTTCGCCGCGGGCGGCGGTCTGCTCCAGCGACTTGATGTGCGACAGGCCGGGCAGGATCTCCGACTTGATGAACTCCAGCCGGCGGTTGGGGCCGCCGCCGCCGCGGGCGAAGCGGGCCTTCCACAGGTCCATCTTGACGGCAAGGCCGCACAGCACGCCGCCGATCGTCACGTGGTGGGCGGTGATCAGTTCGCGGATCGAGCGGAAGGTCTGGGCGTTGATGTCGCTCCAGAAGTCCTTGGAGCGGTTGTCGAAGCTCTCGAACCGGCCGGTGATCGAGGTGGTGATGTCGGTCAGGTCGCGCGAGATGTCGTCCAGCGTGCGGGCCTGGCGGAAGTCGCGCTTGATCTCGTTGGAGGTGCGCACCTCGGCCATCCAGGTAAGGAACTTCTGGACCTCGGGGACGATCTCGTCCAGGCACTTCTTGAAGTAGGCCAGCGACAGGAAGATGTCGCCGTATTCCTCCAGGAAGTTGGGGATGTCCATCAGCCCGATGTCCAGCCGGTCGGCCATCATGCGCAGGTTCTGCAGCGCCTCTTCCCGGTTGGGGTTGGCGAACATGCGGATGATGTCGTCGACGCTCTGGATGTTGACGTCTTCCGAACCGTAGACGTGTTCGATCAGCGGGCGGGTGAACACCGTCATGTACTTGGTCAGCTCGGTCCGCTTGCGGTCCGACAGGGTCAGCGCCGCGTGGTCGCTGATGTTGATGTTCAGCCGCCGCAGTTCCAGGCGCAGCGTGTAGACGTCGAAGCTGGCGGCCTGCGCGATCTTCTCGATCTTCACGAGGTCGCGCTCGACCTGTTCCTTGTAGGATTCGAAATAGACGGCGAGGTCGCGCGGCGCGATCTGGCCGCTGCCGGTGGCGGTGTCGTTGAACATCTCCACGACCGTCTGCAGACGGACGTTCTTGATCAGGCGCGCGTGCTGCAGGCCGGGCGTTTCCAGCGGAATCGCCGACAGCGGCATGATGTGCAGCGCGTCGCGCGCCTCGTCCTCCCAGGACTTGCGCCGCGCGGCGTCCGCACCCGGTTCCCCCGCTGGTTGACCGCCGTCCACGGCCACTCTCCTCTAAACCGTTCGGGCTACCCCTCTTCGATATCCCTATAGATAATCCCGTAGAGACTCGAAACAAGAAGGCGTCGCCGCGCCCGCGTCATAGCAGGGCATCCCCCTTTAAGGGGATAGCACATTTTTCGGCTCCGCGCGCCCGCCAGAGGGCGGAGGCGCAGGCGGAGGATGGGGCGGCGGCGGACGGAGGGGGCAGCGGGAGGGGAAGCCGCGTCAGTGGACGCTGACCGGCTCCATGTCGTTCTGGCGGACGGCGGCGAAGGCGACGTCGCGGTTGGGCAGAACGGTCAGCGGGGTGCCGTCGGCGGCGTGCACGGCGAAGCCGGGGTTGCCGTCGACCTCCACCGCCTTCACGTAGGCGACGTGGTCGACGCCGAAGGCGGCGAAGTCCTGGGACGAAAGCTGGCGCAGGGGGACGGTGGCGGGATTCATGTCGAGGTCTTCTCTCTCAGGGAATGGTGTCGGCACGTCAGGCTTCCGACCGGTCGGGGGCGACGTCGATGGTGCGCGGGCCTTCGGCTTCGTCGCCCTGGGCGCTCGGCCGTTCGATCTTGATGGTGCGCACCTTGGGCTCGGGCATGGGCCGCTTGAGGTCGATGTTGAGCAGGCCGTTGTCGAGCGTGGCGCCGACCACCTCGATGCCTTCCGCCAGCACGAAACTGCGCTGGAACTGGCGGGCGGCGATGCCGCGGTGGAGATAGACGCGCGTCCTGTCGTCCTGTTGCCGGCCGCGCACGACAAGCTGGTTGTCCTCGATCTGGACCGACAGGTCGTCGTTGGTGAAGCCGGCGACCGCCAACGTGATGCGCAGGCCGTCGTCGCCGATCTGCTCGATGTTGTAGGGCGGATAACCCTCCGCCGAGCTTTTGGCGATGCGGTCCAGCGTGCGCTCGAACTGGTCGAAGCCGAGCAGGAGCGGACTGTTGAACAGGGAGAGGCGGGTCGACATGGCGCATCCTCCTCGGTCGTGAGCGAGTTGCAGCGTGGGCCCGTGTTCCGGCGCCCGGCGGGAGGCAGCCCGCGTCGAAGCGGCGCTGCCCGTGGTTCATTAGATGGGGAGGCGCCCCCTTTGGTCAAGCGCGGGCGCGGGTCATGATTGGGACGTGGGCGGTTCGGGCAGCCACGCGTCGTCGAGAATTTCGGCCAGCGTGAAGGGGCAGTCGGTAGGGACTGCCGCGCCGTCCACGCCGTCGTCCTCCAGGCCGGCAACGGCCAACTTGCGCGCGCGGCGCCACGCGAACGGCAGCAGGTCCGGCAGCTTGCGGGCCAGCGTGGCGCTGCGCTCCACGGTCGCCTGCACCCGGTCGCGGTGTTCGATGACGCTGCGGCGCCACGCGCGGCGCGGGTCCTGGGCAGGCGAGAACCGCAGCTTGAGCAGGTGCTCGATCACGCGGGCAAGGTCGCTTTCCAGCGCGCGCAGGTCGCTGCCGCCCAACTCCTCGATCTCCTCGGCCAGGAAGCGCAGGTCCAGTTCGCTGTTGATCCGATCCGACGCCATGCGGCGCAGAATCGCCGCCTGCTCCTGCGTCCAGGCGTAGAAATCGGTGTCGTGCAACCGTCCGTCGGGCATGCGGTGTCCCTCGCGAGGCGTCACCCCGTGACAATAGGCGTGCCCCAGCACGCCGTCCAGTGATCACGACGCCTCCGCCCCCAACGCCTCCGCCACGGCGTCGGCGATGGCGAGGCAGGCGGTGAGGCCGGGCGACTCGATGCCGAACAGGTTCACCAGCCCCGGCACCCCATGCGCCGCCGGACCCTGGATCAGGAAATCCGCGGCCGGCGCGCCCGGACCACTCAGCTTCGGGCGGATGCCGCAATAGGCGGGCACCAGCGCGTCGTCGGGCAGGTCCGGCCAGTAGCGGCGGATGCTGGCGTAGAAACCGTCGGCGCGGCGCGGGTCGACCGAATAATCGAAGGCGCCGCCGGCCAGCCACTCGACGTCCGGGCCGAAGCGCGCCTGCCCGGCGAGGTCGAGCGTCAGGTGCACGCCCAACCCGCCGTCCTCCGGCACCGGGTAGACGAGCCGGGAGAACGGCGAGCGCCCCTGGCCCAGCGCATAGTAGTTACCCTTGGCGAGGAACTTCGGCGGCACCGCGCCGGCCGGCAGCCCGGCGACGGCCGACGCCACGTCCCAGGCGCCGAGCCCGGCGGCGTTGACCAGCACCGAACAGGCGAGCGTCATCGGTTCCGCCCCGCCGACCTCCACGGTGATGCAGCCGTCCTCGACGCGGGCGGATGCCAGCGGGCTCCTGAACGCCAGCACGGCGCCGTGCGCCTCGGCGTCGCCCTGCAGGGCCAGCATCACGCCGTGGCTGTCGACGATGCCGGTGGAGGGCGACAGCAGCGCCGCCACGCAGCGCAGGTTCGGCTCCATCGCCATCGCCTCGGCGGCGTCGACGGCGCGCAGGTCGTCCACGCCGTTGGCCGCCGCCTGCCGGCGGATGGCGTCCAGCTTGGGGATCTGCGACTCGTCGGTGGCGACGATCAGCTTGCCCAGGCGCTTGTGCTCCACTCCGTGCCCGCGGCAGAAGGCGTACAGCGCGTCGCGCCCGGCCACGCACAACCGCGCCTTCAGGCTGCCGGTGGGATAGTAGATGCCGGCGTGGACGACTTCGGAATTGCGCGAACTGGTGCCGGTGCCGATCGTCTCCGCCGCCTCCAGCACGACGACCTCGCGGCCGGCCAGCGCCAGCCGGCGCGCCACGGCCAGACCGACGACGCCGGCCCCGACGACCACGCACTCCACCCGCTCCATGCCACCCCTCCAAGACTCGCTCCCGCCGCACGAAGGTGGCCGCAATCGGCGTCGCGGCGCAAGAGGCCAGTGATTGCACGGCGGCCGGATTCCACGCGCATTTGTCACGCCCTGCGGCTATCCTGCCTTGTACGGGTTGGGTAGTGCTTACGGTATAGTGCAGGCTACCCCGCCCGTCCGGCCCGCCAGCCTGCGAACAGCCATGCTCCTGAACGCCCTCAGACACCCAAGCCCGCGCGGCGTTCTGCTCGCCGTCTTCCTGGCCGGCGCGGCGCTGGGCATCGGGGCGGTCGCGCTGGAGACGGTGAAGGACCGCGAGGAGACGGTGGACCGCGCCGCGCTGGTGGCCGGCAACACCGTGCGCCTGCTGGAGGAGCACGCGCTGCGCGCGCTGGACGCCAGCGACCTGCTGATCCAGCGCGTCATCGAACGCATCCGCGAACAGGGGCTGACGCGCTTCGCCGAATCGCGGGAGGAATGGGAGCGCCTGCGCCGCAGCGTGGACGCGTTGCCGCAGGTCAGCTCCGTCGTGGTGGCCGACGCCGAGGGGCGCGTGCTGAGCACCGGGGTTTCGTTCCCGCCACCGTCGATCATGGCGGCCGACCGTTCCTACTTCACCGCGCACCGTGACCAGGGGGCGGATGTCTACTTGGGGCCCGCCGTGATCAGCCGGGCGCTGCGGCGCAAGTCGTTCACCGTCAGCCGCCGCCTCATCGACGACGACGGGCGCTTCGCCGGGGTGGTGGTCGCCTTCCTCGACATCGACTATTTCGGCGGCTTCTACGCCGGCCTCGACATCGGCGTGCCCACCACCATCAACCTGTACCGCGACACCGGCGAGGTGATCGCGCGTCAGCCCATGCTGGACGGCGACTTCGGCCTGTCCATTGCCCAGGGCGACCTGTTCCGCACCCACCTGCCCCGCGCGCCGTACGGCACCTACATCGGCCCCTCGGCGCACGACGGGGTGGTGCGGGTCCTGGCCTACCGGCGGGCGGCGACGCTGCCGATGGTGATGACCGTCGGCCTCGAACTCGACGCGGTGCTGGCCGGCTGGCGGCTGCGGATGCTGCGCAACGGCACCATCCTGCTGGTCGGGCTGCTGGCCTTCGGCGGGCTGACCGCGCTGGGCCTGCGCAGCATCGGCCGCGAGGAGGAGGCGCGGCGCGCCGCCGAGGAGGGCGCGGGCTTCGTGCGCACCGTGCTGGATTCCATGAGCGCGCACATCGTCATCCTCGACGCCGCCGGCACCATCATCGCCGCCAACCAGGCTTGGCTGGGCTTCGCCGCCGGCAACGGCCTGCTCGGCGCGGCGCCGACGGGCGGCGACTATCTTGCTGCGTGCGACGCCGCCGGCCTCGAATCCGAAACCGCCCGCACCGCCGCGGCGGGTGTCCGCGCCGTGCTGGACGGGCGGCGCAACGAGGTCCTGCTGCCCTACGCCAGCCACGCCGGGGCGGAGCGGCGCTGGTTCAACCTGCGTGTTCGCCGGCTGTCCGGCGACGGCCCGGTGCGCGCCGTGGTCAGCCACGAGAGCATCACCAACATCATCCTGGCCGAGGAGGCGCTGCGCGCCAGCGAGGGGCGGTACCGCCTGCTGGCCGAGAACGCCACCGACATGGTCGCCCGCCTGGACCCCAGCCTGCACTTCCTGTACGCCTCGCCCGCCGCGCAGGAGATCCTGGGCTATCCGCCGGCCGAGCTGAAGGGACGGGCGGCGTCGCTGTACTGCCACCCCGCCGACCTGGAGGGCATGGTGGCGGCGCTGCGCTCGCTACGGCCGGGGGCGGAGCGCGCCACCATCCAGTACCGCGCCCGGCGCAGCGACGGCGGCTTCGCCTGGGTCGAGGCGGCGGTGCGGCTGGTGAGCGACCCGGCCGGCGGGCAGCCGGACGAGTTCGTCATGGGCCTGCGCGACATCGAGGGGCGCAAGCGCATCGAACAGGAACTGGCCCACGCGCGCGAGGCGGCGGAGCGCGCCAACCGCGCCAAGTCCGACTTCCTGGCCATGATGAGCCACGAGATCCGCACGCCGATGAATGGCATCCTGGGCTTCGCCGACCTGCTGCTCGATTCGCCGCTGGGCGAGGAGCAGCGCCGGCACGCCGACAACGTGCGCGCCGCCGCGCGGGCGCTGCTGACCATCATCAACGACGTGCTCGACTTCTCGCGCCTGGAGGCCGGGCGGCTGGCGCTGCGCGCGGCGCCGCTCAGCCCGCGCGACGTGGCGGCCACCTGCGGCGCGGTGCTGCGCGACGCCGCCGCGGCGAAGGGGCTGACGCTGCGCATCGCGGTGTCGCCTGAGGTGCCCGACCGCGTTCTGGGCGACGCCGACCGACTGCGGCAGGTGCTGCTGAACCTGCTGGGCAACGCGGTGAAGTTCACCGAACAGGGCGGCGTGGCGCTGTCCGTGTCGTGCGATGGAACGGGCGAGGGAACGGGCGGCGCGGTGCTGAAGTTCGCCGTCACCGACAGCGGCCCCGGCATCCCCGAGGAGGAGCGGCACCGGCTGTTCCAGCGCTTCTCGCAGATCGGCCCGACGCATCCCGGCACCGGGCTCGGGCTGGCCATTTCCAAACAGCTCGTCGGCCTGATGGGCGGTGACATCGGCGTGCTCAGCACGCCCGGCGTCGGCTCCACCTTCTGGTTCACCGTGCCGCTGCCCGCCCTGGCGGATGCGGACGGCGCGGCGGACCAGGCGGTGGACCGGGGCGGGGCGGCGCCGGGAAGCGTGGCGTCGGCCCGCATCCTGCTGGCCGAGGATCTGCCGATGAACCAGGAGCTGGCGGTGGCCATGCTGCGGCGCGCCGGCCACACGGTGGACGTGGTGCCGGACGGGGCGGCGGCGGTCGCCGCCGTGCACGACGCCGCCTACGACCTGATCCTGATGGACGTGCGCATGCCGGTGATGGACGGGCTGGCGGCAACGGTGGCGATCCGCGCGCTGTCCGGCCCGGCGCGCGCGGTGCCGATCGTCGCCATGACGGCCAACGCGCTGCCCGACGAGGTCGCCAAGTGCCGCGACGCCGGCATGGACGACGTGGTGGTCAAGCCGGTCGAGCGCGAGGCGCTGCTGGGCGCCGTGGCCCTGTGGACGGGCCGGACGCGGACCGAGGCCCTGGAGCCGTCGGGAGAATTGGTAGGGGAGAGCGGCGGCCATGGATGAATCGCTGAGGCTGTTCTTCATCGACCTTGCCAAGAACATCGGCCTGTTCGCCCTGGTGGTGCTGGTGTTCCTGCAACTGCGCGCACCGGCGGACGGCGCGCGGGCGCTGCTGCGGCAGGCGCTGCTGGGCTGCGTGTTCGGCGGCGTCGCCGTGCTGGGCATGATGGACCCCATACGCCTCGCCTCGGGCCTGATCGTCGACGGGCGCAACGTCATGGCGGCGCTGGCCGCGCCGTTCGGCGGGCCGCTGGCCGGCGTCGTCGCGGCGCTGGCGATCGGCGGCTACCGCCTGTGGCTGGGCGGCGGCGGCGCCTGGCCGGGCGTCTATTCCATCGTCATGATCACCCTGGCCGGCATCGCGCTGGAGGTCTGGCTGCGGCGCACCGGGCGGGTGTTCGGCTGGCGTCACCTCGCTCTGCTCATCGCCGCCGCCACCGTGATCACGCCGTCGGCCTTCCTGCTGCTGCCGCCGGAATTGGCGCAGCGGATGCTGCGAAACGCGGCGGTGCCGCTCACCATCGCCAACGGGCTGGGCATCCTGTTCCTGGGCGGGCTGCTGATGCGGGAGGTGCAGCGCCAGCGCCTCGCCGATGCGCTGGCCGAAAGCCAGCGCCGCTTCGCCGCCATCGTCGCCAACGTGCCGGGCGGCGTCTACCAGCGGGTGCTGACGGCCGACGGCCGGCTGACCTTCCCGTTCTGCAGCCCCGGCTTCCACAAGCTGGTCGGCGTGCCGGAGGGCGAGGAGGTGACGGTCGGGCGCTTCGCCGCCGTCGAGCATCCCGACGACCACCAGCGCCTCGTCGCATCCGTCCGCGCGTCGGCCGAAACACTGTCACCGTGGCGGGAGGAGTACCGGTCCCTGCGGCCCGACGGCGAGGTGCGCTGGCTGAGCGCCACCGCGCGCCCCTACCGCCGCGCCAACGGCGACGTCGTGTGGGACGGCATCCTGGTCGACGTCACCGAACGCAAGCGCGAGGAGGAGCAACTGCGCGAGGCCAAGGAGACGGCCGAGCGCGCCAGCCGCCTGAACGCCCGCTTCGCCAAGGCCATCGAAGCGACGGGCACCGCCGTGGTCATCACCGACGCCCGCCGGGCCGACCACCCCATCGTCTTCGTCAACCCCGCCTTCACCGCCATCACCGGCTATGCCGCGCCCGAGGCGCTGGGGCGCAGCGACCTGATGCTGCACGGCGCTGACACCGACCCGGCGGCGGCCACGACCATCCTGGAGGCGCGCGAAGGCGGCCGCCCGGTGTGGATCGAAATGCTGTGCTACCGCAAGGACGGCCGGCCGTTCTGGGCCAAGCTGAACGCCTCCCCCGTGCACGGCGCGAACGGGCATCTGGAGGCGTTCGTCACCGTCATCGACGACGTCACCGCCCGCAAGGAGGACGAGCGCGCGCTGGTCCAGGCCCGCATCGAGGCCGAGGAGGCCAACCGCGCCAAGGACGACTTCCTGGCCTCCATGAGCCACGAGATCCGCACGCCGATGAACGGCGTCGTCGGCTTCGCCGAACTGCTGCTGGGCACGGACCTGGACGACGGGCAGCGCCGCTACGCCGCGTACGTGCGCGACGCCGGGCGGGCGCTGCTGACGCTGATCAACGACATCCTCGACGTCTCGCGCATCGAGGCCGGCGCGCTGGAGCTTCAGTCGGTCGACTTCTCCGTGCGCGAGCTGGCGGCGGGCTGCGAGGCGGTGGTGCGCGCCGATGCCGCCGCCAAGGGGCTGGACCTCGCCGTCACCGTGGCGCCCGAGGTGCCGGAGCGGCTGCGCGGCGATCCCGACCGTTTGCGTCAGGTGGTGCTGAACCTGCTGGGCAACGCCGTGAAGTTCACCGACCACGGCAGCGTCCTGCTGGCCATCACGCGGGGGGAGGACGGGGCCGAAGGCCCGCGCCTGATGGTGCGCGTCACCGACACCGGCATCGGCATCCCGGAGGCGCGGCAGGCGCAGCTTTTCCACCGCTTCACCCAGTTCGACCGCACGCGCGGCGGCACCGGCCTCGGCCTCGCCATAAGCCGGCGCATCGTCGAGCGCATGGGCGGCACCATCGGCGCGCAGAGCCGGCCGGGCATCGGCAGCACCTTCTGGTTCTCCGTCGTCCTGGCGGCCGCGCGGGACGCCGTGCCCGACGCCGCGACGCCGGACGGCGGGCACCGCGCCGCGCGCATCCTGGTGGCCGAGGATCTGGCGATGAACCGCGAGCTGGCGGTGGCGCTGCTGAGCAACGCCGGCCACGCCGTGGACGCCGTGGAGAACGGCCGCGCCGCCGTGGATGCGGTGACCGGCGGCGCCTACGACCTTGTCCTCATGGACGTGCAGATGCCGGTCATGGACGGGCTGGACGCCACCCGCGCCATCCGCGCGCTGCCGCCGCCGGTGGGTTCCATCCCCATTCTGGCGATGAGCGCCGGCGCCCTGCCGCCGGAAGTGGCGCGCTGTCGAAGCGCCGGCATGGACGGCCACGTCGCCAAGCCGATCGAGCGCGGCCAGCTTCTGGACGCCATCGACCATGCGTTGAGGGATCGGGCGCAGGGGAATCTGACGGAAGCGGTCCTCGACCGGGCGGCGC
>DASWVP010000571.1:0-6292 GCA_036401175.1 Azospirillum sp. | reverse complement strand
CGCGCCATCCGCCGGGCGCTCGCCGCCGCCGGCCTGCGGCCGGAGGACATCGACTGCGTCAACGCCCACGGCACCGGCACGCCGGCCGGCGACGACGCCGAAGCGGCGGCGATCCGCGCCGCCGGGCTGACGCGGGCGCGGATCAACGCGACCAAGTCGATCATCGGCCACGGGCTGGCCGCGGCGGGGGCGGTCGAGACGGCGGCCCTGCTGCTGCAGATGCGCGCGGGGCGGCTGCACCCCATCCGTAACCTTGAGGAGCCGATCGATCCCGGTCTGCGCTGGGTCGTCGGCGCGGCGCAGCCGCACACCGTCCGCAACGCGCTGAAGCTGTCCTTCGGCTTCGGCGGCATCGACGTGGCGCTCGTCGTCGGCGCGCCGGAAACCGCATGAGGACGCCGACCATGGGCTATGACACGCTCGACGTGACCGTCGAGGACGGGGTGTGCACGGCGGTGATGAACCGGCCGGACGCCGGCAACACCATCGACGCCCGGCTGGTCGAGGAGTTGCGGGCCGTGGTCGCGCGGTGCGAACGGGACGACGGGGCGGAGCCGGTGGGCGTGCTGGTGCTGCGCGGCTCGGCCGACGTGTTCTGCACCGGCGGCGACCTGGACGCGGCGGCGGGGCGAGCGCCGGTCGATCCCGAAGCGCTCTACGACCTGTGGCAGAGGCTGGCGACGGGGCCTTTCGTCACGGTCAGCGCGGTGCGCGGGCGGGTCAACGCGGGCGGCATGGGCTTCGTCGCCGCCTCCGACATCGTGCTGGCCGACCGCGGCGCGTCGTTCGCGCTGTCCGAGCTGCTGTTCGGCCTGTTCCCCGCCTGCGTCCTGCCCTTCCTGGCGCGCCGGATCGGCATGCAGAAGGCGCACTACCTGACGCTGACCACCGCGCCGGTCACGGCCGAGACGGCGCTGGCCTGGGGCCTTGCCGACGCACTCGCCGACGCGCATGATGGCGGGCTGGACGCGCTGCTGCGCCGCCACCTGATGCGCCTGCGGCGGCTGGGCAAGCCGGCCGTCGGGCGCTACAAGCGCTACGCCGCCGGCCTGGATGCCGAGCTGGAACGCTGCAAGCCGGCCGCGCTCGCCGCCAACCGCGCGCTGTTCGCCGACCCCGAGGTGCAGCGGAACATCCGCCGCTACGTCACGGAGATGAAGTTTCCCTGGGAACCGTAACGCCGCCGGCCGCGCCGTCAGCGCCGGTTGGCGAGCAGCACCTCGACCACGCCGTCGATGTTGGTGGCCTTGGCGAAGCTCATCAACGGAATGTTGACGGACAGTTCATCCATCGACATCTGGATGATTTCCATTCGGTCGACAGAATTCGCGCCAAGATCGGACAGGCTTTTGTCCAGGGCGATCATGTCCTGGTCCAGATCTGGCAGAACCTCGACTATATTTTTCTTGACAATATCAAAAATCTGGGCTTTGGTCATCTTCGGGCGCTTTGCCTAGTGTTCGGAATGCGTTACTTTATTAGATCAAGGTAACCGGCAAAAAGCAACAGCCAGTGAGGGATGCCCGTGGCCGCGGTCGGAATCGAAGCTATAAACCTCTATGGCGGCAGTGCTGTCGTCGACCTGATGCAACTGGCCGGCCACCGGAAGATGGACACCGCGCGCTTCGAGAATCTGCTGATCAAGCAGAAGTCCGTCGCGCTGCCCTACGAGGACCCGGTGACGTTCGCCGTCAACGCGGCCAAGCCGATCATCGACCAGCTTTCCGAAGCGGAGCGGGACCGCATCGAACTGCTGATCACCTGCACGGAATCCGGCATCGATTTCGGCAAGTCGTTGAGCACCTACGTCCACCAGCACCTCGGCCTGAAGCGCAACTGCCGGCTGTTCGAGATCAAGCAGGCCTGCTATTCCGGCACGGCGGGGTTGCAGATGGCGATCAGCTTCATCCTGTCGCAGGCGTCGCCGGGCGCCAAGGCGCTGGTCATCGCCACCGATCTTTCACGCTTCCTGGTCGCCGGAGACGGCGACGGCACGCTGACCATGGACTGGGAATATTTCGAACCCAGCGGCGGCGCCGGCGCCATGGCCCTGCTGGTCAGCGAGAAGCCCGAGGTCCTGCAGATCGATGTCGGCGCCAACGGTTACTACAGCTTCGAGGTGATGGACACCTGCCGGCCGATTCCCGACAGCGAGGCCGGCAACGCCGATCTGTCGCTGCTGGCCTATCTCGACTGCTGCAACGAAACCTTCCTGGAATACCGCCGGCGCGTGCCGGAGGCCGATTACCGCACGACGTTCGACTATCTGTGCTTCCACACGCCGTTCGGCGGCATGGTGAAGGGCGCGCACCGCACCATGATGCGAAAGCATTCCAACGTGCGGCGCGAGGAGATCGAGCAGGACTTCGAGCGGCGGGTGAAGCCCGGGCTGACGCTGTGCCAGCGCGTCGGCAACATCATGGGGGCCACCGTCCTGCTGTCCCTGGCCAGCGCCATCGACCAGGGGACGTTCGACGCCCCCCGGCGGATCGGCTGCTTCTCCTACGGCTCGGGGTGCAGTTCCGAATTCTACAGCGGCGTGGTGACGCCGGCCGGCCATCACAAGGTGAAGGCCATGCAGCTGGAGCACCACCTGGACGGCCGCTACCGCTTGAGCATGGCCGAGTACGAGGCCGTGTTGGAAGGCAGCAGCGCCGTGAAGTTCGGCACGCGCGCCGTCGTGCTCGACACCAACCTGTTGCCGGATGTCTGGCGGTCGATCCAGGACGGCAGCCGCGGGGCCGCGGGGAAGCGGCTGTTCCTTACGGAGATCAAGGAGTTCCATCGCCAGTATGCATGGGTGTAACGGCACCGGCGGGGCGGAACGGATCGAAGCGCGGCTGCGCGGATGGTTTCCGGGGCGCGCCTTCGTCAAGGCCGCCGCCATCGGCGACCATCCGATCCTGCCGGAGGAGCAGGCGCTGGTCGTCGGCGCGGTCCCCCGCCGCCGCCACGAATTCGCCACCGGCCGCTGGCTGTCGCGCCAGGGATTGCGGCACTTCGGCCTGCCCGACCGGCCGGTCGGCATGGGCCGGCTGAGGAATCCGCTGTGGCCGGACAGCATCATCGGCACGATCAGCCATGACGGCGCGCATTGCGCCGTCGTGCTGATGGAAAGGTCTGGGCCGGTCGCGGGGATCGGCATCGACCTGATCGCCCTCGCGCAGCGCGCCGGCCGGATGGAGGAACTGACCCCCATGTTCGTGGCCGGGCCCGGCGAGTTGGACGCCGTGGCGGCGCTGTGCGACGCGGTGGAGCCGGCGATGCTTCTGTTCAGCCTCAAGGAGTCCGTGATCAAGGCCCTGGCGCACCGGCTCACCGACTTCATCGATATGCGCGATATCGTGTTCGGATGGTCGGATGGATTGCGCGTCGGTGTCCATGGGCAGGACATCGGGGCCGCGCCGTTCGCCGCCACCACCGGTCGATACCTGGTCACGGCAGTCACGGTTTGATCGGCAGCGCGTCCGCCAAGTCGCGCCCTGTTTCTTCGATGAAATCCAATGCCGGCGAACTGAGGCTTGGCAGCGATCCGTATCTATGCGATATGCAATTCATAGAACGGATCCCGTGATTGGCGAGTGCCGAGAGGGAGCGGCAACTCATCGTTTCGGCGTGTCCGAATTCCTTTTTCGTTCGCCGACGGCGGTCGCCCGGCCGCCACACAAAAGGGGGTCCCCACGATGTCGAACGCCTATTCGGAAAACGTCGCCGATCTCTATGATTCTCCGGGTGGGCAGCTCGGGCCGCTTCTGTTCGGCGGGCATCTGCATTGGGGCTACTGGGATGCGGATCATGCCGGCGATAGTTTCGCCGCAGCCGCCGACCGGCTGGCCGAAATCATGATCGGCAAGACGCGAATCGAGCCGGGGCAACGCTTCATCGACCTGGGCTGCGGCGTGGGAATGCCGGCGCAGCGGCTGGCCAGGGCCAAGGGCTGCTTCGTCGACGGCATCACCATCAGCGGCTTCCAGCAGCGGAGCGCCACCGAACGCGCCCGGGCCGAAGGGCTGCAGGACAAGTTGCGCTTCATCCACGGCAACGCCCTGGCGATTCCCTGCGAAGACCAGACCTACGACGGCGGCTGGTTCTTCGAGTCGATTTTCCACATGGGCCACCGCGACGCGCTGCGCGAGGCCAGCCGGGTGCTGAAGCCCGGCGCCACCCTGGTGCTGACCGATCTGCCGACGCTGCCGCACACCACCGGGGAGTTCCGGGACTTCGTCCGCCAGCACATCCACTCGACCTTCGTCACCATGGACGACTACCCGAGCCTGATGGCCGACGCCGGCTTCGAACTGGTGGAGATCGAGGACGTCGGCGAGAACGTGATGCCCTGGCTGGTTCCGAAGCTGCAGGAAACCATCGACGCGAACAAGGAGAAGGTTGTCGAGTTCATGGGCGACGCGGCCGAAAGGGAAATCGACAACTGGCTCTACATGTTCGAGTACATGAGCGAGAACCTGGGTTACATGCTGGTGACCGCGCGCAAGCGCTGACGCCAAGGGGGGCGACGGGGCCTGTCCGGCCGGATCCTGCGGTGACGCATCGGTCCGGTGGCGCGGGGCGGGTTCTGCTGCAACCGAAAATTATCAAATTCAGGTTTTGATCGGCGGGCGGTCGTGCCCGGATGACGCCTTGGGGTCTTGGAATGGATATCGCTCAAGCACTCAAGGACATCGAGGATGCGATTTCAAAGGCCGCTCCGCCCGCCCGCCGAGCCCCCGGCGGGGATGCGCCGTGGCCGGCGCCCGCGCCGGTCCGGCCGGACCTGCCGGAGCCCATCGCCATCATCGGCCTGTCGGGCTTCTTTCCCGCAAGCAACTCGGTGAATGAATTCTGGCGCTGGATCGACCAGGACGCGGTGGTCATCGAAACCATTCCGCCCAGCCGGTTCGACTGGCGCTCCGTCTATGATCCGACCGGCACGGCGGCGGGCCGGACGCGCAGCAAATGGGGCGGCTTCATCCCCGACATCGCCGGCTTCGATCCGGCGTTCTTCGACGTGCCGCCGGGCGAGGCGGCCATCATGGATCCGCGCCAGCGCCTGCTGCTGATGTCCGCCTACCAGACGTTGTGCGATGCCGGCTACGCGCCGTCGTCCCTGCGCCGGAGCCGGACCGGCGTGTTCGTCGCCATTCAGGACAACGAATACGACAAGGTGCTGGCGGACGCCGGCATCGACACGGGCGACAGCTATGCGCAGACCTGCCTGATCGCCAACCGCATCTCGTACTTCTTCGACTTCCGCGGCGCCAGCGAGGTCATCGACGCGCAATGCGCCGGGGCCGCCGTGGGCGTCCATCGGGCGGTCGGCGCGCTGCGCGCCGGGGAACTCGATCACGCGCTGGTCGGCGCCGCCAACCTGCTGCTGCGGCCGGAGCCGTTCGCGCTGCTGTCGGGGGCGGGGCAGCTGAGCCCCACGGACGGCGTCGACTCCTTCGGCCCGCGGGCGCAGGGCCACCTGCGCGCGGAAGCCGTCGCCAGCGTCCTTCTGAAGCGGCTGTCGCGGGCGCTGGCCGACGGCGACCACATCCACGCGGTGATCCGCAACACGGCGGTCAACTACAACGGCCGGGGCGGCGCATCGATCGCCGCCCCCAACGCCGAAAGCCACGCCGAACTCGTCGCCGCCTGCTACCGCCAGGCCGGCGTCGATCCGCGCCGGGTCGGCTACATCGAGGCGCAGGGCATGGGGAACGTCCTGGCCGATATGGCGGAATGGCAGGCGTTCAACCGTGCATTGCAGGATCTGGCGCGCGAGCAGGGGGTGGATCTGGCGCCCGGCGGCTGCCGCATCGGCACGCTGAAGCCGATGACGGGACACATGGAGTCCGCCTCGGCCCTGGGCGCGCTGTTCAAGGTGGTGCGCAGCCTGCGGACCGGCACCATTCACAAGGTTGTGAACTTCACCGAACAGCATCCGGAGATGGAGACGGCCGGCCAGCCCTGCGCCATCGCCACGCAGACCACCGCATGGCCGGCGGCCGGCGGCCCACGGCTGGCCGGCGTGCACAGCTACGGCATGGGCGGAATCAACGCCCACCTGCTGATCGAGGAGCACGGCCCCGCGCAGGACGAACCGGGCGTGGCCGAACCTGACGGCGAACCGGTGCTGGTCGTGCTGTCGGCCGCCAGCCCGGCGTCGCTGGCCGCCATGGTCGGGGACCTGCGCGGTTTCCTGCGCGACGCGCCGCCGTCCGTCCGCCTGTGCGATCTGGCCCACACGCTACAGGTCGGCCGCGATGCCCTGGAACACCGCGCCGCCTGGGTCGTCGGGTCGCGCGCGGCG
>DASWVP010000570.1:0-5222 GCA_036401175.1 Azospirillum sp. | reverse complement strand
CGCGCAGGGCGGGTCCGGGAGTTCCGGGCGTTCCGGTTCGGCGGGTGGCGCCGGCTCGCTCAACCCCACCCAGCAGCAGCCCGGCGCCACGCCCCGAACCACGCCGGGCGGCCCCACCACCCCCACCGCCCCCGGCGGCATGGGTGGTGGCACGGGCGGTAGCCTGGGCGGTGGTGCCGGTGGCGGGGTCGGTGGCGGGGTCGGTGGTGGTGCCGGCGGCGGCGGCCGTTAGGCCGTCACAGCTTCGGCAGCGGCGCGCGGTTGACGGCGGCCAGCAGTTCACTCGGGCGCACGGGTTTTTGCAGGCAGGCCAGCGGCGCAACGACGCGGGTGCGCTCCAGCGTCTCGGCGTCCAGCGTGCCGGAGACGAAGATGATCGGCGTGCGATAGCGGGCGCGCAGCGCCGCCGCCACCTCCACGCCGTCCATGCCGCCGGGCAGGCGGATGTCCAGCAGCGCCAGGTCGATGCGGTTGTGCTCGGCCAGGGCCAGCGCGCTCTCGCCGGTGGCGGCGAGGCCGACGACGGTGTGCCCGGCGTCCTCCAGCAGTTCCTGGGTGTAGAGCGCCACCAGCGCCTCGTCCTCGACCACGAGGATGCGCTTGAGCACCGGCCCGCCGCTATTCATGCGGCACCCGATCGTGCGGCGCCCAGTCCCGCGGCGCCGGAAAGCTGAGGTGGTAGCGCACGCCGCGCGCGGCCGGCGGACGCGTCAGCGTGCCCTGAATCTGCACGGCAAGGGCGGCGATGAGCTTGCGCCCCAGACTGCCCGGCCGCCCCTGCACCCCGGCGGGGTCCATGCCGCGGCCGTCGTCGCCGACCGTCAGTTCGATGCGGTCGCCGGTCTGCCGCACGGCCAGGGTCACCGTGCCGCCCTGCGGCCCGAAGGCGTGCTGGAGGCTGTTCGACACGATCTCGTTGACGATCAGGCCAAGCGGCACGCCCACCTGCAGATCCACCTGCGCCGGCTGCAGGTCGAGGTCGAGCGTGACCGGCCCGCCCACCCCGCCCGCGCCGGCGAGCAGCGTGCGGCAGAGGTCGGCCAGATAGGCGCCGAGGTCGAACCGCGAGATGTCCTGCGACCCTTGCAGGATGCCGTAGGCGAGGCCGATGACGTGCACCCGGCCCTGCACCTCGGCCAGCGCCTGCCGGGCGCGATCGTCGTCGATCCGGTTGGCCTGCAGGCCGAGCAGGCTGGTGACCACGTACAGGTTGTTCTTCACCCGATGCTGAAGCTCGCGCAGCAGGACCTCCCGCTCCCGCAATGCCGCCTGCAGCGACCGCTCCACGCCCTTGCGGTGCACCACCGCGGCGATCAGGTTGGCGAAGCCGCGCATGAAGCTGATCTCGTCCCCGGTGAAGGTCTGGCGCCGTGGCGTCACCACCTCCAGCACGCCGAACACGCCGGTCTCGATGACGATGGGAACGCTGGCCAGCGCGACGACCCCGTATTCCCGGAACAGCGCCGTGGGGGTGAAGCGCGGGTCGGCGGTGATGTCCTGCGTGACGACCGGCAGGCGCGTCTGCATGGCGAGGCCCGGCGGGTGGCCTCGGTCGGCCGGCGCCCGCACCGACCCGACGACGCCCGGCCCCCAACCGATGCCGGCGCGGATCAGGAAATCGTCCTCGGCCGCCCGGTACTCCAGAACCTTCGCGTAGGGAACCCCAAGGCCCTTCGCCACCTGCGCGCACGCCTCGCGCAGCAGCGCGTCCAGGTCGGTCTCCCACAGCGCGTACTGGCCGAATTCGGCCAGTGCCTGAAGGTGGCGCACGGGAGTTTCCGCGGATAGCGCCAATGCTCCACCAGCAGTTTTTCCGTTCAGATCCACCACGCGCCCCTAAACCCGTGAAATTCTCATGGGCAACCAAAGACAACGACGATTTCGCTGGAGACTATCACCGAAGCGCGCCATTCACAAACGCATGCAATCTAACCTCTACGGCATATATCTTTATGCCCTGCTGCGACTGCTTTGCGTTCCGGCTCCGGCGCAAGACATTCCGCGCACGCAGTCCCGGCATGCCGGGCGCCCTGTCGCCAGCACCGCGCCGGCATGGTAAACGGGCGGATGACCTCCCCCACCGCCCGCGACGCCGCCGCCCGTGACGCCACCCTGGTCGGCCTGCTGTCGGCGCTGGGCGCCTTCGTGATCTGGGGCCTGCTGGCGCCGGTGTATTTCAAGCTGCTCGGCGGCGTCGACCCGCTGGAAATCGTGGCGCACCGCGTGGTGTGGACGGTGGTTCTGGTCGGTACCGCCGTGCTGGCGACCAGGGGACCGGCCGCCATTGTGCGCGCCGTCGGCACGTGGCGGCGGCTGGGCATCTTCGTGGTGACGATGGCGCTGATCTCCGGCAACTGGCTGATCTACATCCACGCGATCGTCACCAACCAGCTGGTGCAGTCCAGCCTGGGCTATTACATCAACCCGCTGGTCAACGTCGTGCTGGGCGTCGTCTTCCTGCACGAGCGGCTGTCGCGCCGCCAGCTCGTCGCCGTGCTCGTCGCCGGGGCGGGCGTGGGCAGCCTCGTGGTGGCGCACGGGACGCTGCCGTGGATCGCGCTGGCGCTGGCGCTCAGCTTCGGTTTCTACGGTCTGGTGCGCAAAAAGGCGGCCATCGACCCGATGATCGGGCTGCTGGTGGAAACCACGCTGCTGCTGCCCGTGGCGGTCGCCTATCTGGCCTGGCTGGGCACCGGCGGCGCGTTCCTGACGCAGGGTGTCGGGCCGGCCCTGCTGCTGGTGGCGTCGGGGCCGGTGACGGCGGTGCCGCTGGTGCTGTTCGCCATGGGGGCGGCGCGGCTGAAGCTGTCGACCATCGGCCTTCTGCAATACGTCGCGCCCACCGGGCAACTGCTGCTGGGCGTGCTGGTGTATGGGGAGCGCTTCACCACGGCGCACGCCGTCGCCTTCGGCTGCATCTGGACGGCGCTGACGCTCTATTCCCTCGACGCCTTCACCATCCACCGCGCCAACCGCCGCGCCGAGGCCCGCGCGGCGGCGGGGGATTAGGATCGCGGCGCCAGTCCGCGCGCGATGGTGTGGGCAAGGGTGCGCATCACCGCGCACACGCCCTCCGGGTTGCGGGCGAACACCACCTGTTCCAGGAAGCCCAGGCTGAAGCTCAGCGCCGCGATGCCGGCGGCGACGTTGGGCAGGTCGGCGGCCGGGTCGATGGCGCCGCGCGCGCGGAACACCTCCAGCCGCGCCAGCAGGCAGGGGATGCGCGTCTGCGACAGCGTGCGGCTCATCTCCGCCGCCACCGCCGGGTCCACCAGCGCGCGGTCCAGCACCACCTTGGCGAGGTCGCGGCACTCCCACGTGTGCTTGATCTGATGGTGCAGGAAGCTGGCGATGTCGGTTTCCAGGCAGTCGCCCGGCGGCGGCAGGGCGCAGCCCTGCCCCTCCTCGCGGCCATAGCGTTCGACCACGGCCAGCAGCAGGCCGGCCTTGCCGCCGAAATAGCGCTGGATGAGCTGTTCGTTCACCCCCGCCCCGGCGGCGATCTCGCGCGTCGTCGCCGCGTCGAAGCCGCGCGCCGCGAAGGTGCACTTCGCGGCGTCCAGCAACGCCTCGGTGGTCGCCTCGCGGTCGCGCCGGCGCGCCGGGCCGCCGGGGCACGCGCCGCCGTCGGGGGAAGGGGGGGTGAGGCCATCGTCCATACCCTGACAATAGGTATGCGAGGACATACTTGACAAGGGGCCTGCGGCGGATCATGTATGTACTCGCATACATACCTGATACACACCAACCCGCACGCGAGGGACCATGTCAGCACTCGACCTCTTCACGCCCGTCCGCATCGGCGCGATCGAGCTGCCCAACCGCATCGTCATGGCGCCGATGACGCGCTCGCGCGCCGGCGACGGCAACGCGCCCACCGACCTGACGGTCGAGTATTACCGGCAGCGCGCCTCGGCCGGACTGATCATCACCGAGGCGACGCAGATCGCCGCCGACGCCCAGGGCTATCCCAGCACGCCGGGCATCCACACGGTCGAGCAAGCGGCCGGCTGGCGCCGCGTCGCCGAGGCGGTGCACGCCGAGGGCGGGCGCCTCTTCATGCAGATCTGGCACGTCGGCCGCATCTCGCACCCGATGTTCCGTCCCGACGGTTCGCCGCCCGTGGCCCCCTCCGCCATCGCCGCGCGGGGCGAGCTGTACACCGGTGCCGCCGGCATGCAGCCCTTCCCGGTGCCGCGCGCGCTGGAGACCGACGAGATCCCGGCCTACGCCCGCGCCTTCGCCGACGCCGCCAAGCGCGCGGTGTACGACGCCGGCCTGGACGGGGTGGAGATCCACGCCGCCAACGGCTACCTGATCGACCAGTTCCTGCGCGACGGCAGCAACGCGCGCACCGACCGCTACGGCGGGTCGGTCGCCAACCGCGCCCGCTTCCTGCTGGAGGTGACGGAGGCGGTGAGCCACGCCATCGGCGCCCAGCGCATCGGCGTGCGCCTGTCGCCCAACGGCGGCTTCAACGACATGAAGGACAGCGACCCGGCCGCCCTGTTCGGCCACGTGACGGAGGCACTGAACCCCTTCGGCCTCGCCTTCCTGCACGTGATCGAGGGAATCGACGGCGCGCAAGCCCTGCCGCCGGGCGCCACCGCGGTGGCCCCGCTGCTGCGCCGGATCTTCAAGGGGCCGTTCATGATCAACGGCGGCTACACCCGCGACACCGCCGAGGCCGCGCTGGCCAACGGCGAGGCCGATCTGGTCAGCTTCGGCGTTCCCTTCATCGGCAACCCGGACCTGGTGGAGCGCTTCCGGCGCGGCGCGCCGCTGAGCGAGTCCGACCGCGCCAGCTACTATGGCGGCACGGCCAAGGGCTACACCGACTACCCCGCGCTGGAACCGGTGGAGGCGTAACGGCGGCGGGGCGAGGGGCCGGTCAGCGGCCCTTCGCCCGCAGGCGATGCGGCGGGACGGCCTCGTCGTACTCGCGGCCGTAACCGTCATAGCCGACCGGGCAGCGGCCGTCCGGTTCGGCCCCGCCGCGCACGGTCGCCGGCCACCACTGCCGCTCCCACAGCACCTCGACCTTCTGGCCGGCCGTGCAAAGGCCCGTCGCGGCGGGTGTCGTGGCGGGCGTCCCTGCCACCCGGGCGCCCCATCGCGTCGCCGCTTCCACGCCGGACGACGCGCCGCCGGCCGTCGGCGTGTCCTCCGCTATTCCCACCACGCCGACCGCGGTCTGCCGCACCGACGACGATGCCGCGGCG
>DASWVP010000569.1:0-2807 GCA_036401175.1 Azospirillum sp. | reverse complement strand
GAGCGCCGCCGGTAAAACCCGACAGATCAATGCGATAGCATTGATTGAGAGGGTGATGCGGACGGCGCCGTCAAAGCGCCGTCCGCATCAGTCCCGCTTGACGGTGTCGCTGTTCAGCGCCGCCTGCGCCGCCGCCAGACGGGCGATCGGCACGCGGTAGGGCGAGCACGACACGTAGTCGAGCCCGACCGATTCGCAGAACGAGATCGACGCCGGGTCGCCGCCGTGCTCGCCGCAGATGCCGACCTTCAGGCCCGGGCGGGCCTTGCGGCCGCGCTCCACGCCGATGGCGATCAGCTCGCCCACGCCGTCCTGGTCCAGGGTGGCGAACGGGTCGTGCTCGAAGATGCCGGCGCGCTGGTAGTCGGGCAGGAAGCTGGCCGAGTCGTCGCGGCTGATGCCGTACGTCGTCTGCGTCAGGTCGTTGGTGCCGAAGCTGAAGAACTCCGCCGTCTCGGCGATCTCGGCCGCGCGCAGGGCGGCGCGCGGCAGCTCGATCATCGTGCCGACGTGGTATTCGAAGCTCTGCCCGGTCGTCCGCATGACCTCCCGGGCGGCGCCGTCGACGACGCCCTTCAGGATGTCCAGCTCCTTGCGGGTGCCGACCAGCGGGATCATCACCTCCGGCGTCACCGACTGCCCGGCCGCGCGCAGTTCGGCGGCGGCGGTGAAGATGGCGCGGGCCTGCATCTCGTAGATCTCGGGGAAGGTGATGCCCAGGCGGCAGCCGCGATGGCCCAGCATCGGGTTCGCCTCGTGCAGCTGCGCCACGCGCTGGTGCACGCGCAGCGGATCGGTGCCGGCGGCCTTGGCGACCTCCTCCATCTCCGCGTCGCTGTGCGGCAGGAACTCGTGCAGCGGCGGGTCGAGCAGGCGGATCGTCACCGGCAGGCCGGCCATGATCGTGAACAGCTCGACGAAATCCTGCTTCTGGTACGGCTCCAGCTTGGCCAGCGCGGCGCGCCGCCCGGCCTCGCTTTCCGCCAGGATCATCTCGCGCACGGCCAGGATGCGCTTGGGGTCGAAGAACATGTGCTCGGTGCGGCACAGGCCGATGCCCTCGGCGCCGAACTTGCGCGCCGTCTCGGCGTCCAGCGGCGTCTCGGCGTTGGCGCGCACCTTCATGCGGCGCAGGGCGTCGGCCCATTCCATCAGCTTGGCGAAGTCGCCGGACAGCTCGGGCTGGATGGTCGGCACGGCGCCCAGCATCACCTCGCCGGTGGAGCCGTCGATGGTGATGATGTCGCCCTCGCGCACGGCGGTGTCGCGCACCATCATGGTCTTGGTCTTGTAGTCGATGCGCAGTTCGCCCGCGCCGGCGACGCAGGCGCGGCCCATGCCGCGGGCGACCACGGCGGCGTGGCTGGTCATGCCGCCGCGCGTGGTCAGGATGCCCTTGGCGGCGTGCATGCCGTGGATGTCCTCGGGGCTGGTCTCGATGCGGCACAGGATGACGGCGTCGCCCAGGCCGGCCTGCTGCTCCGCCTCGTCGGCGCTGAACACCACCTTGCCCGACGCGGCGCCCGGCGACGCCGGCAGGCCCTTGGCGATCACCTTGCGCTCGGCCTTGGGGTCCAGCGTCGGGTGCAGGAGCTGGTCGAGCGACGACGGGTCGATGCGCTTGACCGCCTCGGCCGTGTCGATCAGCCCTTCGCTGGCCATGTCCACGGCGATCTTCAGCGCGGCCGGGGCGGTGCGCTTGCCGTTGCGGGTCTGCAGCATGTACAGCGTGCCCTGCTGCACCGTGAACTCGATGTCCTGCATGTCGCGGTAATGCTTCTCAAGGCGCAGGCGCACGGCGTCCAGCTCCTTGAACACCTCCGGCATCACCTCTTCCATGGCCGGCAGGTCGGACTTGTTGGCGTGCTTTCCGGCGATGGTCAGGTGCTGCGGCGTGCGGATGCCGGCCACCACGTCCTCGCCCTGGGCGTTGACGAGGTATTCGCCATAGAAGGCGTTCTCGCCGGTCGACGGGTTGCGGGTGAAGGCGACGCCGGTGGCGCAGTCGGCGCCCATGTTGCCGAACACCATGCACTGCACGTTGACCGCGGTGCCCCAGTCGGCCGGGATGTCGTGCAGCTTGCGGTAGGTGATGGCGCGGGCGTTCATCCACGAGCCGAAGACGGCGCCGACGGCGCCCCACAGCTGTTCCTGCACGTCCTGCGGGAAGGGGCGGCCCAGCTCGTGCTCGACCATCTTCTTATAGTCGGCGACGACGGCCTGCCAGTCCTCGGCGGTCAGCTCGGTGTCGAAGCTCTTGTTCCGGTCGCGCTTGTGCGAATCGAGAATGTCCTCGAAATGGTGATGGTCCACGTCCAGCACGACGTTGCCGTACATCTGGATGAAGCGGCGGTAGCTGTCGTAGGCGAATCGCGGATCGCCCGACCGCTTGGCCAGCCCCTGCACCGTGATGTCGTTCAGGCCCAGGTTCAGCACCGTGTCCATCATGCCCGGCATCGACGCGCGCGCGCCCGAGCGGACGGAGACCAGCAGCGGGTTCACAGGGTCGCCGAACTTGGCGCCCATCGCCTCCTCCAGCCGGGCCAGCGCCGTGTCGACCTGCGCCTTGAGATCGGCCGGATAGGTCTTGCCGTTGGCGTAGAAGTAGGTGCAAAGCTCGGTCGTGATGGTGAAGCCCGGCGGCACCGGCAGCCCGAGGTTGGCCATCTCGGCGAGGTTCGCGCCCTTGCCGCCGAGCAGGTTCTTCATGTCCGCCCGGCCTTCCGTCTTGCCGGCGCCGAAGCTGTAGACCCACTGGTTCGCCATGGTGGATTCCATCCTTTATTCTTGACGCACGTTTCCGGCCG
>DASWVP010000568.1:0-10248 GCA_036401175.1 Azospirillum sp. | reverse complement strand
CGTCGCGCTCGCCCGTCCTCGCCCAGGCGCAGCCGCAGCCCGTTCCGGCCCCCGCTCCGGCCCCTGTCCCGGCGGCCGTCCCGCAGACGCCCCCGCAGCCCGCGCTTCCCGTGCAGACGGCGGCGGTGCCGCCGACCGAGGAGGACGAGGCCGACATGTCGACGCAGGAGCCGACGCTCCTCAAGCCCGACTCCGCGGCCCTGCCGGCGGTCGGCGCGCCGCCGCCGCCCGCGGCGCCCACCACCGACAAGCCGGTCACCGAAGGCAAGGTCTACGGCAATCAGAACCCCGCCGCCCGCGTGCAGATCCGCGCCGTGCAGGACAGCTGGGTGCAGGTGCGCGAGCCCAACGGCGAGAAGGTGTTCGAGCGCGTGCTGAAGGCCGGCGACGTCTTCCGGACGCCGGAAAAGCCCGGCATGCGCCTGCGCACCGGCAACGCCGGCGGTCTGGTGATGATCGTCGATGGCGTCGAGGGCAAGCCGCTCGGCTCCGTCGGTCAAGTGCTGCGCGACGTGCCGCTGGACGGCGCGGCCCCCCGGACCGCGGCCGGCCGCTGACGCGCCGCCGCACGTCAGCCTTGAATCGACGGTTCGCGTGCGCACTTCTGGCCTGAACGCCGTTGCGCTATAACGGCGCCGTCCATTGCCGAGGCCCTCTCCATGAGCAGCGTGCGCGCCTACCGCCAGATCCAGCGTCGCAAGTCCCGTCAGATCCGCGTCGGCCGCGTGCTGGTGGGCGGCGACGCGCCGATCTCCGTGCAGACGATGACCAACACGCCGACGACCGACGTCGCGGCGACGGTCGAGCAGATCCGCGCGGCCGAGCGCGTCGGCGTCGACATCGTGCGCGTTTCCTGCCCCGACCAGGAGTCGGCGCTGGCGCTGAAGGACATCGTGCGGCAGGTCGACGTGCCGGTGGTCGCCGACATCCACTTCCACTACAAGCGCGCCATCGAGGCGGCGCAGAGCGGCGCCGCCTGCCTGCGCATCAACCCCGGCAACATCGGCTCGGCCGAGCGGGTGCGCGAGGTGGTCAAGGCGGCCAAGGACCACGGCTGTTCCATGCGCATCGGCGTCAACGCCGGCTCGCTGGAGCAGGATCTGCTGGAGAAATACGGCGAGCCCTGCCCGGAGGCGATGGTCGAAAGCGCGCTCAACCACGCGCGCATCCTGGAAGACAACGACTTCTTCGAGTTCAAGATCTCGGTGAAGGCGTCCGACGCGTTCCTCGCCGTGGCCGCCTACCAGGGCCTTGCGGAGGCCTGCGACTACCCGCTGCACATCGGCATCACCGAGGCGGGCGGCCTGCGCGCCGGCACGGTGAAATCGTCCATCGGCCTGGGCATGCTGCTGTGGTCGGGCATCGGCGACACGCTGCGCGTCTCGCTGTCGGCCGAGCCGGCGGAGGAGGTCCTGGTCGGCTACGACATCCTGAAGTCGCTGGGCCTGCGCCGGCGCGGCGTGACGGTGATCTCGTGCCCGAGCTGCGCCCGGCAGAACTTCGACGTCATCAAGACGGTGGAGGTGCTGGAGCAGCGGCTGGCGCACATCACCACGCCGCTGACGCTGTCGGTGATCGGCTGCGTGGTCAACGGCCCCGGCGAGGCGCGCGAGACCGACATCGGCCTGACTGGTGGCGGCAACAACACGCACCAGATCTACCTGTCCGGCGTCACCGACCACCGCCTGAAGGACCAGGACATCGTCGCCCACCTCGTCGGTCTGGTCGAAAAGAAAGCCGCCGAGATCGAAGCCGCCAAGGCCGCCGAAGCC
Organism: Azospirillum sp.; assembly: GCA_036401175.1. Classification (GTDB taxonomy): domain Bacteria; phylum Pseudomonadota; class Alphaproteobacteria; order Azospirillales; family Azospirillaceae; genus Azospirillum. The sequence goes on along the minus strand of DASWVP010000568.1, from coordinate 8,476 downwards.
GCCGAGTAAAAATTTTCGACACGGATGCACACGGATGGGGACACGGATGCACACGGAAAACCGATAGAATTTTCCATCCGTGTCCATCCGTGTCCATCCGTGTAAAATCCGTGTGCATCCGTGTTTCATCTTCAGCCCGCCGTGCCGGCACATAGCGGTGAGTGAAGGCCGGGAAGGCTCAGCGTGACCACCTCCTACCTCGTCATCGGCGCCAGCCACCGGACCTGCTCGGGCAGTCTGCGCGACCGGCTGCAGACCGAGGAGGCCGAGGTGCCGGGGGTGCTGGAGCGGCTGAAGGGCCTGGGCTTCGAACAGGCGGTGTGGCTGTCCACCTGCGACCGGGTCGAGGTGGCGGCGGTGCACCCCCGTCCGCTCGAAGCGGCGCTCGACGTGGCGCGCCTGCTGGCCGAACGCGCCGGCATCCGGGCGGAGGAGTTCGGCGACCAGCTCTTCACCCTGACCGGTGAGGCGGCGGTGCGGCACCTGTTCGCCGTCGCCTGCTCGCTCGACAGCCAGATCGTCGGCGAGCCGCACGTGCTGGGCCAGCTCAAGGGCGCGCACCGCGCCGCCACGGCGGCCGGGCTGACCGGGCCGGAGCTGGAGGCGCTGTTCCAGGCTGCCTACGCCGCCGCCAAGCGCGTGCGCAGCGAGACGCCGATCGCCGAGGGCGCCACCTCGCTGGCCGCCGCCGCGGTGCAGGTGGCGCGCGACGTGCACGGCGACCTGAAGCGCTGCGGCGCCCTGCTGCTGGGGCTGGGCGACATGGGGGCGCTGGTGCTGGACGGGCTGCGCGAGGCCGGGCTGGGGCGGGTGACCGTCGCGTCGCCGGTCGATCGCCGGGCCGAGGCGGCGGCGCGCCGGATGCAGGGCCACTTCACGCCCTGGGCTGATCTCGACTCCGCGCTCGATTCCGCCGATATCGTGGTGACCGCGACGGGTCTGGGGCGCTATATCCTGTCGGCCGGGCCGGTCGTGGCGGCGCTCAAGCGCCGGCGCTACCGCCCGGTGTTCGTGGTGGACGCGGCGATCCCCGCCGACGTCGATCCGGCGGTCGGCAAGCTCGACGACGTCTACGTCTACGATCTGGCCGATCTGGAGCGCGTCGCGCTGCAGGGCCGTGTCGGCCGGCAGGGCGCGTTGCAGGCGGCCTGGACCATCGTCGACGAGGTGGTGGCCGGCTTCGCCCGCGAACGGGCCGAGCGCGCCGCGGTGCCCGCCGTGGCGGCGCTGCGCGCCCACTTCGAGCAGGAACGGCGGCGCCTGCTGGCCGAGCACGGCGGGCTGGACGCCGGGGCGGCGACGCGGCTGCTGATCAACCGGCTGCTGCACCGCCCGTCGGAGGTGCTGCGGGCGATGGCGGCGGAATCCTGCGGCGGCTCGCTGCCCCAGCACGCCGCGGCGGAACGCCTGTTGTACCGCCTCTTCCGGCTGGACGAGGGGGCGGAAGCGAAGGCCGACACGACGGCCCAAACGACCACTGAGGAAGAGCGAACGTGACGCTGGACGAGAAGTTCGACAAGGTCCTGGCCCGCCATGACGAGCTGCGCGACGCGCTGGCGGCGGGGACGGCCGATTCCGGCACGTTCGCCAAGCTGTCCAAGGAATACTCCGACCTGGAGCCGATCGCGGCGGCGATCTCCGAGCTGAAGAAGGCGAAGGCCGAGGCGGCGGACCTGGCCTCCATGATCGCCGACCCGGCCGGCGACGCCGAGATGAAGGCGCTGGCCGAGGAGGAATTCCACGAGCTGACCCGCCGCGTCCCCGACCTGGAGCGGCGCGTGCAGCTCTCGCTGCTGCCCAAGGACGAGGCGGACGAGAAGAACGCCATCCTGGAGGTGCGCGCCGGCACCGGCGGCGACGAGGCGGCGCTGTTCGCCGCCGAACTGTTCGAGATGTACCGCCGCTACGCCGCCCTGCACGGTTGGCGTTTCGAGACCATGGAGGTCAGCGAGTCGGCCATCGGCGGCTACAAGGAGGCGATCGCCAACATCACCGGCCGCAACGTCTTCGCCCGCCTGAAGTTCGAGTCCGGCGTGCACCGCGTGCAGCGCGTGCCGCAGACCGAGACGCAAGGGCGCATCCACACCTCCGCCGCCACCGTGGCCGTGCTGCCCGAGGCCGAGGAGGTGGACGTGCACATCGACGAGAAGGACCTGCGCATCGACGTCTTCCGCTCCAGCGGCCCCGGCGGCCAGTCGGTGAACACGACGGACAGCGCGGTGCGCATCACCCACCTGCCGTCCGGCCTCGTGGTCAGCCAGCAGGACGAGAAGAGCCAGCACAAGAACAAGGCCAAGGCGCTGAAGGTGCTGCGCGCGCGCCTGTACGAGATGGAACGCGCCGCCAAGGACGCGGTGCGCGCGGCCGACCGCAAGAACCAGGTGGGGTCCGGCGACCGGTCGGAACGCATCCGGACGTACAATTTCCCCCAGGGCCGCGTGACCGACCACCGCATCAACCTGACGCTCTACAAGATCGACAAGGTGATGATGGGCGAAGCGCTGGACGAGGTGATCGACGCCCTCATCTCCGAGGACGAGGCGGCGCGGTTGAGCGAGTTGCAGTGACGCCGGCCCCCACCGTAAGCACCCTTCGCCGCGCCGCCGAGGCGCGCCTGAGCGCCGCCGGCGTGGACACGCCGGAACTGGACGCGCGCCTGCTGCTCCAGCACGCGCTGGACCTTACCCGCGACCAGATCCTCACCCGCGCGCACGATCCCGTCACGCCGGAACAGGCCGCCCGCCTGGATGCGCTGGTCGGGCGCCGGGCGGCGCGGGAACCGGTGTCGCGCATCCTCGGCAGCCGGGGGTTCTGGACGCTCGACCTCGGCCTCAACGCCGACACGCTCGACCCGCGCCCGGACACCGAAAGCGTGGTGGAAGCGGCGCTCGACGCCGTCGTCGACCGCGCTGCGCCGCTGCGCCTGCTCGACCTCGGCACCGGGACGGGCTGCATCCTGCTGGCGCTGCTGGCCGAGTTGCCGAACGCCACCGGCCTTGGCGTGGACGTCAGCCCGCAGGCCGTCGCCGCCGCCGCCGGAAACGCCGCGCGCAACGGGCTGGACCGGCGCGCGCGCTTCCAGACCGGCGACTGGGCGGCCGGGCTGGCCGAGCGCTTCGACCTTGTGGTCTCCAACCCGCCCTACATCCCCAGCGCCGACATCGCCGCGCTGGAGCCGGAGGTGCGCGTGCACGACCCCCTGCGGGCGCTGGACGGCGGGGCGGACGGGCTGGACGCCTACCGCATCATCGCCGCGCAGCTCCCCGGCCTGCTGAAGGACGGCGGCAGCGCGGTGCTGGAGGTCGGCGCGGGGCAGGCCAGCGACGTGGCGGGCCTGCTGGCGGCGGCGGGGCTGCGCGTCACCGGCGTGTTCCGCGACCTGGGCGGTGTCGAACGGTGTGTCCGGGCGCGCAACGACCGGTGAAACGACGGGTGAATCCGGGGGTGCCCACAAAAAAAGGTTGGATTGCGCCCGCTTCCCCATTAGGGTGCGAGGCAGCGACGCGCCGTGGGCCGGCGGAGGTCGAGTATCGCCCGGCGGGATGCCGGTGGGCCCATGCGTCGTTTTGAATCCCCGAGACCGATCCGTGGCCTGACCGTCCGCGGCGGGCCCGGTGGCCGAAAAGGCCACCCGGGCGTTGAAAGGGGACTCGCTTCTCAAACACGGGGCCATAAGAGCCGAATGAGACAAGGACCCAACAACAGGCGTTCGCGCGGTCGTGGCGGCAGTGGCGGCGGTGGCGGCAGCGGTGGTGGCGGTGGAGGCGGCGGCGGCGGTGGGGGCGGCGGCAATCGGCGCCAGAACGTTCCGCTGCGTCACCAGACCTTCGACAGCAACGGCCCGGACGTGCGCATTCGCGGCAACGCGTGGCAGGTCCATGAGAAGTACCAGGCGCTGGCGCGCGACGCGTCGTCGTCCGGCGACCGCATCATGGCCGAAAACTACATGCAGCATGCGGAGCACTATTTCCGCATCATCAACCAGATCCAGGAGGCGGAAAACCGCCAGCGCGGCGACAACCGCGGCAATGGCAACGGCCAGGGCCCGCACGCGCAGAACTACCAGGATCAGGGCGACGACCAGGACCAGGGCGAAGGCATGGACGAGGGCGGCGGCTCCGACGAGCGCGCGCCGCTCAACGCCTGAAGTCTTCGCGGGCCTGAACCATTACCCGGCCAGCGTGACCGGATCGCCCACGGCGATCCGGCCGCCGTCCACCACGCGGGCATAAACGCCGCACTGGGTGTGGCCGAACCCGTCCCGCAGGGTGCGCAGGACGTTGAGGTCGCGCGCGCCCGTGCCGGGGTTCACCTCGGTGGCGACGCACCGGCCGATCGGCTCCGCGATCTCCAGACGCGCCGCGCCGACGCGCAGCGTCCGGCCGATCCAGTTCCGCTCCTCCCAAGGGGCGAGCCCATCCAGCCACAGGTTGCCCCGGAAGCGCGCGGGATCGACCGGCTGCTTCGCCACGCGCTCGATGTCGTGCACGCTGGCGAGGTTGAGCAGGGAGACGAACGCCGTCTCCTTGTCGGTGTAAGCGAAGTCCCTGGCCTCCGCCAGCCTGGGCGCGCCGGGCGCGGCGCCGGCCATGTAGGCGGCGAAGAACTGTTCGATCAGCATGCGGCCCATCGGCTGGTCCAGCCGGCCGCGCGTCACCGGCCGGCCGCCCCGGTAGACGACCAGCGTCTGGGTATCCTCGTCGAACTCGGTCTCCAGCGCCGCCAGCTTTTCGTGGCGGGCGAGCTGCAGGAAATCGCTTTTGGGCCGCCAGCCCTCCTCGTGGTGCCCGGCTTCCAGCGTCGCGGCGCCGTGCAGCAGGGCATAGCGGCGGTCGCCGGGCAGCGTCCGCCCGGCCGCGAGATCGGCGGCGGGCAGGTCCTCGGCGGTCAACCCCTTGACGGGGTAGCGAAAGATCTTGGCGATGGTGATCGGCATGGCGGGTATCTGAGCCGTGCCGGAGCAATTCTGTCAACCATCAAGGGCGCGTGGCTCACCAGTGTTCGTCGAGGGGCTTGTCGCCCAGGTGCTCGGCCAGCCGCCGCCGTGTCGCCGGGGTGGTGTCGTCGGGCAGGCGGATCAGCGGGAAGAAGGCGGCCTGCGTGATCTCGAACCGGTCAATGCGCGGCTCACCGCTCCAGCGTTCCACGACGAACACGGCCACATGGTCGCTGGCGCCCCGGCGGAAGCGCGCGAACACGCCCATCGGCCGCGCGGCCTCCACCGCCAGCCCGACCTCCTCGCGCACCTCGCGCCGCATCGCCTCGGCCAGCGTCTCCCCCTTGTCGACGCCGCCGCCCGGCAGGTGCCAGCCGGCAACGTAGCTGTGCCGGATCAGCAGCACCCGGTCGCCATCGAGGATGATCGCCCGCACCCCGACGGTCAGCGGCCGCGTGATGCGATGCCACGCGTTGCGCGCGTGCCAGGCAAGCCGGAGCGGGTTCAGCGGGTGCGGCATGGTGCCCGTGGGCAGCGTGATGTCGGTCATGCGGGAGGGGCTGTATCCGGGCCAGAGGGTTCCCGAACGATAGGCCCGGCGCCACCATGCCGGAAGCGGCGCAATCGGTCGAGGGGCAACGAGGGAGTGGGTGATCCGAAAGGGGGGCGGGTCACCCGGGGATCCACCGCCCCACGCATCATCCGCCCGGCGCAATACCCTTGCGCGCGGGGTGGTCTTGCACGCGGCGGGAGCTTCACCACATCTACGGCAGCATCCTCCTGGATCGCACACGACAGTGGGTCAATGGCCGATCGGGCTGCCTGGCGGGCGGTCGGCCGCTTTGGGGAGAGTTTGGTCATGGACTTCGAAAAATACACCGAGCGCAGCCGTGGGTTCGTGCAGGCGGCGCAGACGGCGGCGTTGCGCCGGGGGCATCAGCGTCTGACGCCCGAACACCTGCTGAAGACGCTGCTCGACGACAAGGAAGGTCTGGCGGCCAACCTCATCCGCGCGGCCGGGGGCGACCCCGTGGCGGCGCTGGCGGCCGTTGATGCCGAACTGGACAAGCTGCCGAAGGTCGAAGGCGGCGGGGCGGGGCAGGTGTACCTGTCGCCGGAACTGGCGCGCGTCTTCGAGCAGGCCGAGAAGATTTCCGAGAAGGCCGGCGACAGCTACGTCACCGCCGAACGCCTGCTGCTGGCGCTCGCCATGGCCGAGGGCACGCCGTCGGCGCGCGCGCTGAAGGCCGCCAACGTCAACCCGCAGTCGCTCAACACCGCGATCAACGACATCCGCAAGGGCCGCACCGCCGACACCGCCTCGGCCGAGCAGGGCTACGACGCGCTGAAGAAGTACGCCCGCGACCTGACGGCCGCCGCGCGCGACGGCAAGCTCGACCCCGTCATCGGCCGCGACGAGGAAATCCGCCGCACCATCCAGGTGCTGGCGCGCCGCACCAAGAACAACCCCGTGCTGATCGGCGAACCCGGCGTCGGCAAGACCGCCATCGTCGAAGGTCTGGCCCAGCGCATCGTCAAGGGCGACGTGCCGGAGGGACTGAAGAACAAGAAGCTGCTGGCGCTCGACCTCGCCGCCATGGTGGCCGGCGCCAAGTACCGCGGCGAGTTCGAGGAGCGGCTGAAGGCCGTGCTCCAGGAAATCCAGGCGGCGGCCGGCGAGATCGTCGTGTTCATCGACGAGATGCACACGCTGGTCGGGGCCGGCAAGGCGGACGGCGCCATGGACGCCTCCAACATGCTCAAGCCCGCGCTGGCGCGCGGCGAGCTGCACTGCGTCGGGGCCACCACGCTGGACGAATACCGCAAGCATGTGGAGAAGGACGCCGCACTCGCCCGGCGCTTCCAGCCCGTCTTCGTGTCGGAGCCGACGGTGGAGGACACCATCTCCATCCTGCGCGGCCTGAAGGAGCGGTACGAGGTGCACCACGGCGTGCGCATCACCGACAGCGCCATCGTCGCCGCCGCCACCCTGTCCAACCGCTACATCACCGACCGCTTCCTGCCCGACAAGGCCATCGACCTGATCGACGAGGCGGCCAGCCGCCTGCGCATGGCCGTGGACAGCAAGCCCGAGGAGATCGACGAACTGGACCGCCGCATCATCCAGCTCAAGATCGAGCGCGAGGCGCTGAAGCGCGAAACCGACGAGGCGTCGCGCAACCGTCTGGCCGATCTGGAAGGCGAGCTGGCCGATCTGGAGCAGGAATCCGCCGAACTCACCGCCCGCTGGCAGGGCGAGAAGGACAAGCTCAACAGCGCCCAGAAGATCAAGGAAGACCTGGAGCACGCCCGCACCGAACTGGATCAGGCGCAGCGCGCCGGCAACTGGGGCCGCGCGGGCGAGCTGACCTACGGCGTCATCCCCGACCTGGAAAAGGCGCTGAAAGCGGCCGAGCAGGCCTCGCAGGGCCGCATGCTGAACGAGGAGGTGCGCGACAGCGACATCGCCTCGGTGGTCAGCCGGTGGACCGGCATCCCGGTCGACAAGATGCTGGCCGGCGAGCGCGAAAAGCTGCTGCGCATGGAGGACCGGCTGCGCTCCCGCGTGGTCGGGCAGGAGGAGGCGATCGTCGCCGTCTCCAACGCCGTCCGCCGGGCGCGCGCCGGGTTGCAGGACCCCAACCGCCCGATCGGCTCCTTCCTGTTCCTCGGCCCCACCGGCGTCGGCAAGACCGAACTGACCAAGGCGCTGGCCGAGTTCCTGTTCGACGACGAGACCGCCATGGTCCGCCTGGACATGAGCGAGTACATGGAAAAGCACTCCGTCGCCCGCATGATCGGCGCGCCTCCGGGCTACGTCGGCTATGAGGAGGGCGGCGCGCTGACCGAGGCGGTGCGGCGCCGGCCCTATCAGGTCGTGCTGTTCGACGAGGTGGAGAAGGCCCACCCGGACGTCTTCAACGTGCTGCTCCAGGTGCTGGACGACGGCCGCCTGACCGACGGCCAGGGCCGCACGGTGGATTTCCGCAACGTGCTGATCATCATGACATCGAACCTCGGCTCCGACGTCATCGCCGCGATGCCCGAGGGGCAGGATATCGACGCCGTGCGCACCGAGGTGATGGAGGTGGTGCGGGCGAACTTCCGCCCCGAATTCCTGAACCGCCTGGACGAGATCCTGCTGTTCCACCGGCTGTCGCGCGGCCACATGGGCGGCATCGTCAAGATCCAGCTCGGTCGTCTGACCAAGATGCTGGGCGACCGCGACATCGCGCTGTCGGTCGACCCGGCGGCCACCGACTGGCTGGCCGAGGCCGGCTACGACCCGGTGTACGGCGCGCGGCCCTTGAAGCGGGTGATCCAGCGCGAGCTGCAGAACCCGCTGGCGACGATGATCCTGGAAGGCAAGGTCGCCGACGGGCAGGAGGTGGCGGTGTCGGCCGAGGCCGGCAGCCTGACCATCAACGGCCAGCCGGCCACCGCCCACATCCGCGCGGCCGGCAAGCCGGCGGAAGCCGGCACGGTGCACTGAGCGGCGGCGGGGGCCTTCGGGCCCCCGCACCCCCGTGGCGAGGAGCG
>DASWVP010000567.1:0-1998 GCA_036401175.1 Azospirillum sp. | reverse complement strand
CTGGACACGGGCCGCAGCGCGGTCGTCACCATCCAGGACCGGGGCCCGTTCGTGGAGGGCCGCATCGTGGATCTCTCGCCCGCCACCGCGCGCCAGATCGGGCTCGGCCGGGACGAGGGCGTCACCACGGTGGAGGTCGCGCCCATTGCCGTGCCGCAACCGGACGGGAGTGTCCGGCGCGGCGCCGGCGCGAGGCGCTGAACGGATGGCCGCACACGGAGCCTTGTCCTACAAGCACGGCGCTGCGCCGTGCCTAGCATTGGCTCCATGAGATACAGCCGCGCCGAATACGCCAAGATGCTGGCGGCCCAGCAGGAGGTGGCGCGCGCCGAGGAAGACTACAACCGGCTGCGCGCTGCCTACCTGGAGATCGCCCGCAACGAACCAGGCCACGAAGTGGCGCTGGCGATGGTCGGCGCCGACATGGACCGGGCCCATGCCCACCTGCAGGGGCTGATCGGCCTGCCGCAGATGCCCTTCACGCACGACCCCAGCCGGGCCGTGTCGGACGAGGCCACCCGCGAGCAGGACGAGATGGCGAAGGAAGGCGCCTGAGCCGCCGGTCCGCGCCGGCACGCGGCCGGCGTGCGCTGCGCGTCCCGGCGACCGCACCGCCAGCGACCATGCCTGCCCGTCCCCCCGTCGAGCCGATGGCGCCAGCCGGCGACGAGCCCGCCCGCGTGCCGCCGGCCGCGCCCGGGCCGCCGCAACTCGGCGACGGTTTCTCGCCGCCGCCCGACGATCCGGGCCAGCCGCTGGCGGACCCCGCCGAGCCGCCGGACGCACCCTGGGGCAAGAGCGATTTCTGAAGGGCCTGCACCGTGTCCACGCATCCCGTCGAACCGGAAGAGCCGGTCGAACCCGGCGCCCCTCCGGTGCCTGCCAACCCCTCGCGGCTGCCGGTGGAGCCCGAGTTCGGGCCGCTCGAGCCGCCGCCCGACCCCGGCGAGCCGGTGGACAAGCCGCCCAGGCCCTGACGAGCCGGACGCAGCGAAAGACAAGGATCGCCCGATGAGCGTCGCCAACCCCACCGGCATTCCGCGCCTGGAGCAGGAAGAGCCCGAATTCGCCACCGAGGAAGACATCCCCACGCCCTCGAACGAGGACCCGCCGGAAGCCGAGCGCGACACCCAGGTCGTTCCGGACCGGCCATGAGCGCCGGCACCCGAGCGCCGGCGGCCGCGCCGTCGGATCCGGACCCGACCCAGCCGGATACGGGGGAGCCGCCCAAGCCGACCAACCCGGAGCCGGTGCGCGAGCCGCCCAAGGACCCGGAGAAGGGCCACACGCCCGAACCCGACGACGGGCATTCGGAGCACCCGAAGCAGTAGGGAACGACGGACGGCGCGCGCGTTCCGCGGCGCCATGGCGAATGACGCAGTGGCCGGATGACACGCCGCCGGCGCGGGCCGGTCATTCGTCGTCCGGGCCGCGCCGGCGGCCTGGTCGTGCCATCGGTCGTCACGACAACAGCGCCTGCGCCTCCTCGTCCAGCCCGCTGGCGGGCGTGGCCCTGGCCAGCGACATCCACACCCCGAACGGCAGCTCGCTGCGCCGCGCGCGCGGCGCGGGGCGGCCGACGACCAGCCGCTCGCCCTGCGCGAGCAGCACCCCGCCGGTGTCGGGAATCTCGCCGGGCTCGGCGATGCTGCGTCCGCGCGCGTCGCATCCCAGCACGTACCAGCATTCGCCCAGGTCCAGGTAGGCGGCGCGCTTGTCCTGCTGGCGCAGGTCGGCCAGCAGGTCGGACCGCCGCACCTTCACCTCGTGCACCACCGGCTCCACGTACTGGGCCACCGAGGTGTTGCGGATCGAGAAGACATCCGGGCGCGCGATGCACCAGCGCGCCCCGTCCGCCTCGCCGCCGGCCAGCGGCACCTGTGCGCGCAGCGACAGCCCGCGCCAGGCGATGCGCCCGGCCCGGCCCATCTCGCGCGCCACCCGTTCGACCAGCGCCTCGTGCGCCGACAGCCGGGCGCGGTTGCCGGCCAGCGAGTC
>DASWVP010000566.1:0-11921 GCA_036401175.1 Azospirillum sp. | reverse complement strand
CTGCCCCCTCCCCCGCGCAGTGGGGGAGGGCTGGGGTGGGGGCCCAACGACGAGACTACGTCGGCCAACGACACTCCGGCTCCGTCCTTATTTCTTCTCAGGGCCAGCGAAAACCCAACGCCGTCCGCGATGCGAGGACGTTGGGTTTGCGCCTGCGGCTTAACCCAACCTACGGCTGCTCGGCCCGGTCACTGGCTGCTCCCCGTGCGATGGTCCGGCATGATCCTCTTGCCCGTGCACGACAGGCGAGACCGGCTATTGTTCCCGTCCATGATCCTTCGCAATCTAAGCGACACCGTGCCGCAGGCGTTCGCGCGGCTCCAGCCATTCCCAATCCGCAAGACCGCTTTTGTGCAAAAGGCGCACAGTTCGACCATGACGGGTCTGTAACGGTCGCCGGGTCGCGGTGCGAAGGGAGGGGGCCATGTTCGCCAAGCTTTCCATCAAGATGCGCGTCGCCCTTGCGTTCGCCACGCTGTTGACGCTGGCGGTCGCGGTGCTGGTCCCGGTGATGCTCGGCAGCCTGTCGCGCGCCACGCAACGCGCGGAGGAGCGGGAACTGGACGGCCACCTGCGCGCGCTGAACGCCGTCACCCAGATGCGCGCCGGCACGGGCGCCGCCATGGCCGCCTTCGTGGCCGCCATGCCCGACGCCCGCGACGCCTTCGCCGCCGCCGATGACGCCGATGGCCGCGAGCGGCTGAAGGCCCTGTTCCTCGCCCCGTTCGAGGCGGTGAAGACGGGCTACGGCGTGGAGCAGTTCCAGTTCCACCGCCCGCCGGCCACCTCCTTCCTGCGCCTGCACATGCCGCAGAAGTCCGGCGACGACCTGTCGTCCTTCCGCATCACGGTCGTGGAGGCCAACGCGAAGAAGGCGGCGGTGGTGGGGCTGGAAAAGGGCGTCGCCGGCCTGGGCGTGCGCGCCGTGGTGCCCGTGGCGGGCGCCGGCCGGCAACCCGGCGTTCATCTGGGCACGGTCGAGTTCGGCATGGAGTTCAGCCGCGCCTTCGTCGACGAGTTCAAGCAGCGCTTCGGCGTCGACGCCGCCGTGTTCGTCGAGGACAAGGGCGGCGGCATGAAGATGCTGGCCGCCACCGACTCCGACCTCGTGGCCGACGATGCGGCACGGCGCGCCGCGCTGTCCGGCGAACGGCAGATCCGCCGGGCCGCGAAACACGGCGTGCCGCACACCGCGCTGGTCGCCGCCATGGCCGACTACTCCGGCAAGCCCGCCGCGGTGGTCGAGATCGTCATGGACGCCGGCGAGTATGCGGCCCAGTACCGCGCCGCCCGCGACACCGCGCTCGCCATCGGCGGCGGGGTGCTGGCGGTCGGGCTGGGGCTGGCGTGGCTGATGGCGCGCGGCATCTCCAACCCGCTGCATGGGCTGACCAAGGTCATGGGCGCGCTGGCGCAGGGCGACCTGGGCCAGGACGTGCCGAACACCGGGCGTGGCGACGAGGTGGGCGAGATGGCCCGCGCCGTCGCCGTCTTCAAGCGGCAGGCCCAGGAGAACGAAACCCTGCGCGCCGAGCAGGAAGGGCTGCGCCGCCGTTCCGAGGCGGAGCGCTGCGCCGCCGTCCGCCACGTCGCCGACGACCTGGAGAACAGCGTCGGCCGGGTGGCGGAGACCATCGCCTCGGCGTCTTCCCAGATGCTCGCCACGGCCCAGTCCATGGCGCATCTGGTGGACCGCGCCACCGACGGCAGCGGCGCCGTCGCCACCGCGGCCGAGCAGGCCTCGGCCAACGTGCAGACCGTGTCGGCGGCGACGACCGAGCTGTCCTCCTCGATCGGCGAGATCAGCCGGCAGGTGACCCATTCCGCCGAGATCGCCGGGGCGGCGGTGTCGGAGGCCGAGCAGGCCAACAGCCGCATCGCCGCGCTTGCCGCCGCCGTGCACAAGATCGGCGAGGTGGTGAAGCTGATCAACGCCATCGCCAGCCAGACCAACCTGCTGGCGCTGAACGCCACGATCGAGGCGGCGCGCGCCGGCGAGATGGGCAAGGGCTTCGCCGTCGTCGCCAGCGAGGTGAAGACGCTGGCCAACCAGACCGCCCAGGCGACCGACGAGATCTCGGCGCAGATCGCCGAGGTGCAGTCCTCGACCGGCGACGCGGTGACGGCCATCGCCGGCATCGGCCGCACCATCGGCCGCATGAACGAGGTGACCACCGCCATCGCCTCGGCCATCGAGGAGCAGGGGGCGGCGACCCAGGAGATCGCCCGCAACGTCGCCCAGGCCGCCGACGGCACGCGCGAGGTGTCGAGCAACATCAACACCGTGTCGGACGCCGTGCAGGCCACCGGCTCGGCCGCCGGGGACGTGCTGGCGGCCGGCAAACGCCTTGCCGAACAGGCCGAGACGCTGCGCGGCACGGTCGCCGAAGCCCTGAACGGCATCCGCGCCACGGCCGGCGGAGAGGGGCGTAAGGCGGCGGCGTAGCGCGGGCTTTCCGGCAAAGGAGGTTGGCAGGGCGGCTGTATCACATCTTAAGGTTGAGTGAAGCAAGGGGCGCAGGCTGTATCATGGTGTATCATCGCGTTACATTGGCCTGACGGACCGCATCGGGGCGGTGGGCTTGACGTCACCGCCGGGCGTCCATACGCTCCACCCCATCGACCCGTGATGGGTCGAACAGGGCAGGCAAGAACAACAAGAGGGCCGCGCGGGCGGCCCTCGCCGTTTCGGGGGAGGCTCATGGCGGACGCGAAGTTCCTGAAGTTCGACACGCTCAGCCTGCACGCGGGCCAGCAGCCGGACCCCGCCACGGGGGCGCGGGCGGTGCCGATCTACCAGACCACCTCCTACGTCTTCCGCGACACCGACCACGCGGCGGCGCTGTTCAATCTGGAGCGCGCCGGGCACATCTACTCGCGCATCTCCAACCCCACCGTGGCGGTGCTGGAGGAGCGGCTGGCGGCGCTGGAAGGCGGCGTCGGCGCCGTGTGCACGGCCAGCGGGCAGGCGGCGCTGACGCTCGCCATCGTCACGCTGATGGGGGCCGGCGGGCACATCGTCGCCTCCGCCTCGATCTACGGCGGCAGCCGCAACCTGCTGGCCTACACGCTGCCGCGCTTCGGCATCACCACCACCTTCGTCGCCCCGCGCGACCTCGACGCCTGGAAGGCCGCCATCACGCCCGACACGCGGCTGGTGTTCGGCGAGACGATCGGCAATCCGGGGCTGGAGGTGCTGGACATCCCGGCGGTGGCGGCCATCGCGCACGGCGCGGGTATCCCGCTGCTGGTCGATTCCACCTTCGCCACGCCCTACCTGTGCCGGCCGCTGGAGCATGGCGCCGACCTCGTCATGCATTCGGCCACCAAGTGGCTGGGCGGGCATGGCACCGCCATCGGCGGCGTGATCGTCGACGGCGGCACCTTCGACTGGGAAGCTTGCGCCAAGTTCCCGACGCTGACCGAGCCCTACGCCGGCTATCACGGCATCGATTTCGCCGAGGAGTTCGGGCCGGCCGCCTTCGTCATGCGCGCCCGCGCCGAGGGGCTGCGCGACCTGGGCGCCTGCCTCAGCCCGATGAACGCCTTCCAGATCCTGCAGGGGGTCGAGACGCTGCCGCTGCGCATGAAGGGGCACATCCACAACACCCGCCGCGTCGTCGGCTTTCTGGAATCCGAGATGATGTCGCAGAAGGGGGCGGTCGCCTGGATCACCTATCCGGAACTGCCCGACCATCCCGACCGCGCGCTCACCGCCCAACTGCTGCCGAAGGGAGCCGGCGCCATCGTCAGCTTCGGCGTGAAGGGCGGCCGGGCCGCCGGCAAGCGCTTCATCGAGGCGCTGACGGTGTTCTCGCACCTCGCCAACGTCGGCGACGCCAAGTCGCTGGTCATCCACCCGGCCAGCACCACGCACGCCCAGCTCGACGCCGAGGCGCTGAGCGCCGCCGGGATCGGCGAGGAGATGATCCGCCTGTCGGTCGGTCTGGAGGATTCCGACGACCTCATCGACGACCTGCGCCAGGCGCTGCGCGCCGCTTCGAAGGGGTGAGCCCATCATGGAACTGACCGTTCAAGGGCGCGCCGTCTACGCCCACACCGGCGGGCAGCCGTTCAACCCCGCCAAGCCGGCGGTCGTGCTGATCCACGGCGCCGGCATGGACCACACGGTGTGGAGCCTGCAGACGCGCTATCTGGCGCACCACGGCCGCGCCGTGCTGGCGGTGGACCTGCCGGGCCACGGCCGCTCCGCCGGGGCGCCGCTCGCCGGGATCGACGTGCTGGCCGACTGGGTGCGCGATCTGCTGGACGCCGCAGGGGCGCCGCGCGCGGCGCTGGTCGGCCATTCCATGGGCGCCCTGGTGGCGCTGGAGGCGGCGGCCCGCCACCCCGACCGGGTCGAGGCGCTGGCCCTGCTGGGCATCGCCGAGAAGATGCCGGTGCACCCCGACCTGCTGGCCGCCGCCATCGGCGACGATCCGCAGGCGGTCGAGCTGGTGACCGGCTGGGGCTTCGGGCCCCGCGGCCACGTCGGCGGCAACGCCGCGCCGGGGCTGGCGCTGGTGCCGACATCGCGGCGGCTGATGCGGCAGGCGAGGCCCGGCGTGCTGGGCGTCGATCTGGCGACCTGCAACGCCTACGCGCGCGGTGCCGACGCGGCGGCGGCGGTGACCTGCCCGGCGCTGTTCCTGCTGGGCGCCCTCGACCGCATGACCCCGGCCAAGGCCGGCCGGGCGCTGGCGGCGCGCGTGAAGGATTCGGAGGTGGTCGTGCTGCCCGGCGTCGGGCACATGGTGATGGTGGAGGCGCCGGACGTCACGGTCGACACGCTGGCGGTGCATCTCGGCGCGCATTGAGAGCATTTTTTCCTTCCGGTTACCGATCCGTCATCATGCGCTAATATTCCGGGGTCATTTGTGGTCGTACCAGCGCCGGTCCGACCGGCGCCCCCAACTCTGGCGCGAGGTTCCCCGTGCAGCTCAGCGAGCGTTGCTTCCGCGCGCTGATGAAGAACTCCTCCGACGTGACGGCGGTGGTGTCGCGCCAGGGCGAGTTCATCTTCGTGGGCGAGGCGGTGGCGGGCGTCTTCGCCTACCGGCCGGACGATCTGGTCGGCCGTCCGGTCGCCGGCTTCGTGCACCCCGACGACCGCGCGCTGGCGCTGGAGCGGATCGCCGCGCGCGCCGCCGCCCCCCAGGGCTCCGCCGGCACCTCCACCTTCCGCCTGCGCCACGCCGACGGACGCTGGCGGACGGTCGAGGCGACCGGGTACAACCAGCTCGACGACCCCGAAATCGAGGGCATCGTCGTCAACATCCGCGACATCACCGAACAGGTCGAGGCCGAACGGCGCCTGCGCGAGAGCGAGGCGCTGTACCACACCCTGGCGGAGACGGCGCCGGTGGGCATCTTCCGCGCCGACGCCGAAGGCGCCATGGTGTTCGCCAATCGCCGGCTCGCCGCCATGACCGGGCTGGAGGGGGCGGGCGTGCCGGGCACCGGCTGGCTGGCCTCCGTGCACCCCGACGACCGCGTCCGGGTGGAGGCGGAGTGGCGCCGCTGCGTCACCGGCGAGGCCCCGGTGATCGTCGATTTCCGCTTCGTCGGGGCGGAGGGCACGTCGACCGCCGTCCTGCTGCAAAGCGCGCCGCACCACGACGCCGCCGGCCGGCCGCAGGGCTGCGTCGGCACCATCACCGACATGAGCGAGTACGTGCGCACCGCCGAGGCGCTGCTGATGGCCGAGGCGCGCACCAACGCCATCGTCGACGCCGCGGCCGACGCCATCCTCACCATCGACGAGGAAGGCATCATCCACAGCTACAACCGGGCGGCGGAGCGCATGTTCGGCATCCCCGCCGCCGACATGCTCTGGCAGAAGGTCAACCGCCTGATGCCGCCGCCGCACGACACGGCGCACGACGGCTACCTGCGGGGCTACCGGACCGGCGGTGCGGTGCCGGCCGGCCCGCGGCGCGACATCTGGGCGCGGCGCGGCGACGGCACGCTGTTCCCCATCGAACTGTCGGTCTCGGCGGTGGAGACGAACGGGCGGCGCCTGTTCACCGGCATCATCCGCGACGTCACCGAACGCAAGCGCGTGGAAGGGGAGCTGATCCAGGCCAAGGAGCTGGCAGAGGCCGCCGACCGCGCCAAATCCGCCTTCCTCGCCACCATGAGCCACGAGCTGCGCACGCCGCTGAACGCCGTGATCGGCTTCGCCCAGGTCATCGAGATGCGGCTGCTGGGCGTGGACGCCATCGACCGCTACACGGAGTACGCCGGTTCGATCCGCCGGTCGGGCGAGCACCTGCTGGCGATCATCGACGACATCCTCGACATCTCGAAGATCGAGGCGGGGGCCTTGCAACTGGCCGAACAGCCGGTCGACATGACCGACCTCGCCGGGCAGGCGCTTAACCTCGTCGCCATGCAGGCGGGGCAGCGGGGCGTCGGCCTCGCCATCGAGCTGGACCGGGACCTGCCGCCGGTGCGCGCCGACGAACTGCGGCTGCGGCAGATCCTGCTGAACCTGCTGTCCAACGGCGTCAAGTTCACCGACACCGGCGGCACCGTGACGCTGGTCGGGCGCCGCGCCGCCGACGGCGGCATGGAACTGGGGGTGCGCGACACCGGCGTGGGCATGGCGCCCGAGGACATCCCGGTGGCGCTGGCGCCGTTCAGCCAGGTCGACCAGTCGATGACCCGCCGCTACGAAGGCACCGGCCTGGGCCTGCCGCTCACCAAGCGTCTGGTGGACCTGCACGGCGGCCGCCTGTCCATCGACTCGACCCCCGGCCGAGGAACCACCGTGACCGTGCACCTGCCGGCCGAGCGGGTAATGTCCGTCGAGGAGATGGTTGGGATGGCGTGAAACCCTCCCCCGGCCGGGGCCGGGGGAGGGGGGGACAGGTCCGCAGGGGTTACGCCGCCCGCTGGGTCAGGGCCGGGCCGGTCGGGCCAGACTCGATACGGCCAGACTCGATCCGGATGGTGCGGGGCTTCATCGCTTCGGGGATCTCACGCACGAGGTCGATGTGGAGCAAACCGTTGAGCAGGCTGGCGCCACTCACCTTGATGAAATCCGCAAGCTGAAAGCGGCGCTCGAAAGCGCGTCCGGCGATACCCCGGTAGAGGAATTGGCCCGCCTCCTGCTCCTTCTTAGCTTTCCCAGTGACCACCAGCGAATTCTGCTGAGCGGTGATCTCCAGGTCCTCCGGTCCGAAGCCGGCGACGGCCATGGTGATCCGGTAGGCGTCTTCGCCCAGCTTCTCGATGTTGTAGGGCGGGTAGGACACCGCCTCGTCACCGTTGGGCGCGGCCTCCAGGAGGCGCGTCAGGCGGTCGAAGCCGACGGTCGAACGGAACAGGGGCGAAAGGTCGTAGGTGCGCATGTCATATCCTCCATACGAGCGATATTCCCGTCGGGGACCACGCGATGCATCGGTCCCCGCTTACGTCACGCCGGAGGGCCCCGAACGGGCGCCCGCCAGCGCCCATCGACATAATCATCCTCGTTTGCGGTTCAAGAGGGGTCCGCGCGGGATCCGCACGGCCACGCAACGGGCCGGATCATGCTTTGTTAATCAGTTGCGGCCACGCTCGGAATCGGGCCTCGCGGCCGCGGGAGGGGAACGGCCGTGATCGCAAATCCCACCTTTTTCAACGGTCCGTACGACGAGACGATGGCGCTGCTGATCGAGGCGCGCAACTACATCGCCTACCATGAATCCATCGACCAGCGGCAACTCCCGCCGCACGTCCGGCTCCAGGTCAGCTACGAATCCATGCGGGTCACCAGCCGCCTGACGCAGGTGATGGCGTGGCTGCTGGCGCAGAAGGCCGTGCACGCGGGCGAGATCACGCCCGCCCAGGCCGCGTCGGAGGATTACGCGCTGTCCGGCGGCGACATCTGCACCGACCCCGCCGGCCCCGAGAACGAGGACCTGCCGGTCGGCCTGCGCAGCCTGCTGGAACGCAGCCATCACCTGTACATGCGCGTCGCCCGCCTGGACGAGCAGGTGCGCCGCGCCGTGGCGATGGCGTGCTGACAGGTTCGGCACGCACGAACACGGAAAGGGCGCCCGGCCGACCGGGCGCCCTTTTCGTGCGTGAAGACGCGTGAAAGCGACGGCTTAAAGGCCTTCCGGCTTCTTCAGGCCGAAGCTCGAGAAGCGCTTGTTGAACTTGGCGATCTGACCACCCGTGTCGAGCAGCTTCTGAACGCCCGTCCAGGCCGGGTGCGACTTGGGGTCGATGTCGAGGCGCAGCGTGTCGCCTGCCTTGCCCCAGGTGCTCCGGGTCGTGAACGAGGTGCCGTCGGTCATGACGACGTTGATCTCGTGGTATTCCGGATGGATGTCATTCTTCATGGCGAAGGTCCCGTGAAAAGCGAGCGCGGTTCATAGCAAAGCAGGCGCCGCCGCGCAACCGCTTCCGTGCGTGTTTCGCATGTTTGATGCGGCTTGCCTTGCTTGAGCGGAGCAAGGGTGCCATATGGGCGTGGTTTCCACAGCTTTCTGATGTTTGCCCCGCATGGCCTTCCGCGAACCCTCCTCCGCCGAATCCGTCTCGAAGCCCGAGGCGGAGCGCCGGCGCGACCTGTCGCCGCTGCGCCGGCTCGTGCCTTTCCTGATGCCGTACCGCTGGCGCATCGCCGGGGCGATGCTGGCGCTCACCGTGGCGGCCGGCACGGTGCTGGGGCTGGGGCAGGGGCTGCGCGTCCTGGTCGACCACGGCTTCGCCGCCGGCAACGCCGACCTGCTGGACCGCGCGCTCCTGGTGCTGCTGGGCGTCATCGTGCTGATGGCGGGGGCGACCTACGGGCGCTTCTACCTCGTCTCCTGGGTGGGAGAGCGGGTGGTGGCCGACCTGCGCCGCGCCGTCTACGACCATGTGCTGAAGCTGTCGCCCGGCTTTTTCGAGACGACGCGGACCGGCGAGATCATGTCGCGGCTGACCACCGACACCACGCTGTTGCAGGTGGTGGTCGGCTCCTCGGCCTCCATCGCGCTGCGCAACACGCTGATGTTCATCGGCGGCACGGTGATGCTGCTGTTCACCTCGGCCAAGCTGACGGCGCTGGTTTTCCTGGTGGTGCCGCTGGTGGTGGTGCCGATCATCCTGTTCGGCCGCCGCGTGCGGGCCTTGTCGCGGGCCAGCCAGGACAAGGTGGCGGACGTCGGCGCCTTCGTCGACGAGACGCTGGGCGGCATCCGCACCGTGCAGGCCTACACCCACGAGCCGATCGAGCGCGCCCGCTTCGGCGAGCGGGTGGAGGAGGCGTTCGGCGTGGCGATCCGCCGCGTGAAGGTGCGCGCCGTCATGACGGTGATCGTCATCGTCCTGGTGTTCGGCGCGGTCGGCACCATCCTGTGGATCGGCGGGCACGACGTGCTGGCCGGCCGGCTGACGCCGGGCGAGCTGTCGGCCTTCGTCATCTACGCCGTGGTCGTGGCCGGCTCCGTCGGCGCCATCAGCGAGGTCATCGGCGATCTGCAGCGCGCCGCCGGGGCCACCGAGCGGCTGTTCGACCTGCTGGCGACCGAGCCGGAGATCCGCCCGCCCGCCGCGCCCGTGCCGCTGCCCACCCCGCCCAAGGGCGCCCTGGCGTTCGAGGGCGTGCGCTTCCACTACCCCTCGCGCCCCGACGACGCGGCGCTGGAGGATTTCACGCTGGACGTGGCCCCGGGCGAGACGGTCGCCCTGGTCGGCCCCTCGGGCGCCGGCAAGTCCACCGTGTTCCAGTTGCTGCTGCGCTTCTATGACCCGCAGGCCGGGCTGATCCGGCTGGACGGGGTGGACGTGCGCGCTGCCGATCCGTCGGGCGTGCGCCGGCGCATCGGCCTCGTCTCGCAGGACCCGGTGATCTTCTCGGCCGACGCCTGGGAGAACATCCGTTATGGCCGCCCCGACGCCAGCGACGCCGAGGTGCGCGCCGCCGCCGACGCGGCGCACGCGCTGGAGTTCCTGGACGCGCTGCCGCAGGGCCTGTCCACCTTCCTGGGCGAGAAGGGCGTGCGGCTGTCCGGCGGCCAGCGCCAGCGCATCGCCATCGCCCGCGCCATCCTGCGCGACCCGCCGGTCCTGCTGCTGGACGAGGCCACCTCGGCGCTGGACGCCGAGAGCGAGCGCATGGTGCAGGACGCGCTGGAAAAGCTGATGAAGCAGCGCACCACGCTGATCATCGCGCACCGGCTGGCGACCGTGCTGAACGCCGACCGCATCGCGGTGATGGAGCGGGGGCGCATCGTGGCCTCCGGCCGCCACGCCGACCTCGTCGGCCAGGGCGGGCTCTACGCCCGTCTGGCCGCGCTGCAGTTCGACCGCGCCGACGAGAGGGTGGCGGAGTAGGGGGCCGGCGGGCGGATGTTACCGGATGATACGCCGTGAAACGCTTTTGAGAGGGGCGTTTCATTCGGCCACCGGGTTCATTTTCGTGCAGTGCGGCCCCTACCCGGCCTCCGCTTCGCTCGGCCACCCTCCGCCCGCTCTCGCAGGGGAGGGAGGATTTACCCGCCCCTGCGAAAGCGGGGGAGGGTTGGCGAGCGTCAGCGAGCCGGGTGGGGGCAACGAGGCTGCACGGCGCCCATCATCGACCCCAAGTATGACCCATCGATAGGAATGTTGTCAACGCGCCTACCCGCGCCACGCGATCAGCCGCCGTGCCGCCTCGGCGATGATGTCTTCCGATCCGGCGAAGCTGAAGCGCATGAAGCGGCGGCCGCGGGCGGGGTCGAAGTCGATGCCGGGGGTGGCGGCGACGCCGGTGTCGGCCAGCAGGCGCTTGCAGAACGCCTCCGAATCGTCGGTCATGGATGACACGTCGGCGTAGATGTAGAAGGCGCCGTCGGCCGGGGCCAGCTTGTCGAAGCCGGCCTTGGGCAGTTCGCGCAGCAGCAACGTACGGTTGCGGGCGTAGCGGGCGACGTGGCCGTCCAGCTCCGCCGTGCAGTCGAAGGCGGCCAGGCCGGCCACCTGCGCCAGCGTCGGTGCCGAGATGAAGAGGTTCTGCGCCAGACATTCGACGGAGCGCAGCAGCTCGTCCGGCACCACCATCCAGCCCAGCCGCCAGCCGGTCATCGAGAAGTACTTGGAGAAGCTGTTGACGACCAGCGCCCGCTCGCTGACCTCGGCGGCAGTCACCGCCTCCTGCCCATAGGTGAGGCCGTGGTAGATCTCGTCCGACACCAGCCGCACGCCGTTGGCGTCGCACCACGCCGACAGTTCGGTCAGCTCGGCGCGGCTCAGCATGGTGCCGGTCGGGTTGGCCGGGCTGGCGACGATCAGGCCCTGGATCGGCCGGTCCAGCTTTTCCAGCATCGCCACCGTCGGCTGGAAACGGGTGTCGGGCCCGGCCTCGATCTCCACCGGCTCGACGCCGATGGCGGTCAGCGTGTGGCGGTAGGCGGGGTAGCTGGGCGAGGCCATGGCGACGCGGTCACCGGGATCGAAGGCGGCCAGGAAGCCCAATTGGAATGCGCCGGACGAGCCCATGGTGGCGACCACGCGGCCGGCCGGCACGTCGACGCCGTAGCGCGTGCGGTACCAGCCGGCGATGGCGTGGCGCAGCGCCGGGATGCCCAGCGCCTCGGTATAGCCGAGCTTGTCGGTAACCAGCGCCCTCTGCGCCGCCTCGATGGCCCCCTTGGGCGCGCCGGTGGAGGGCTGGCCGACCTCCAGGTGCAGCACCTCCAGCCCGGCGCGCTCGCGCTCGGCGGCCGCGCGCATGACCTCCATGACGAAGAACGGCGGGATCTGGCCGCGCAGGGAAACCTTGGGGGCGTTGTGGGGAGGCATGGGCGGGGTTCTGGCTGGTTCAGGGATGCGCCGTAACATAGCGCCGCAATGGGTGGGGCGCCACCGGTGCCGCGCCACGTGCCCGGATCGCCCGGCCTTTCGTTGTGAAGCGCACGGGTGGACGTTGGGCCGCGCTGCGCTTGGCGCCAACCTACGGACGA
>DASWVP010000565.1:0-4207 GCA_036401175.1 Azospirillum sp. | reverse complement strand
GCGCCGGGCGACAGGGCCAGCAGCAGGCCCAGCAGGGCCGCCGTCAGCCGGGATCGCATCGCGGTCCACGCACGGCCATGGTGACGGCACTCCCCTCCCATCGTCTCGCAGGTGCCGAGTATAGTGCCGTTCGCAGGGGGGAGCCAGCGCCCAGCGGCGACGTGGCCTACAGGATGTGGCCCTACAGGATGAAGTCCTCGGGCTGGAGCGGCGGGGCGCCGACGATGCCGACTTCGAAATCGG
Organism: Azospirillum sp.; assembly: GCA_036401175.1. GTDB lineage: Bacteria > Pseudomonadota > Alphaproteobacteria > Azospirillales > Azospirillaceae > Azospirillum. Next base: position 3,964 of record DASWVP010000565.1, on the reverse strand, counting down.
CGGTGCGGTCGCCGTTCACGTCGGCCTGCACGACCCCGTCGGCGTAGCGGAGCTGGCCGGCCACGCCGCCGAACCCGTTGGAACCGATGAAGGTGAAGGTGTCGTTGTCGGTTCCGGCGCCGGCGCGCGCGTCGATGCCGGCGACGTCGAATTTGTCCCCGGCCGTCCGGTCGAAGTCCTCGATGACGTCGCGGTTGGCGCCGGTGCCGCTGTCGGTGAGAAAGTTGAAGTCGAACCGGTCCGCCTCCGAGCCGCCGAACAGGTGGTCGCGCCCGCCGTCGCCGACGATGAGGTCGGATTCGGCGGCGCCGTACAGCGTGTCCTCGCCGCCGGATCCGTTCAGCGTGTCGCTGCCGAAGCCGCCGATCAGCACGTCGTTGTCGGCCTCGCCGTTCAGCCGGTCGTTGCCTTCGCCGCCGAACAGCGTGTCGGCGTTGACGCCGCCGCGCAGGTGATCGTCGCCCCAGTTGCCGTACAGCTGGTCGTTGCCGTCGCCGCCGTACAGGGTGTCCTCGCCATAGCCGCCGCCCAGACGGTCGTCGCCGAAGCCGCCGTCGACCACGTCCTGGTCGAGGCCGCCGTCGGCGGTGTCGTTGCCGTCGCCGCCGTACACGGTGTCGTTGCCGGCGCCGCCCAGCACCATGTCGTCGCCGACCCAGCCTTCGACCATGTCGGCATCGGCGCCGCCGTCCAGGACGTCGTTGCCGTCGCCGCCTGTCAGCGTATCCATGCCGCGCTGGCCGTACAGGAAATCATCGCCGCCCTCGCCGGAGATCGCGTCGTTGCCGGCGCGCCCCAGGGCGGTGTCGCGGCCGGCGCCGCCGAGGATGCTGCCGTCCCCGTCGGAGCCGACGAGCAGGTCGTTGGTGGCCGTGCCCTGCACGGTCGTCGAGGCGTGCTGGTTCACTACGTTCTGGTAGGCGAACTGCGACCCGCTGGCCGGGTTTGCAGGGTCCAGCCCCTGCAGCCGGCCGCCGACGTCGGCGAAGGGCAGGGTGGACACGGGCGTGACGACCAGGGCGAAGACGCCGTCCCAATGGTGGACCTTGGCGGCCGTCCAGCTTTCCGTCTCGCCGGGTTCCATCGTGCTGCCGGACAGGTGGGCGCGGGTGGCGCCGTTCAGGTTGGGGAGAAGCGACCCGTAGGTTTCCTCCGGCTGGATCGAGTACGCGTTGAACTGCGTCAGGCTCGCGGGGCCGGGGTTGTCGGCGGGGTGGAAGTGGGCGATCGTCGGGTGCGCCACGTTCCCGGCGACGTTGATCGGGTGCATGGTGACGGCATCGACGACGATGTTCGAATAAGACGTGTCGGTGCTGTTCGCCATCTTCAGGTCCAGGTTGAACCTGAGGTCGTTGCGCACCGTGCCCATGCTGGTGTCGAACAGATTGTCGTAGAATTCATAGACGATCGGCGCCGAATCCGTGAACGATGGCGAGAGCGTCAGCGTGTTCGTCGTGGCGTTGAAGCTGGCCGCCGCGGTTTCGTCGGACAGCCCGTAGACGGTCCAGTCCTTCAGTGTGAACGTGGATGACATGGTCGACCTCCTGTGGGTTCCCGTCCGGCGCCCTGTCGTCCTGTTTCTTGTTCAGCGGGTGTTCTCTCGGCAGGTGTTCTCTCAGCGGGAGCGGAGATGCGGGCGTCCGCTCACCGCGACCAGCCTCACCACCCGGGCGTGGCGGCGCGGTGGCGTGAGAAGCGTGACGCAGAACGCCAGCAGGCCCCGGAAACAGCGGGCGAAAAGGTCGTCCATGCAGGCGCTGCGTTCCCGGTGCGCCTGCTCCATCAGGGCGCGCACGTCGGTCGTGGGGTGTGGGGATTTCGTTTCGGGCATCGGTATCTCCTTTCCACGCGGTGGTGGTCTGTAAAAAGTTGAGGGAATGGCCGTCATTACTTCTGGATCGTTGAATGCAGGGGGCCAAGAATGCCGGTGTTCGCGCCCGAATAATGTGAGCCAGCTCACAGGTTTCTGATCCCGTCTTGCCACTGTCCGTCCGCTGGTCTTGGTGCGGGGGCGTCTCGCGGCCGAACACGCCGCGTTCGGCCCCCTTCCGCCGGACGGCGCACTTCACGCTTGACAGATACCCATAAATTGGGCGTGTTAATGCGACTTAGTCGCAATCGCATTCGTTCGCACACGTGTCCAGGAGAGCCCCCGAGATGAAAAAGCGCGTTGCCGGCCTCGCCGCCGTTGCCGCCGTCCTGCTTCCGCTCGCCGCGCACGCGCAGGCACCGGCGGCCAAGGACGTCCTGAAGACCTACGCCGACATCGCCCAGGCGTCCTTCGAGGATGCGCTGGGCGGTGCGAAGGCGCTGAAGACGGCCATCGACGCGCTGGTCGCCAACCCGACCGAAGAGACGCTGGCCAAGGCCCGGCAGGCCTGGATCGCCGCCCGCGTCCCCTACATGCAGACCGAGGCGTTCCGCTTCGGCAACCCGGTGGTCGACGAATGGGAGGGCAAGGTCAACGCCTGGCCGCTCGACGAGGGGCTGATCGACTATGTCGACGCCTCCTACGGCGCCAGCGAGAGCAACCCCTTCGCCACGGCGAACGTCATCGCCAACCCCAGGCTCCGCGCCGGCGGCAAGACCATCGATGCCAGCAGGATCACCCCCGCCCTGCTGGCCGACAAGCTGCAGGAAGCCGGCAAGGTGGAGGCCAACGTCGCCACCGGCTATCACGCCATCGAATTCCTGCTGTGGGGCCAGGATCTGAACGGCACCGGGCCGGGCGCGGGGCAGCGCAAGGCCACGGACTTCTCCACGGCGAACTGCACGAACGGCAACTGCGAGCGCCGGGTGCGGTACCTGACGGTCGCCACCGACCTGCTGGTCGCCGACCTGGAGGAGATGGCGAAGGCGTGGAACGCCAAGGGCAAGGCGCGCGCCTCCATCGCCAAGGCCGGCGAGAAGAAGGGCATCGCCCGCATCCTCACGGGCCTGGGCAGCCTGAGCTATGGCGAGCTGGCGGGGGAGCGCATGAAGCTCGGCCTCATGCTGCACGACCCGGAGGAGGAGCACGACTGCTTCTCCGACAACACACACAACTCGCACTACTACGATCAGGTCGGCATGGTGAACGTCTACACCGGCCAGTACAGGCGCACGGACGGCAGCGTCGTCTCCGGCCCGTCGCTGTCGCAGTACATCGCGGCCAAGGACGCACATTCCGACGCCAGGGTCCGCGCCAGCCTGGACGCGACGCTGAAAGCCATGCAGTCGATCAAGGACACCGCCGATGCCGGCACGATGGCCTATGATCAGATGATCGGCCCCGGCAACGACGAGGGCAACCGTCTGGTCGCCACGGCGGTGGACCGTCTGGTCGACCAGAAGAAGGCGCTGGAGGGCGCGGTCGCCAAGCTGGGCGTGAAGATCGACATCGTCGGCTCCGACAGCCTCGACCAGCCCGCGAAGGTCGGCGCCAAGTGACCTCCGGACTTCGCCCCCGTCCCATGTCCGGTGACGGTTCCGCCTCCCTCCTGCCAAGTCGGCCGGGGCGGGGGCGAAGGTCCGGTGGCCCGCGTCTGATCGCGGCCGTGGCGATGCTGCTTGCCGGCACCGCCATGGCGACTGCCGCCAATGCCGGCGAACTGGATTTCGGCATCGGGCAGGCGGTGTTCGAGCGGCTGTGGGTCGCCGCGCCCACCGCGACGCAGGCGGCGGACGGGCTGGGGCCGCTGTACAACGCGCGCTCCTGCGCCGCCTGCCATCCGGGGAACGGGCGCGGCCATCCGCCGGCCGGCCGCGATCCGCAGGACTTCGGCGTCGGCTTCGCGCTGCGCCTGGACGAGGATCCGGTCTATGGCCGCCAGATTCAGGCGCTGGGCACGCCGGATCAGGTGCCGGAAGGGCGGCCGGCGGTGACGTGGCGTGACGAGACGGTGGCGTTTCCCGACGGCGCCGTCGTGGTGCTGCGCCGGCCGGCGTGGGGTGTCGCCGACCTGGGCTATGGGCCGCTGGGCCG
>DASWVP010000564.1:0-4979 GCA_036401175.1 Azospirillum sp. | reverse complement strand
CGCGGCGGCAGCGCCGGGCGGCGGGCCAGACGGGGCTGCAGGTCGGGGCGCGCGGCGGCTTCCTCCACCAGACGCTCCAGCGTCGGTTCGGGGATGACGGCGCCGCTGTTGTCGAGCAGCACGCCGGTGGCGGCGTGGTCGCCGGTGTCGGCGATGGCGGCCGACAGCGGCGCGCTGACGCGCGGCCGGCCGGCGATGGCGGACAGCGCCCAGGTCGCCGGCTGGCTCCCGACGATGGCCAGCAGGTCGGCGTCGGTCAGCGTGGCGCAGCAGTGCAGCACCGGCTCCGCCACGCAGCGCTCCACGTCGCGGGCGAGGCGCTGGACCACCGCGGGCGGCGCGCAGCCGATGTCCTTGATGGCCGAGGCCAGCGCCGCGCGGACGTGCGCGACATGGTCGCGCGCCAATTGCTCCAGCGTGCGCAACGCCACCAGGGTGACCGTGTCGCGGCCGTCCGGCGGCAGGTCGGGCAGCAGCCGGCAGAGCCGGGTGGCCAGCAGCGCCCGCACGCTGTCGTCGCCCCAGCCGGCCAGCCGCGTCTCGGCCAGCACGCGGCCCACCTCGCGGCCGGCGCTCTCGGAGCGCGGGAGGGGCTCGGCCGGGTCGTCGAACAGGTAGTCGAGCAGTTCGGGCGCTACCCCGCCATCGGTTGGGCTGCCATCGGTTGGACCGGCGCCGGAGGGGGCGGGCAGCAGGCGCACGGGACGGGGGTGCGCCGGCGCCTCCGGCCGGGCGGGATCGGGCCGGGTCTGGTCCAGCGTGGCGGGCGGCCGCAGCCGCGCAAGGGATGGCCTGTTCGACATCAGGGGCATGAGAACGCCGGGCCGGTTAACGGGCGGCTAATGCGGCGTCAGCGCGGCGGCCGGCGAGCGCCGCCGATGCCGCGGATCGGGCGTTTCTGCTCGTCGCGCAGCGTGTCGAACTCGGCGAAGATGCGCAGCAGGCTGCCGGCCGTCTCGTCGCCATAGCGCACGTCGACGCGCGCCCGGCCCAGTTCGGTCTTGATGTCGTCGCGCAGATGGTCGAACAGCGCCGCGAACAGGGCGTTGAAATGCTCGTCCGTGAAGGTGAACCTGCGGTTCTCCATGACCTGCGTCATGCGGCGCATGAAGGACTGGCGCTGGAAGGCGAACTGCTTGAAGCGCAGCATGACGCGCACGTACAGCGCGTCGCTGAGCACCGGCAGCGTGGCGTGGCGGGTGACGCGGACCCAGATCTCGTCGTCGCGGTCGGTGCCGATCTGGGCGAAGATGTTCAGCGCGTCGGCGTTCATCGCCTCCCATTCCTTTTCGTAGAACAGCGCCGCGAGGTTGGCCTGAAGGCCGGGCGCCGCCACGCGCGGGAAGACAGCGCCGCTGAGCGGGTCCTGCGCCTGCGGCACCTTGCAGAGGATGGTGGAGAACAACAGGCGGGTGACGTAGTCGCGCCGGCGCCCCTCGGCTTCATCCGCGTGGAAGTCGGGCGGCGGGAGGAGCGGCTCTTCCGTCCGCCCGGCGGTGCAGGTGCGGCAGGTCCGGGCGAACAGCGGCAGCACGCGCGGCCACTCGTCCATCAGGCGGGCGAAGGCGCGGGCGAACTCCTCATGCGTCAGGGCGCCCCGGGTGGCGATCTGCGGGGCCAGCGCCTCGTGCAGAGTGTGCACCAGCGCGCGGGCGGTGCGGTGGTGGCGCACGAACGGCGGCGTTTCGGACGTGTCGGCCATGCGCTCGTCCCGTCGTTTCGGCTGTGGCGCGGGCGGCAGGGTCGCCGGCCGCCGGAGGAGAAAGGTATGCATTTGTCGTGTATTTTATCTTTCCCGCCGCGGGCGCGCTGTGACGGGCGTCACACGGACCCGTGCCCAGACAAAAAAAGGCCGCCGACCAGGGAGGTCGGCGGCCCGAGATAAGGGAGGAAACGCACGGCACCGTGTGCCGTAGCTGCGCAACAGTTAGTGATTCTAAGGGTCGTGGTGGTAATACCAATTAGGCATGGGTGCGGTGCGTCCCCCTCATGGGGTGTGACGATGGGACGCGGATTCTCCCCCCTGACGCTCAGGCCAGCTTCTCGCGGATCAGCGCCTTGGTTTCCTCGATGCCGTACAGCTCGATGAAGGAGCCCATGCGCGGGCCGGTCGTCTGGCCCAGCAGGATCTCGTACAGCGCCTGGAACCACGCGCGCAGTTCGGTGAAGCCGTGCAGCTTGCCGACCTCGAACACCTCGTTCTGGATGGTTTCGGCCTTGGCGTTCGACAGCAGGTCCAGACGGTTCAGCAGGTCGGCCAGCGCCGCCCGTTCGGCATCCGTTGGGGCGCGGAACCGCTTCGTGGGCTTCACGAAGTCCTGGTAATAGCGCACGGCGTAGCCGGCCAGCTTGTCGAGGAGCGGGCTGTTGTCGGGCGTCGCCTCGGGCGCGTAGCGGCTGATGAAGCCCCACATCACCTCCTTGCGGTCGGCGTTCGCCACGCCCGCGAGATTTAGCAGCAGGCCGAAGCTGAGGTCGGCGCGCACCGCCGGCGGGGTGCCGCCGTGGATGTGCCACGCCGGGTTCTCCAGCTTCTTCGCCGGTTCTTCGGCCGGGAACTTGGAGGTGAAGGCGATGTATTCGTCTACCGCGCGCGGGATCACGTCGAAGTACAGGCGCTTGGCCGTCTTCGGCTTCTGGAACATGTACAGCGACAGGCTCTCCGGCGGGGCGTAGGCCAGCCAGTCCTCCATGGTCAGGCCGTTGCCCTTGGACTTGGAGATCTTCTGGCCCTTGTCGTCGAGGAACAGCTCGTAGTTGAAGCCCTCGGGCGGGGTGCCGCCAAGGATCTTCACGATCTTCGCCGCCAGCTCGACCGAGGGGATCAGGTCCTTGCCGGACATCTCGTAATCCACGCCCAGCGCGTACCAGCGCATGCCCCAGTCGGGCTTCCATTGCAGCTTGACGTGGCCGCCGGTAACGGGGACCTCCACCTTCCGGCCGTCCTCGTCCTCGAACACGATGGTGCCGGCGTCGGCGTCGCGCTCCAGCATGGGGACCTGCAGGACGCGCCCGGTGGTCGGCGACACCGGCAGGAAGGGGGAGTAGGTCTGCCGCCGCTCCTCGCCCAGCGTCGGCAGCATCACCGCCATGATCTCGTCGTAGTGGCGCAGGACCTTCAGCAGCGCGTCGTCGAAGCGGCCGGACGTGTACCAGTCGGTCGAGGACTGGAACTCGTACTCGAAGCCGAAGCCGTCGAGGAAGGCGCGCAGGCGCGCGTTGTTGTGGGCGCCGAAGCTCTCGTGCGTGCCGAACGGGTCGGGCACCCGCGTCAGCGGCTTGCCCAGGTGCTGCGCCACCATCTCGCGGTTGGGGATGTTGTCGGGCACCTTGCGCAGCCCGTCCATGTCGTCGGAGAAGGCGAACAGCCGGGTCGGCAGGTCGGACATGCGCTGGAACGCCTGACGCACCATGGTCGTGCGCGCCACCTCGCCGAAGGTGCCGATGTGCGGCAGGCCGGACGGGCCGTAACCGGTTTCGAACAGGACGTAGCCCTTGGCCGGCGGGGCTTTGGCGAAGCGCGCGACCAGCTTGCGCGCCTCCTCGAACGGCCACGCCTTCGCCTGCAACGCCAGTTCCCGCTCGCTCGTCATCGCCGCAAACCCTTTACTCGAAGCACTTTTCCAGATAGCCGGACCCTAGGGCGGAAGGGCTTTCCCGTCAACGGGGTGGCGGGGGGAAGGGGGGCGCGCATGGGTTGGGTCTATCTGTCCATCGCCATCGCTTTCGAGATCGTCGGCACCACGGCCATGAAGATGTCGGACGGGATGACGCGCCTGTGGCCGGGTGCGGTGGTGGTGCTGTGCTACATCGTGGCCTTCGCCATGCTGGCGCAGGCGCTGCGGACGATCGAGGTCGGCATCGCCTACGCGGTGTGGTCGGCGGTGGGCACGGCGGTGATCGCCATCATCGGCATCGCCCTGTTCGGCGAATCGGTGAGCCCGCTGAAGCTGGCGGGCCTCGCGCTGATCGTCGCCGGGGTGGTCAGCCTGCGTCTGGCCGAGGGCGGGGCGCCGTAGGCGCGGGGCGCGCGCTTCTGATACTGTGGGGGAACGGCGGCGCGGCGCGGCCGTTGCGCAGACCGGAACCCCCAGCAAGGCACGGCCGATGTTCTTCATCCCGCTGTACGACGACAACCCGACCAGCCGCACCCCCATCGTCACCATGGCGATCATCGCGCTGTGCGCGCTGGTCTTCGCGTGGCAGTTGTCGCTGGGGGCGCGGGGCGAGCAACTCGCCGTGCTGTCCTTCGGGCTGATCCCGGCGGTGCTGTTCGGCTATGCCGAACTGCCGCGCGAGCTGCAGGCGGCACCGGCCTGGACCTCCATCGTCAGCTCCATGTTCCTGCACGGCGGGTTCCTGCACATCATCGGCAACATGCTATACCTGTGGATCTTCGGGAACAACGTCGAGGACAGCATGGGGCGGGGCCGCTTCGTGGTGTTCTACCTGCTGTGCGGCACGGCCGCCGCGCTGGCCCAGAGCATCGCCAACCCGGCGTCGGAGATCCCGATGATCGGCGCCAGCGGGGCGATCGGCGGCGTGCTCGGCGCCTACCTCGTGCTGCACCCGCGGGCCAACGTGCGGGTGCTGATGTGGATCATCGTGTTCGTCACGCTGATCAACGTGCCGGCGGTGATCGTGCTGGGCGTCTGGTTCGTCGGCCAGATCTGGAGCGGCGTGTCCACCCCCACCAGCGACGAGGGCGGCGTCGCCTTCTGGGCGCACGTCGGCGGCTTCGTGGCCGGCGTGGTGCTGATCCCCTTCTTCAAGCGGCGCGGCGTGCACCTGCTGGAGCCGGCGCACAGCCAGCCCTTCTCGACCGTGTCCCCGGCCGAGGCGGCGCGCCGGCGCGGCAGCGTGCCGAGTGCCGGCAGCGGGCGCGGGCCGTGGGGCGATCCGCCGTGAGGGGGCGCCGACGTTGGGTTTTCACCTGCGGTTCAACCCAACCTACAGGGACCTCGTAGGTTGGGTTGAAC
>DASWVP010000563.1:0-7917 GCA_036401175.1 Azospirillum sp. | reverse complement strand
GGCCATGACGTCGGACAGCGGCGCCACGGCCCGGTCGATCCGCCAGCCGGTGCGCACCGTGACCTCGACCAGCGCGAAGGCGAAGCGCCCGCCGGCCAGCGGCAGCACCGCCGCGTCGACCGCCGCGTCGGCGGGCAGCAGCGCCACCGGGCGCAGGTAGATCCGCACCCCCTCGTCGGCGGCCCAGGGGCAGAAGGCGGAGAGCGAACGGGGGGCGGCGGCGGGGGCGGACATGGCGGCTCCGGCAGGTCGGAAGGGGCGCGGTTGGGGGCGGATGTTACACGATGTAACGGGATGAAACAGGATCCGGCACCCCGTCACATTCCCCCACCTCCGTTCAAAACGCCCGGACGGCCTTTCGGTTGCCCGCAAGGACTTTGATCCTAGCATCGAAGCGCACGCGGTGCAATTGCTTGAAAGCCCCTCTCCCCCTGCGGGAGAGGGGTTGGGGAGAGGGGTACTACGGCCGGCAGGCGGGAAAGAGTCATTCTTACGCCCTGCCGGGCGAATTCCCCCTCTCCCCAACCCCTCCCCCGCGAGGGGGGAGGGGCTTTTGTGCCCACTACGCGCCCCGGCCGAACAGCATCTCGCGCCGGGAAGGCGGGACGGGGGGTGGGGCCGGTTCGGGGGGCGGCGGTTGCTCGGCCTTGAGGAGTTCGGTCAGGCACGCCTGGGCGGTCAGCACGGCCACGGCGTGCTCGGCGAACTCATCCATGGGGGAGAACAGGGACAGGCTCAGCACCGGCCCCACCCCGTCCACCCGCCCGGCGAGGAAATCGTACTCGCCCGACGGCAGGGTGCGCGGCACGGTTGCGCCGTCGGCGGCGGCCTCCCACGCGGCCGGGTCGCGCGGCAGCAGCACGGCGTTCATGCACCAGGGGGTGACGACGATGCCCAGCCACGCGTCGTCGCCCAGGGGGTGGAAGCCCACCGCCTCGACCCGCAATGCAGGGTTGCAGATCGGCACGTCCCGCATGCCGCCCTCCGCCGCCGCCCGGTAGGCGGCGGTCAGCGCGGCGACGCGCTCCGCCATGGGGTCGGGGGCCCGGTCGAGCACCATGAACTTGTCGGGCGGGGCGTCGCAGTTGGGGCAGCTCCAGCCGTCGGGCAGCGCGGTGAAGGGCGTTCCGGCCGGCACCTGCCACACCCCGTCGCCCTCGGCCGGGTCGTAGACGTGCCAGCAGATGCCGCATTCCATGCGGGCATCGTCGGGCACCGGCACGCCTTCGAACAGGGTCTTTTCAAACAAGGCCGGGGCCATCAGTAATAGGCCTCCAGGATCTCCTTGAGGCGCTGGGCGGAATCGTCGAAGTCCTCGTCGGCGGCGCGCACGGCCAGGGGCACGTCGCCGATCTCCAGCGTGTCCAGCACCACCTTGTCCTGCGTGTTCATATACTGCACGCTCCACACGTTGCGGCGCGCCGTCAGCACCACCCGGCACGAGCTGTAGCCGCGCGACAGCGCCAGCACCGGCCCGGTGCCCAGCGTCGCCTGCAGCACCTCCAGGTCCACCGGGTTCATCGGCAGCAGGGTGAAGCTGATGACGTGGTTGGGCGTGCCGGCCGCGTAGGTGGCGGCACGGTCGCGGATCTCCGCCAGCACGGGCAGCACATTCATGGCGCCGGGCGGCGGCTCGGAGATGGGAATATCGGTGGTGGTGGCGCCCAGCGCCGCGGCGCGGACGATCGCCGGCACCTCACCCACCTCCACATGGTCGCCCAGGAGCCGGCCGGTCAGGGGGTCGGAGGTGCGGATGCGCCAGACGCCGGTCAGCGTCGATTCCTGGATCTGGTACTCGGCGGCGCCGCTGACGATGATCGACACCTCGCCCTGCCCCAGCGTCTGGTCGAGCAGCGTGCGGTTGCCCTCGTCCAGCCCGCCGGCGTCGAAGGACACCGGCGCGTCGGCGGCGCGGTGGCCGTTCAGCACCGCCAGCACCTCGTGCAGCAGGCGCTGCACGGGCGCGGCTTCCGCCCCCACCTCAGGCAGGGCGGCCAGCCCGCGCGGAGCCACGCCGGCCGGCAGGCCCAGCAGGTCGAGGCCGCCGATCCCGGCGTCGCACGCATCGCCGAGGAAGGCCGCGGTGGGCGGCTCTTCGTCGTTCCACTTCCTCGGGTTGGGCCGGTCCATGAAGGCGTTCCTCTGCAAGGAGTGGAAGGTCGTAGGTTGGGTTGAGTTCTCATCGGCGCCGGGCGCCGACCAGCAGCGGATGAAAAAGTGGCTGCACTGGGCCCCCACCCTAACCCTCCCCCACTGCGCGGGGGAGGGAACTCCGCTGCTCTGCCCCCTCCCCCGCGCAGTGGGGGAGGGCTGGGGTGGGGGCCCAACGACGAGACTTCGTCGGCCACCAACACTCCGGCTCCGTCCTTTTTTCTTCTTAGCGCCAGCGAAAAGCCAACATCCGTGGCGTCGCGGACATGTTGGGTCTCGACCCAACCTACGGGTCAATGCGTGGTCAGGCTGGGGGCGCCGTCGAGGGCGGCGCGCAGGCGCTCGACGTAGACGGGCCAGTCCTGGACGCGGGCGATGATGTCGATGGGCGCACCGTCGCGCAGCACGACCAGGGCCGGGAAGACGACGACGTTCCAGCGCTTCTTCAGCACCTCGCCGGCATCGCGATCGACGACGGCGGCGCGGAAGCGGCCGGGGAAGGCGGCGATCAGCTCGCGCAGGATCACGGCCACGTCGGAACTTTCCGGGCGCTGCGCCGGGTCGCCGGTGAAGAACAGCACCGCCGCACCGCCCGGCGCCAGGAAGGCGTCGGCGCTGTCCGGGGTGACGGGGACGCAGCCGCCGGACTGGCAGAGCTGCTCGATCAGCGGGTGGCTCATAATCAGGCTCCGAGCGGGAGAAAGCGGGCGTCGCCGGTGCGGCAGGCGTCCTCGGCCGACGGGCGGCCGCCCTCGTAATGGGACAGGCTGAGGCTGCCGTGCAGCACGCCCTCGGCCGGCGCGGCGCGTTCCTCGGCCGGGAAGCCCCAGGCGGCGAGCTGGTCGAGCGCCACGCGCAGCGCCGGTTCGACCTGGGCGCGCACGCTGTCGGTCAGGCTGCCGCCGTAGTCCTCCAGCATCTCGGCCTGCACGCCGATCAGCAGCATCTCGGCCGGCGCGCCGCCCAGCAGGTCGGCGGCGGACAGCACGTCCTGGAAGCCGGTCTGGTGCAGGCTCATCTTCTTGGCGCCGGTGAACTTCGGCACCTCGCCGTCGCGCACCAGCTTCAGCGTGCCCGGTTCCTCGCCATAGTCGATGGCGTCGAAGACGATCAGGCGCCGGGCGGCGCGCACGTCGTGCACGAGGTAGAGGCCCTGGGTGCCGCCGTCCATCACGCGGACCCCCGGCGGAAACGCCCAGCGGCGGTCCAGCTCCTCCACGCAGCGCACGCCGAACCCCTCGTCGGCCCACAGGATGTTGCCGATGCCGAGCACGAGGACGTCGCAGGATTCTTCGGTCATGGTGGGTTCCCGTTCGGCGGGGTGCGAACGTTGGGTTTTCGCCTTCGGCTCAACCCAACCTACGACGGACCCGTAGGTTGGGTTGAGGCCAAAGCCGAAAACCCAACGTCACGCACTCAGCGCCGGTTGTCCTTGAACATGCGCCAGCCGCCGATGATGGTGCTGATCATCGTCTGCCGGCTCATGATATCCTCGCGGATGGCGGCGTAGACGTGGACGGTGACGAAGATCACCATCATCCACATGCCCAGCCGGTGCACCGTGTGCAGGTTCTGCGTGTTGCCGGCGAGGTCGATGACCCAGCCGAACAGGCCGTGCTGCCACGAATCCAGCCCCGCGCCCTCGGCGTACAGCGCGAAGCCGGTGCAGATCATGAAGATGCCGCCCAGCGTGAACATCGAGAACATGGCGAGCTGCGCCAGCGGGTTGTGCCCGATGTACTTCTTGGGGTCGGGGGTGAGGAACGAATACCACTTCGCCTCGAACAGCACCTCCGCCCAGAAGCGGCGGCGCCAGAACGGGATGTAGAACATCTGCCGGGCGTGGTGGTTGCCGACCAGCGCCCAGTAGATCCGCCCCAGGAACCCCACCGCCATCACATAGCCGGCGGCGAAGTGGGCGAAGCGGATGTACCCGAACAGATAGCTGTCGATGGCCTCGCCCGGCATCGTCGGCGGCGGCACGCCGATGAAATAGCCGGTCACCACCAGCACGACGATGGCCAGCGCGTTCACCCAGTGCCACAGGCGCACCGGCGCCTCGTAGACGTAGATCGCCGTCTGCCGGGTCAGGTGGGCGGCGTCCTCGCTGGTCAGGTCGCTGATGTCCGGTTCGCCGCGGCGCGGCAGGATGACGCGGTCGGCGGTGCCGAGCCGGGATTCCTCGTCCGGTGTCAGTACGGTCATGGCGTGTCCCTTCCCATGCGGTTCAGCGCACCTGCACCCGGGTCATCTCCTGACCCTCGGGCGACAGGACGTGGGTGGAGCACGCCAGACACGGGTCGAAGCTGTGCAGCGTGCGCAGGATCTCCAGCGGCTGGTCGGGCACCTGCATGGGGGTGTTCATCAGCGCCGCCTCGAAGGCGCCGATGTTGCCCTGGTTGTCGCGCGGGCTGCCGTTCCAGGTGGTGGGGACGACCGCCTGGTAGTTGTCGATCTTGGTGTCCTTGATGCGGATCCAGTGGCCAAGGGCACCGCGCGGCGCCTCGGTGAAGCCGACGCCCTTGCACTCCTTCGGCCAGGTGGAGGGGTCCCAGTTGGCGGTGTTGGCGGTGGTGCTGTCGCCCGACTTGATGCGCGCCACCAGCTTGTCCTGGAAGTACTTCAGCTTGTGCGCGGCCCACTGGCATTCCAGCCCGCGCGCCAGCGTGCGGCCCAGCGTGGAGAACAGCGCGTCCACCGGCACGTCCAGCGTCTTCAGCGACTTCTCCACCGGCTCCTTGAACTCCGGGATGCCCTTGGCGTAGCCGATGATGTAGCGGGCCAGCGGACCCACCTCCATGGCGTGGCCCTTCCAGCGCGGCGCCTTGATCCAGGAGTACTTGCCCGCCTCGTCCACCGCCTCGATGCGCGTCTTGGTGCCCTTGGCGTTGGGGCCCAGCTCGTACTTGGCCTGGGTGATGCCGTCCCAGGGGTGCAGGCCCTTTTTCTCGTCGGGGTAGGTGTACCAGGAGTGGGGGACGAACTCCTGCACCTCGTTCGGGTTGGTCAGGTCGACCTCGTGCACCTCGGACAGCTTGCCGTTGATGATGGCGCCGCGCGGCAGCAGCAGGTTCTTCGAGGAATAGTCGTTGGCGACGTCGGGGATGTCGCCGTACGACAGCACCGACTTCGACGCCAGCCCGCCGCCGTGCAGCCAGCCCTTGTAGAAGGACGCGATGGCCATCAGGTCGGGGATGTAGACCTGTTCGGTGAACTCGATGCAGCGGTTGACGATGCTGGTGACGAGGTTGAGCTGCGTCATGTTGATGGCGCCGACGCTGCCCGTGGAGTTCAGGTTGATCGGGCACGGCACGCCGCCGACCAGCCAGTTCGGGTGCGGGTTCTTGCCGCCGTAGACCGCGTGAATCTTGACGATGTCCTTCTGGAAGTCCAGCGCCTCCAGGTAATGCGCCACCGCCATCAGGTTGGCTTCCGGCGGCAGGACGTAGCCGGGGTGCCCCCAGTAGCCGTTCTTGAAGGGGCCGAGCTGGCCGGACTCAACGAACTTCTTCAGCCGCGTCTGCAAATCGCGGAAGTAGCCGGGCGACGACAGCGGCCAGGAGGAGATGGACTGCGCCAGCTCCGACGTCGCCTTGGCGTCGGCCTTCAGGGCCGACACCACGTCCACCCAGTCCAGCGCGTGCAGGTGGTAGAAGTGCACGATGTGGTCGTGCACCTGCAGCGTGAGCTGCATGATGTTGCGGATCGAGTTGGCGTTGTCGGGGATCTGGATCTTCAGCGCGTCCTCGACCGCGCGGACGGAGGTCAGCGCGTGCGTGCCGGTGCACACGCCGCAGATCCGTTCGGTGAAGGCCCAGGCGTCGCGCGGGTCGCGGCCCTTGAGGATGACTTCCAGGCCGCGCCACATGGTGCCGGTGGACACCGCGTTGCGGATGATGTTCTGGTCGTCGAGGTTGACCTCGACGCGCATGTGGCCCTCGATACGGGTCACCGGATCGACGACGACGCGCTTGCCGCTGTTGTCGAGGTTGAAGCCGTTCGGCGTGGTGATGGCGGTCATGGCGGACGTTCCCTCTTCCCTGCGTGCGCTCAGCGGTTGCCGTCGGTGCTGCCCGGCTTGTGCCGGGCGCGCTTGACGGCGCTGGCCGCCGCGTGCGCCGCCACCGCCGTGCCGACGACGGCCGCCGCCGTGCCGCCGACCACGTCGGCGTTGGATTCGATGCCGAACTGGTTGATGTCGGTCAGGCGGTTGTAGAACGGCCCCTTGTCCCAGAAGCCGTCCTCGGAACAGCCGATGCAGCCGTGACCGGCCTGGATGGGGAACGACGTCCCCTCGTTCCAGCGCACGGTGGAGCAGGCGTTGTAGGTGGTGGGGCCCTTGCAGCCCATCTTGTAGAGGCAATAGCCCTTGCGCGCCGCCTCGTCGTCCCAGCTCTCGACGAACTGGCCGGCGTCGAAATGCGGGCGGCGGTAACACTTGTCGTGGATGCGCTGGCTGTAGAACATCTTCGGCCGGCCCTGGCGGTCCAGCTCCGGCATCTGGTCGAAGGTGAGGATGTAGGTGATGACGCCGGTCATCACCTCGGCGATCGGCGGGCAGCCGGGCACCTTGATGATCGGCTTGTTGGTGATGACCTTGTGGATCGGGGTGGCCTGCGTCGGGTTCGGCTTGGCCGCCTGCACGCAGCCCCACGACGCGCAACTGCCCCAGGCGATCACCGCCATGGCGTCCTCGCAGACCTCCTTCAACTGTTCGACGAAGGGGCGGCCGCCGACGATGCAGTACATGCCGTCTTCGTTGAGCGGCGGGTTGCCCTCGATGGCGGCGATGTAGCGGCCCTTGTGGGTGTGGCGGATCTCTTCCAGGATCGCTTCCGCCTGATGCCCGGCCGAGGCCATCAGCGTGTCGTCGTAGTCGAGCGAGATCATCGACAGCACGACGTCCTTCACCAGCGGGTGCGCCGAGCGGATGAAGCTCTCCGAACAGCAGGTGCACTCCAGCCCGTGCAGCCACAGCACGGGGATGCGCGGCTTGGTCTCCATCGCGTGCGCGATCTTCGGGCCGAAGGCCGGGCCGAGGCCCAGGGCGGCGGCGGAGAGCGAGCAGAATTTCAGGAAGCTGCGCCGGCTGATGCCCTGCCGGCGGATGACGTCATAGAAGGTTTCCATTGTCGCCATGGGCGTTTCCTCTCCCGTGCCGACGCGCCGGCGGTGGCGCGCTCGTGCTTCATGGCGACGGAACAGCAACAATTGTGCCGGCCGATGGTGTACAGGCCGTTCAACGGTTTGCGACGCTTGGGCATACGAACGATGCGGCCTTCCCTGGCAGGGTTGCCAGCGCGGTGGCAAGCAGGTTGCCAGTCGTGGACGGTGGCCCCCGCCGCGCTTCGCCGGGCCGCTTGTGGGACGTCCTCGACGGCATCTGCCGGCGCGAGCGGATGTCCATCCACGCCCTCACCCGGCGCATCGACGCACGCCGCCCCGCCGCCGCCCTGCGCGTCTTCTTCATCGCCTACTGGCGCGCCATCGCCTGGGCGCCACGGCCACCGGCGAGGCGCTGCCGTTCATGGCCGACAAGCGGATGGTGCCGATGCGCTTCGAGCTGCCCGACGCCGTGCACCCGGCGCTGCGCGGCGGCGTCGCCCGGGCCGGCGACCCGGAGCCGGAGCTGGGGCTGTTCATGCCGGAGGGCGATCTCATGGCCTACGCCGCGCGGGTGATGGCATGAGCGGCGAGGGGTGGGTGACCATCCGGCGCAAGGTCCGCGTCGCCGGGCGGATGACGACCGTCCAGCTGGAATCCTTC
>DASWVP010000562.1:0-13191 GCA_036401175.1 Azospirillum sp. | reverse complement strand
GATCTGGCGCGGCGGATTCCGGGCAAGCAGGACTACGCCGAAACGATCCGCTACTTCGCCGGGCGCCTGGACGAGGTGGGCGTGGAACTGCGGCTGGGCCGCGTGGCCGGGGTGGAGGATCTGCGCGGCTTCGACGAGGTGGTGCTGGCGACCGGCATCGTGCCGCGCCGCCTGGACCTGCCCGGCATCGGGCGCGACGAGGTGGTGTCGTACCTGGACGTGCTGAACGGCACCCGCGCGGCGGGCGGGCGCGTCGCCATCATCGGCGCCGGCGGCATCGGCTTCGACGTGGCGATCTACCTGCTGGGCGAGGAATCCTTCGAGGCGCACTGGGGCATCACCCGCGATCCGCGCGTGCCCGGCGGCGTGCTGGAAGCGCCGCGCCGCACCCCGCCCCGGCGCATCACGCTGCTTCAGCGCAAGGCGACGCGGCCGGGCGCCGGCCTTGGCAAGACCACGGGCTGGGTGCACCGGCTGACGCTGGAGCAGGCCGGGGTGGAGATGCTGTCGGCCGTGGAGTACCAGCGCATCGACGACGACGGGCTGCACGTGTCGGTGGGCGGCGAGGCGCGGGTGATCCCGGTGGACACCGTGGTCGTCTGCGCCGGGCAGGAGCCGCTGCGCGACCTGCTGGAACCGCTGCGCGAGTTGGGCACCAGCGTGCACCTGATCGGCGGCGCCGACGTGGCCGCCGAACTGGACGCCCGCCGCGCCATCGACCAGGGCACCCGGCTGGGGCTGAGCCTGTAGGCCCCCAGCCGACGGGCATAATGGAGGGAGCGTTCAGGCGCTGGTGCGCCGGCGGCGCTTCCATTCCCGCCAGCGCCGCTCGGCCCAGACCAGGGTGCGCCCGATGGGCGCCTTCAGCAGCGGGATGTCGTAGGCCAGCAGGACGAGACCCAGCGGCAGCATCCACACGCCCAGCACGGGCAGGAAGCTGAACACCCCGCCCAGCACCAGGAGGAGACCGACCGGAAACCGGACCCAGGTGGCCGAGGGCGCGCGTATCCGGCCCAGCGCCTTCGCGATCGGATCGGGCAATTTGTCCTGGATGCGGTCGACCCGGCGGTCGAGCCGCCGGTGGTGGTTGTCGCTCACGAACACCTGCATGCGTGGTTGTCGTATGGCGCCCATATGGCGGCCTGTGTCAACCGTTCCAAGGCGTTTTGATCGCGCATCCGGCCCTCTTGACAGAACGTGCGGCAGAGGCTACCTGAAAGACCTGCTCGGATCCGGGCCCCTCTGGTAGGTGGGTCGCCGCCTACGATGTCGGATCCCTTCACCTGCTCTTGCGCCGACGGGCGTGACCGCATTTGGAGGGTTCGATGGAAACATCGCCCTGGATCTGGATCGGCTTCAACGCCTTCGTTCTCCTTCTCCTCGCCCTCGATCTCGGCGTTTTCCACCGCCGTCCCCATCAGATTTCCGTGCGCGAGGCGTTGATCACCAGCAGCGGCTACGTGGCGCTGGCGCTGGTGTTCAACGCGGGCGTCTACTGGTTCATGGGCGCCCAGAAGGGCCTGGAGTTCACGACCGGCTACCTCATCGAATGGAGCCTGTCGCTCGACAACATCTTCGTCATCGCGATGATCTTCGGGCACTTCGCGGTGCCCCCCGCCTACCAGCACCGGGTGCTGTTCTGGGGCATCCTGGGCGCCCTGGTCATGCGCGCGACGCTGATCTTCGCCGGCACGGCGCTGATCCAGCAGTTCCACTGGACCATCTACCTGTTCGGCGCCTTCCTGCTGTTCACCGGCGTCAAGATGCTGATGGCCGCCGATGCCGAGCCGGATCTGGCGAACAACCGCCTGTTGAACTTCGTGCGCCGCCACGTGCGGATGACCGACACCTACGAAGGCTCGCACTTCGTCGTGCGCCGCAACGGTCTGCTGCTGGCCACGCCGATGCTGCTGGTGCTGGTGATGGTCGAGGCGACCGACCTTATGTTCGCGCTGGACAGCGTGCCGGCCATCTTCGCGGTGACCAGCGACCCGTTCATCGTCTACACCTCCAACGTCTTCGCCATCCTGGGTCTGCGCTCGCTGTACTTCGCGCTGTCCGGCATCATCCACCGCTTCGCCTATCTCAAGTACGGGCTGTCGCTCGTGCTGGTGTTCATCGGCGGCAAGATGATGCTGGTCGACGTCTGGAAGGTGCCGACGGCGCTGGCCCTGGGCGTCACCGCCACGCTGATCGGCGGCTCGGTCCTGCTCTCGCTGATCAAGACACGTCAGGCGACCGGCGGCGAGGCGGTGCCCGACCGGATCGCAACGCAGGAGGGCACGGCCGACTGACCGACGACCGACCCTTCGCCCATACCAAAAACCGGCCGGCGCCCGCCATTGCGCGGGCGCCGGCAACGGCATGAACCAGCAGGAGGATCTCTATGTTCGACCAGAACCCGAGCCAGAGCCGATGGGGCACGGCCGCCCCCACCATCGATCGCGCGGCCTTCGACATGGGCCTGCGGCAGCACATGCTGCGGGTCTACAACTACATGATGCTGGGCCTCGCCATCACCGGCGTGGTGGCCTTCCTGGTGTCCAGCACCCCGGCGCTGTACGTGCCGATCTTCACCACGCCGCTGAAGTGGGTGGTGATGCTGGCCCCGCTGGGCTTCATCATGGTGCTGTCCTGGCGCTTCCAGAGCATGTCCGTGGGCGCGCTGCAGGCGACGTTCTGGGCATTCTGCGCCGTCATGGGCGTGTCCATGGCGTCGATCTTCCTGGTCTTCACCGGGGCCAGCATCGCGCGGGTGTTCTTCATCACCGCGGCGACCTTCGCGGCCATGAGCCTGTGGGGCTACACCACCAAGGCCGACCTGTCGAAGATGGGCGCGTTCCTGATGATGGGCCTGATCGGCATCGTCATCGCTAGCCTTGTCAACATCTTCGTCGGCTCCTCGGCGCTGCAGTTCGCCATCTCGGTCATCGGCGTGCTGGTCTTCACCGGCCTGACCGCCTACGACACGCAGCGCATCAAGGAAGAGTACGCCGAGGGCTACGGCCATGAAGCCAACATGAAGCTGGCGGTCATGGGCGCGCTCGGCCTGTACCTGAACTTCATCAACCTGTTCCAGATGCTGCTCAACCTGATGGGTCAGCGCGAGTAGCACACGGTGCGGGGGACCGGGCGGCATCCGTCCGCTCGGTCCCCCGCCCGCCTTCCTTTCCGATTACGATGCCCTTGTTCTTTTCGGTGCGCGCGGGAGCGTGTACGGTGTGGCCCGTGCCCCGCCGGGCACGCGGTGAGACGCGTCAGCCAAAGCGAAAAAAGCAAGAACCGCCGTGTATCGACCCAGGAAGGAATCAGCAGACATGGTGACGGAACGCATTCAGGTCGGCGAATTGCAGGTTGCCGCCGAGCTCCACCGCTTCATCGAGGACGAAGCCCTGCCGGGCAGCGGTGTGTCCTCGCAGCAGTTCTGGTCGGCGCTGGACGCCATCCTCCACGATCTGGCGCCGCGCAACCGCGCGCTGCTCGCCAAGCGTGACGAGCTGCAGGCGAAGATCGACGAATACTACCGCGCCCAGCGCGGCAAGCCGGCCGACCACGCCGGCTACAAGCGGTTCCTGCAGGACATCGGCTATCTGCTGCCGGAAGGCCCGGACTTTTCCGTGAGCACGGCCAACGTCGATCCGGAGATTTCCACCACCGCCGGCCCGCAGCTGGTCGTGCCGGTGATGAACGCGCGCTATGCGCTGAACGCCGCCAACGCGCGCTGGGGCAGCCTGTACGACGCGCTGTACGGCACCGACGCCATCCCGGACGAGGGTGGGGCGGAGCGTGGCGCCGGCTACAACCCCAAGCGCGGCGAGAAGGTCATCGCCTACGCCCGCGGCGTGCTCGACCGCGCGGCGCCGCTGGCCGAGGGCAGCCACGCCGATTCGACCGGCTACGCCATCGACGGCGGGGCGCTGCGCGTCACGCTGAAGGACGGCCGCACCGTGGGGCTGGCACAGCCGGAGAGGTTCGCCGGCTACACCGGCGACGTGGCCGCGCCCGCCGGCATCCTGCTCGCCAACAACGGCCTGCACGTCGAGATCCGCATCGACCGCGCGCACGCCATCGGCAAGACCGATCCGGCGGGCGTCGCCGACCTGATCGTCGAATCGGCGCTGACCACCATCATGGATTGCGAGGATTCGGTGGCCGCCGTGGACGCCGCCGACAAGGTCCTGGTGTACCGCAACTGGCTGGGCCTGATGCGCGGCGACCTGACCGCGACCTTCCCCAAGGGCGCCGGCACCGTCGAGCGTCACCTCAACCCCGACCGCACCTACACTACGCCGGACGGCGGCACGCTGACCCTGCACGGCCGCGCGCTGATGCTGGTGCGCAACGTCGGCCACCTGATGACCAACAACGCCATCCTGCTGAAGGACGGCGGCGAGGCGCCGGAAGGCATCCTGGACGGCATGATCACCTCGATGATCGCGCTGCACGACCTGAAGGGCACGGGCAAGCTGCGCAACAGCCGCGCCGGCTCGGTCTACATCGTCAAGCCGAAGATGCACGGGCCGGAAGAGGTGGCGTTCGCCAACGAGCTGTTCGGCCGCGTCGAGGACGCGCTGGGCATGGCGCGCAACACCATCAAGATGGGCATCATGGACGAGGAGCGCCGCACCACGGTGAACCTCAAGGAGGCCATCCGCGCCGCGGCCGAGCGGGTGGTGTTCATCAACACCGGCTTCCTCGACCGCACCGGCGACGAGATCCACACCGCCATGGAAGCCGGCCCGGTCATCCGCAAGGCCGACATCAAGAACGCCGCCTGGATCAAGGCGTACGAGGACTGGAACGTCGACACCGGCCTGCTGTGCGGCCTGAAGGGCCGGGCGCAGATCGGCAAGGGCATGTGGGCCATGCCCGACCTGATGGCCGAGATGCTGAAGCAGAAGATCGCCCATCCGCGCGCCGGCGCCAACACCGCGTGGGTGCCGTCGCCCACCGCCGCCACGCTGCACGCGCTGCACTACCACGAGGTGGACGTGGCCGTCCGGCAGGCCGAGCTGGCCAGCCGCACGCGCGCCAGCCTGGACGACATCCTCACCATCCCGATGGCCGACCGCGCCAACTGGTCGGAAGAGGAGATCCAGCAGGAGCTGGACAACAACGCCCAGGGCATCCTCGGCTACGTCGTGCGCTGGATCGACCAGGGCGTCGGCTGCTCCAAGGTGCCGGACATCAACAACGTCGGGCTGATGGAAGACCGCGCCACCCTGCGCATCTCCAGCCAGCACATGGCCAACTGGCTGCACCACGGCATCTGCACCGAGGCGCAGGTGGTCGAGACCATGAAGCGCATGGCCGTGGTGGTGGACAAGCAGAACGCTGGTGATCCGCTGTACCGCCCGATGGCCCCGGACTATGACCGCAGCGTGGCGTTCCAGGCCGCGTGCGACCTGGTGTTCAAGGGCCGCGAGCAGCCGAACGGCTACACCGAGCCCGTCCTGCACCGCCGCCGCATCGAGGCGAAGGCGCAGGGCTGAGAGTAGGCGGCGTTGGGTTTTCGCTGCGCTCAACCCAACCTACGGCGCCGTCGTAGGTTGGGTTGAGGCCGAAGCCGAAAACCCAACGGCCCACGCTTCGCATCACCCCCCGAACAGCGCGTCCCGCACGGCGACGAGGTGCGTCTTCACCGCGTCGCGCGCGGCCGCCGGGTCGCGCGCCTTCATGGCGGCGACGATGGCGCGGTGGTGCGCCTCGTACGCGCTGCGGCGTTCGGGCGTCAGGCTGCGTTCCTTGAGGCGGCCCCACTCGGCGCGGTCGCGGATGCGGTTCAGCACCGTGTAGAAGCCGTCCAGCAGCTCGTTGCGGCAGGCGGCGACTATCGCCCGGTGCAGGGCGCCGTCCCAATGCTCGAACTCGGCGATGCCGCGCGCCGCTTCGGATTCCCGCAGGCAGCGGTCGAACTCCGCGAAGTCGGACAGCGTGGCGCGGCCGACGGCCAGTTCGGCCACCGGCGGCTCCAGCAGGATGCGCACTTCCATCACTTGCGACGGGCTGGCGTTCAGGAAGGCGGCGGGCTGCAGCGCCGCCCCGTCGGCCATGGTGACGGAAATTCCGTCCCCCGTCCCGCCGCCGTCCACCAGTCCCCCGTCCACCAGGAACGTTCCGCGCCCGACGCCACGGGCGATCCGGCCCTCGGCCTCCAGCATGTCCAGCGCGCGGCGTACGGTGTTGCGGGCGAGGCCCAGCGACTGGGCCAGATCGCGCTCGGTCGGCAACTGCTCCCCTGTCCGCCAGAGGCCGCAGGCGATGGAGCGCTGCAGGTGGTCGTAGGCGACCCGCGCCCGGCCCAGCGTGTCCGGCGGCTTCGTCCCGGTCCCGATGAGCGGGCTGGTGAGCGGCTTGGTCATGGCGCCGGCCCCGTTTGCGCGCCTGAGGCGCACCAATGTGAACCATACGGCCGCGCCCGGCACCGCGCCAATACGTTCGATTGGTATACGAATAATCAGCCGTACGGCTAATTGACCAAGCAAACCAGTCAGGATCAGGATGGACCAGCGATGAGGCGATTTTAGACCGATAAGGTTCACCAACAAAGAAGGGTCAGCCGATGAAGCTGGCGACGGTCCGCAGGGAGGGGGGCGCGCAGGTCGCGCTGGTCGACGAGGTCGAGGGACGGGTCTGGCCGGTGGCGCCGCCGGCCTGGGCGCCGATACCGTTCGGCATGCTGGACGTGATCCGCGGCTGGCGCGACCTGCAGGGCGCGCTGGTGCGCCAGGGGGCCGGCGTGCCGCTGTCCGAGGTGGAACTGCTGGCGCCGATCCCGGTGCCGCGGCGCAATGTGATGTGCGTCGGCAAGAACTACCACGAGCACGCGCACGAGTTCACCCGCTCCGGCTTCGACAGCAGCGCCAAGGGCGCCGCCGACGCCATCCCCGAACACCCGATCATCTTCACCAAGGCGCCGGAGACGGTGATCCCCACCGGCGCCGCCATCCGCCTGCCGCAATCGCTGAGCGACCAGATCGACTACGAGGCGGAACTGGCGGTGGTGATCGGCCGGGGCGGGCGCGACATCCCGGCGGAATCGGCGCTGGGCCACGTGTTCGGCTACACGATCGCCAACGACGTGACGGCGCGCGACATCCAGTCCCGCCACAAGCAGTGGTTCCTCGGCAAGTCCATCGACACCTTTTGCCCGCTGGGCCCGTGGATCGCCACCGCCGACGCGGTGGACCTCGCCGACACGCCGGTGCGCTGCTGGGTCAACGGCGAGCTGCGGCAGAACGCCAACACCCGCGACCTGATCTTCGACGTGCCGACGCTGATCGCCACGATCTCCCGAAGCATGGCGCTGCTGCCGGGCGACGTGATCCTGACCGGCACGCCGGCCGGCGTCGGCATCGGCTTTACCCCGCCCAGGTTCCTGCGGCCCGGAGACCGCGTGAAGATCGAGATCGGCGGCATCGGCGTGATCGAGAACCAGTGCGAGAACCTGGTGGAGGGCTGACGCCATGGCGACCGTGACGGTGGACCGCATGGCGGTCGAGGTGGAGGGGCAGGGCGAGCCGGTGCTGATGATCCACGGCCTGGGCGGCACGTCCAACACCTGGGCGCCGCAGGTCATGGCGCTGGGCAGCCGCTACCGGCTGATCCGGCCGGATCTGCCGGGGTCGGGGCGGTCGAAAACGCCGGAGGGCGCGCTGTCCATCGGCCTGTTCGTGGCCGGCATGGCGAAAATCCTTCAGGTGCTGGGCGTCGAGCGGGCGCACGTCGTCGGCCATTCGCTGGGCACCATCGTGGCGCAGCATCTGGCCGTCGAGCATCCGAACCTCGTGCGCTCGCTGGCGCTGTACGGGGCGCTCACCGCGCCGACCGACGCCGGGCGGCAGGGCCTGCGCGACCGGGCGGGCAAGGCGCGGGACGAGGGCATGCAGCCGATCGCCGACGCCATCGTGCAGGGCGCGCTGTCCAGCGACACCCGCGCCAACCAGCCGGTGGTCGCCGCCTTCGTGCGGGAATCGGTGATGCGGCAGTGCGCGGAGGGCTATGCGAAGACGTGCGAGGCGCTGGCCGGCGCGGAACCGGCGGACGCCGCGCGCATCCGGGCGCGCACCGTGCTGATCGCCGGGGACCAGGACGCAGTGGCCCCGGCCTCCGTCGCGCGGACCATCGCCGACCGCATGGATGGGGCGGCCAGCGTGCGCGTGCTCAACCGCTGCGGCCACTGGATCCCGCTGGAACGGGCGGCCGACGGCACGGCGATTCTGACCGAGGCCCTGATGGGCCGCAGCTAGAAACCACCGCCACTTCAAGGCCGCGAAGACGGCCCGGAGGCGGGACTGGGGAGGAAGCGATGGCGAACGTTCTCGTGACGAACGTGCGCATTCTCGACGGCACGGGCGAGTACCCCTACACCGGCGAGGTGCTGATCCAGGGCAACCGCATCCGCCGCGTGGCGCGCGGCGTGCGCAGCCTGCCCACCGTCGGCGCCACGGTGATCGACGGGGCCGGCGCCACGCTGATGCCCGGCATGACCGAGGCGCACACGCACTTCTCCTGGAACGACCAGCCCGACCTGGAATCCATCCAGCGCATGCCGCCGGAGGAGCACACGCTGTGGGCCGCCAAGGCGGCCAAGGCGTACATCGACAGCGGCTTCACCTCCTGCGTCGGCGCGGCGGCCGCCAAGCCGCGCCTGGACGTGGTGGTGCGCAACGCCATCAACAGCGGCATGATTCCGGGGCCGCGCTACCTCGCCAACGGGCAGGAGATCGCCACGACGGGCGGCTTGGGCGACACCTCGCCGCCGCACATCCCTGCGCCGGAACTCAGCTTCGGCTGGATCGTCACCGGGCCGGAGGACATGCGGCGCGCCGTGCGCACCTTCATCAAGTACGGCGTGGACTTGCTGAAGCTGAACATCTCCGGCGAGGAGATCGCCGGGGTGGCGGCCGAGGAGACGCCCATGTGCGACGACGAGGTCGCCATGGCGGTCAGCGAGGCGCATCGTCGGGGAAAACGGGTGTGCGCCCACGCGCGCTCGGCGGAATCGGTGAAGATGTGCGTCCGCCACGGGGTGGACATCATCTATCACGCCTCCTACGCCGACGAGGAGGCGCTGGACATGCTGGAGGCCGCCAAGGACCGGCACTTCGTGGCGCCCGCCCTGGCGTGGCTGATCCGCACGGGGCGCGACGCCGCCGACTGGGGCATCAAGCCGGACAGCCCGCTCGCCATCAAGTACCAGCGCGAGACGGAAATCGCCTGCGAGACCATGCGCAAAATGCTCAAGCGCGGCATCCGCGTGCTGCCCGGCGGCGACTACGGCTTCGCCTGGATACCGCACGGCACCAACGCCAAGGACCTTCAGTACTTCGTCGATCACTGCGGCTTCTCGCCCATGGAGGCCATCGTCTCGACCACCAAGTGGGGCGGCGAGATCATGGGGCGGCCGGGCGAACTGGGGCAGATCAAGGAAGGCTATCTGGCCGACCTGATCCTGGTGGACGGCGATCCGGTGGCGAACATCCGCATCCTGCAGGACCGCTCGCGCCTGCTGTTCATCATGAAGGACGGCGAGTTCCACAAGGCCCCGGACGTCGCCCAGCAACGCGGCCGGCTTGGGGTGGTGGCGTGATGGGGCGGGCAACATACCCCTCCCCCAGCCCCGCTGGGGGAGGGAGGGGCCCGCGAAGCGGGAGGGTGGGGGCAGCGGCCCGCACGAGAATCAACGCCTGCCACACAGGCCGTTGCCCCCTCCTAACCTCCCCCAGCGGGGCCGGGGGAGGGACTTCATGAAGCAATTCATCCTCACCACGCTCAATGGCCTGACGCTGGGGGCGCTGTACTTCCTGGTCGCCAGCGGGTTCACGCTGGTGTTCGGGCTGATGCGCAACGTCAATCTGGCGCACGGGGCGCTGTACCTGCTGGGCGCCTACGTCGGCTGGACGGTGGCGGACAAGACGGAGTACTGGCTGCTGGGCGTGGCATCCGGCTTCGCCGCCACCGCCGTGCTGGGGTTGGCCTTCCAGTTGCTGATCTTCCGGCGCATGGAAGGGCAGGACCTGCGCCAGACCATGGTGACCATCGGCCTCGCCATCGTGCTGGCCGACCTGATGCTGTGGATCTGGGGCGGCGAGACGTACCAGTTCATCCCGCCCGAGGTCATCGACGGGTCGGTGGCGCTGCCGTTCACGCCGAACTGGCGCTATCCCACCTACCGCGTGGCGCTTTTGGCGGCGGCCGTCGCCATCGGCGTCGGGCTGTGGCTGTTCCTGAACCGCACGCGGGTCGGCATGATGATCCGCGCCGGGGTGGATGACCGCGCCATGCTGGCGGCCAGCGGCATCAACGTGCAGCGCGTCTTCGCCGTCACCTTCATGGTGGGCGCCGGGCTGGCGGGCTTTGCCGGCGTGGTCGGCGGCACGGCGCTGTCCATCGCGCCGGGGGAGGATGTGCGCTACCTGCTGGCCTCGCTGATCGTCGTCATCGTCGGGGGGCTGGGCAGCATCACGGGCGCGGCGGTCGGCGCGCTGATCATCGGGCTGGCCGAGCAGTACGGGCTGGCCTATTCGCCCACCTACGGGGCGGTCTACACCTTCCTGATCCTGGTGGCGGCGCTGGCGTTGCGGCCGCAGGGGCTGATGGGGCGGCGGGCATGACGATCGCGCTCCCCGACTCCAACCTCGCCGATCCCGCCATCGGCACCCCCGCGAACGCCGCGCTGCACGGTCGGATCGCCGGATACGCGGTGCTGGGGCTGGCGCTGCTGGTCTACCCGCTGGTCGCCGGCGATTTCTGGGTCGTGCAGATCGGCGCGCAGGCGCTGTTCATGGGCACCATCGCGCTGTCGCTGATGTGGCTGGGCGGCTATGGCGGCATGGTCAGTCTGGCGCAGCTCACCTTCGCCGGGGTGGCCGGCTACATGGTGGCGCTGTTCGGCGTGTCCAACCAGCCGGCGCTGTCGCTGGGCTGGCCGTGGTGGGCGGCGGTGCCGGTGGCGCTGCTGATCGCGACGGCCTTCGCCACCGTCACCGGCATGCTGGCGGCGCGGACGGAGGGCATCTACACCATCATGATCACGCTGGCGATCGCCGTCGCCTTCTCGCTGTTCTGCCGGCAGAACTACGGGTTGTTCAACGGCTTCGCCGGCTTCGCCGGGCTGCGGCCACCGGCGCCGTGGGGCGTGGACCTGCGGGCGTCGCTGCCGTTCTATTACCTGTGTCTGGCGTTTGCGGCGTGCGCCTACGCGGGCGTGGTCTACGTCACGCGGTCCACCTTCGGGCTGGCCTTGCAGGCGGTGCGCGACAATCCCCGGCGCATGCACGCCATCGGTTTCAACGTGTACGCCCACCGGGTGGCCGCCTACGCCATGTCGGGGCTGCTGGCCGCCATCGGCGGCGTGCTGCTGGTGTGGTTCAACGGCCGCATCTCCCCCGATTCCATCGACGCCGGGCCGAGCATCAACGTGCTGGTCATGGCGGTGCTGGGCGGCATGGTCCACCCCATCGGGCCGTACGTCGGGGCGCTGGCCTTCATCCTGCTGCAGAACTTCGCCGTCGACCTGATCGACCCCGAGCGGTTCAACCTGGTCATCGGCGTCACCTTCCTGGTCATCGTGCTGGCGTCCCCCGACGGGCTGGTCGGGCTGTGGCGCCGGGTCTTCCGCAAGCGCTCTTAACAAAGACGCGGCCGAAGTCGGCCGCGGCCATAAAGGGAGGGATCAATGACGACGTTCAAGGGTGTTCTGATCGCCGCGACGATGCTCACCGCCCTCGCCGCGGGGCCGGCGGCGGCGCAGGACACCATCAAGGTCGGCGGCCTCGCCACGCTGGAAGGCGCCTTCGCCATCATGGGCCAGGACAGCATGCGCGGCCTGGAGATGGCGCTGAAGGAATCCAACAACATGGCCGGCGGCAAGAAGATCGAGCTGATCAAGGGATCTTCCGACGCCAAGCCGGACAACGCCATCAAGGCGGCCCGCAAGCTGGTGGAACAGGACGGCGTGCAGATCCTGGTGGGGCCGCTGTCGGGGTCCGAAGGGGTGGCGATGCGCGACTTCGCCAAGACGCACCCGGAGGTCACCTTCATCAACGGCAGCTCGGCCGCGCAGGAAACCACGCTGAAGGACCCGGCGCCGAACTTCTTCCGCTTCTCCACCGACGGCGTGCAGTGGCAGGCCGGCCTGGGCGAGCACACGTTCAAGACCAAGGGCTACAAGAAGGTCGCCGTCGTCGCCGAGGACTACAGCTTTCCGTACAGCCAGGTGATGGGCTTCATGGTCGATTACTGCAAGGCGGGCGGCAAGGTGGTGGACAAGTTCTGGGTGCCGATCGGCAACAAGGACTATTCCTCGATCATCGCCAAGATCCCCGACGACATCGACGCCATCTACGTGGCACTGGGCGGCGCGGACGCCATCAACTTCCTGACGCAGTACGAGCAGTCCGGCGGCGACAAACCGATGGTCGCCGGCTCGATCACTGTGGACCAGACGGTGCTGGGCGCCAAGGGCCGGCAGCGCACGCACCTGATCGGCACGCCGTCCGCCGGCCCGATCGCCGACACCTGGGACGATCCCAAGTGGAAGGAGTTCGTGGCCGCCTACAAGAAGAACTTCCCCGACGGGCTGCCGTCGCCGTCGCTGTTCATGCACGCCTATTATCTGGCCGGCAAGGCGATGGTCACCGCGCTGGATCAGGTGAAGGGCGACCTGTCCGACAACCAGACGGCCTTCCGGGCTGCCCTGACCAAGCTGCAGCTCGACACGCCGACTGGCAAGGTCACCCTGGACGGCAACCGGCAGGCCGTTGCCGACATCTTCCTGACCGAGGTGGTGGAAGGGCCGGACGGCAAGCTGGCGAACAAGGTGGTGCGCGTCATCCCGCAGGTCACGCAGACCCTGGGCATGCCGCAAGCCGAGTTCGTGAAGATGGGCCCGGCCAGCCGCGACAACCCGGATTGCCGGTAAGCGCCGGCAGTTGGGCCCCCACCCAACCCTCCCCCGCTGGGCGGGGGAGGGGACCTTCTTCTCCCTCCCCCGCCCAGCGGGGGAGGGTCGGGGTGGGGGCACGTGTTTCTAAGGACGACTTAATGGAACGAGCCGAACGCATCAAAGGCATCGCCACCGCCGGCGCGCTGGAGCTGACCGGCGTCAGCCGCGTCTTCGGCGCGCTGCTGGCGGTGGACAACGTCACCCTGTCCGTCGCGGCGGGGGAGCGGCGCGCCATCCTCGGC
>DASWVP010000561.1:0-3984 GCA_036401175.1 Azospirillum sp. | reverse complement strand
TCGGGGCGCCTCAGTTCGGCCAGCGGCACGGCGCCGGCCGGGCTGAGCGCGATCGCCGCGAAGCCATGCCGCGCCAGCAGCTCCACAACGTCCGTCCCGGCGTCGATTCGCGCGTAGGGCACGGTGAGCGTCGCCCCGACCGAGACGCGGATCGCCTTGCGGTACAACGGGTCGCAGCAGGTCGGATCGAGCAGCACGGCGTCCGCGCCGAAGGCGGCGCAATTGCGGAAGATGCCGCCGAGGTTGTCGTGGTTGCCAATGCCGCACAGCACGGCCACCAGCGCGCGCGGCCCCAACCCGGCCAGCAGATCGTCCGGCGCCGGCAGCGGTTCCCGCCGGCCGAGCGCCAGGATGCCCCGGTGCAGCGGGAACCCCACGATGGCGTCCAGCACCGCCTGCCCGGCACTGTAGACCGGCACGCCGTCCGGCACCTCCGCCAGCAGCGGCGCCAGCGTCGCGACGCGCTTCTCCGCCAGCAGCAGCGATTCCGGCCGGTGCCGGGGGGAGCGCAGCAGCAGGCGCAGCACCACCTCCCCCTCGGCGATGAACCGTCCCTCGCGCCCGACGAGGTCGCGCTCGCGCACGTCGCGGTAACCCGCGATGCGCGGGTCCCGGGGATCGTCGATGGGGATGGCGGTGGGCACCTCACGCGCTCCCGGTGGTGGCGCCCGCGTACCCCATCTCGAACAGGGCCTTGAGCAGGGCGGGATCGTCCCATGGCACGTCGTGGTGGGCCTCGGCAAGGTAACGGCTGGCCGGATCGCGCTGCCATTCCGAGGGGAAGAGGGAGACCAGGGGAAGGGCCTTGCCGGGAGCCGGCGGCGGCCGGTTCGACAGCGCCGCCGCCAGGGCCGCGCAGAGGTCGGCGCCGAACAGGTGGCCGAGGTGCGAAGTCAGCGTCGGTCGGGCGTTGAACTCCAGGACGTAGGCTTCGTCCGTTTGGTTGTCGAGGAGGAAGTCGACCCCGGCGAAGCCGGTGAAGCCGAAATGCGCCGTCAGGTCGCGGGCGGCCTCGATCAGGTCGGGCCGTTGCAGCGCCCCGGCAACGGAGGTCCCGCCCATGCGCGCCGGCCCGCCCGCCACCTTGGCGTAGGCGAAGGCGGCGACGACGCGCCCCCGCATGGCGACCAGCGAGACCGACGCCGAACGCCCGGACAGGAGACGCTGCACGACGCCGGTCTGGCCGGCGTGCGGACGGGCGTCCCGCCGCCCATGGCGCAGGAAGGCGTTGCTGCGCGCCACGAAGTCCTCCAGCGCCTCCACCGAGCCGATCTCGAAGACCCCCGTGCCGCCGGCCGAGAAGTCCTTCTTCAGGACCAGCGGATAGCCGATGCGATCGGCGAGGGCGAAGACGTTGGTGGTGTGATCGACCGCCGCCTGGGGTGGAAAGCGGCGCGCCGCGTTGTCGGACAAGGCGCAGAGGTACGATTTGCGGCTGACCGCGTCGTGCATGTCCGGATCGCCGAGCGACGCCGCGAGATCGGCGAGGACGGCGCGGTCGGTGTCGTCGGCATCGGCCGGCGGCCGCTGGAGGAAACCATGCAGGAGCCGGATCGTCGGCTCGTCGCCCGGCACGACGAAGGATCCGCCCCATCGCCCGCGAAGGTGCCGCAGGGCGGTCCAGACGGATTCCGGCGTCACGGGCGGGCGCAGCCGCGCGCCCCCGTGCAGAAAGCCGCTCCTGTCCAGCAGCGAGCCCTCCGGGCAGCAGGCGAGCACCGTGAACCCGGCGCCCCGCAGCGGCTTCGGCAGGCGGGCGACGCTGATCCAGTCGATCCCGACCGACACGAGGAGGATGTTCATGGCCCGGCGTTCGGAAAATGCCCCCGCAGGTCGGGGCGGCGGGCGAGGATAATGCGAGATCCGGGCCGGCGGTAGCGTCGAATGCCGCCCTGGATCGAATCCGACCGGCGGAGTCGATTGTTGCCCGATGGGGAGTGTTCGCGGCGGCCCGGACGCGCTATCTAACGCGGTCTAACCGGAGCACGCCGTTGCAGAGCGCCAAGGACATCTTCTCGTACCGCAAATTCTGGGCCCACCGTTTCGGCCCGGCCCCGTTCCTGCCCATGTCGCGCGCGGAGATGGACGCGCTGGGTTGGGACAGTTGCGACATCATCGTCGTCACCGGCGATGCCTATGTCGATCATCCCAGCTTCGGCATGGCGGTGATCGGGCGGCTGCTGGAGGCGCAGGGCTTCCGCGTCGGCATCATCGCGCAGCCGGACTGGCAGAACGCCGAGCCGTTCAAGGATCTCGGCAAGCCCAACCTGTTCTTCGGCGTGACGGGCGGCAACATGGATTCCATGGTGAACCGCTACACGTCCGACCGGCGGCTGCGCCACAACGACAGCTACACGCCGAACGACGAGGGCGGCAAGCGGCCGGACCGCGCGACCATCGTCTATTCCCAGCGCTGCCGCGAGGCGTACAAGGACGTGCCCATCGTGCTGGGCGGCATCGAGGCCAGCTTGCGCCGCATCGCGCATTACGACTACTGGTCGGACAAGGTGCGCCGCTCCATCCTGGTGGACGCCAAGGCGGACCTCCTGGCCTATGGCAACGCCGAGCGCGCCATCGTCGAGATCGCCCACCGCGCGGCGAAGGGCGAGCCGCCGCGCGCCATGCACGACATCCGCGGCACCGCGTTCCTGCGCGAATCCGTGCCCGCGGGCTGGGCCGAGATCGACAGCGCCGCGGCGGTGGAGGAGGGCGCCGAGGTGAACCTGCGCGGCGCGCTGGAGAACACCGTCGTCCGCCTGCCGTCGGCCGAGCGGGTGATGGAGGACGGCGTGCTCTACGCCCAGGGCTCCCGCGTTCTGCACCAGGAGGCCAACCCCGGCAACGCCCGGCCGCTGGTGCAGCGGCACGGCGACCGGGAGCTGTGGCTGAACGCCCCGCCCATCCCGCTGACCACGCCCGAGCTGGACGCCGTCTTCGCGCTGCCCTACGCCCGCGCCCCCCACCCGGCGTACGGCGACGCGCGGATTCCCGCGTGGGAGATGATCCGCTTTTCCGTCAACATCATGCGCGGCTGCTTCGGCGGCTGTTCGTTCTGCTCCATCACCGAGCACGAGGGGCGCATCATCCAGAGCCGGTCCGAGGGCTCCATCCTGCGCGAGATCGAGGAGATCCGCGACAAGACCAAGGGCTTCACCGGCCACGTCTCCGACCTGGGCGGCCCGACGGCCAACATGTACCGCCTCGCCTGCAAGAGCGACGCGATCCGCGATTCGTGCCGCCGGCCGAGCTGCGTCTACCCCGACGTCTGCAAGAACCTGGGCACCGACCACGGCCCGCTGATCGACCTTTACCGCAAGGCCCGCGCCATCAGGGGCGTGAAGAAGATCTCCATCGCGTCCGGCCTGCGCTACGACCTTGCGGTCAAGAGCCCGGAGTACGTGAAGGAGCTGGTCCGCCACCACGTCGGCGGCTATCTGAAGATCGCGCCCGAGCACACGGAATCCGGCCCGCTGTCCAAGATGATGAAGCCGGGCATCGGCGCCTACGACCGCTTCAAGGCGATGTTCGACGCGGCGGCCAGGGAGGCGGGCAAGAAGCTCTACCTCATCCCCTACTTCATCGCCGCGCATCCGGGCACCTCGGACGAGGACATGATGAACCTGGCGCTGTGGCTGAAGCGCAACGGCTTCCGCGCCGATCAGGTGCAGACCTTCCTGCCGTCGCCGATGTCGGTGTCCACCGCCATGTACCACACCGGCCGCGACACGCTGCGCCCCATCCGCCGCGCCGGCGGCGACATGGTGGCGACCGCCAAGGGGCTGAAGCAGCGCCGCCTGCACAAGGCCTTCCTGCGCTACCACGACCCGGAGAACTGGCCGGCGCTGCGCGACGCGCTGAAGCGCATGGGCCGCGCCGACCTGATCGGCCCCGGCCCCGACCAGCTGATCCCCGCGTGGCAGCCGGCCGGCACCGGCAAGGCGGCCCCGGCCCAGGCGGCGGGGGCGCCGGCGGGCAAGCCCTTCT
>DASWVP010000560.1:0-5512 GCA_036401175.1 Azospirillum sp. | reverse complement strand
CGCCGAGCGCCGCCGCGACGGCGGCCGGCTCGACGCCGCCGCCGGCCCCCAGCCACAGGAAGTCGAGGCCGAGCGGGGCGAGGCGGCGGGCCTCCTCCGTGGCGTCGATCCAGCCGGTCACGTGCACGGCGGTGCCCGCGTCGTAGTAGGCGGCCACCTTGCGGGCGGCGGCGTAGGCGCGCTTCAGCGTGCCGTCCACCGGCACGGACCGCGCGTCCGCATCCTCCAGGAAGACCAGCAGGTCGGGGCGGGTCTGGCAGACGGCCTCGGCCATGCGGGTCAGCACCGGGCGGACTGCGTCGAGCGTATCCTTGTCCGTCCGGCCGGACGTCCGCCGCGCCAGCGTCGCCGGACCGGGCAATGCTGCGACGCAGCCCAGAGTGCCGCGCGCCGGCTCGAACGCACGCTTCAGCGTGTCGGTGAGGCGGGCGAAGCGGTCGTCGTCGGTGGACAGCTCCGCCTCGAAGCCAAAGCACAGCGCGTCGCCGCCGACCAGCGCCGTGGCCTGCCGCACGGCGCGGGCGCGCAGGTCGGGGTCGGCTTCCAGCGCCGCCGGATCGACGCCGGCCACACGGGCCGCCAGCCCTTCGACCAGCGGCAGGAACGGCGGGCGGGGCGGCGGCTCGCCGCGCGCCAGCGCCGTGAACAGGGCGCGTCCGTTGCTCATGTCAGGCCACCCCGTGCCGCGCCTTGAGCGCGTCGATGTCCAGATCGATGTCGTGGGTGATCGGATGGCCGGGCGGCAGATACTCGTTCTCGATCAGCGTGCCGCAGTCGGGGCAATAGAACTCCAGCAGCCGGCAGAAGTCGGGATCGGGCGTGAAGCGGTAGGCCTGCCCCTCCACCAGCGGCGGGTGGGCCTCCTCCAGCGGCACTTCGGCGACCACGCAGCCGGTCTTGTAGCTGGCCCGCGCGCTGGTCAGCGCGTGGCCGCAGGCGTGGCAGCACCAGGTTTCGCGCGGCAGGTCGATGTCGAGGTTTTCGGTGATGCGCACCTTCATGGCTCAGGCCCCCATCTCCAGCACGAGGTTGTCGAAGCGGTCCACGGCGGCCGACCAGCCGTCGGGCACGTAGACGGTGGTCTGGTCGGATTCGACGATGCAGGCCCCGCGCAGCGCGTGGCCGTGGCCCAGCTTCGCGCGGTCGAAGACCGGCACCGTCACCCGTCCGGCCTCCGGCCCCAGGTAGAGCGTGCGCCGGCCGCGCGCCGCGTCCTCGACGCGGGTCGCCGCCACCGGCACCGGGCGCAGGCGGAAGTGCGGCACCGGCGCGCCGGAGAACAGGCCGGCGGTGGTGATGATCAGGTCGTTCTCCACGTCGCCGCCCAGCGCGGCGGCGGCCTGACGCGTCAGCTCCTCCAGGCTTTGCAGGTCGCGGTGGAAATCGGGCACGGTGGTAAGGCGGGCTTCCGCCCCGGTCGTCCGCGACTGCACGATCAACTCGGCCGACCAGTGCAGTTGATCCGGCTCGAAGCCTTCGCCGCGCATGTCGCGTTCGGCGCGCCCGCGCATTTCGTCCAGCGCCGCCGCGAGATCCGCCGTGTCGCCGGCCGGGCGCAGCGTGGTGGACGTGCGCGTGTGGTAGAGGTGCCCCACGTCCATCAGCGACGAGGAGTAGGCGGAGAACACCGCCGAGAACGGCGTCACCACGATGCGGCGGATGCCCGCCATGGCGGCGACGGCGCAGGCGTGCAGCGGCCCGGCGCCGCCGTACACCACCATCAGCGGGTCGCGCCCGCCGACCTCCTCGCACAGGTGTCTGGTGGCCTGCCCCATGTCGGCGTCGACGGCGGCGCGCACGCGCCACGCCGCTTCCTCGACCGACACGCCCAGCGCTCCGGCGACCCTGGATTCCAGTGCCGCCGCCGCCTTTTCCGCGTTCAGCCGCTTGCGCCCGCCCAGGAAATAGTCGGGGTCGAGCAGGCCGAGCGCGAGGTTGGCGTCGGTCACCGTCGGCTCGGTCCCGCCCAGGTCGAAGCAGGCCGGGCCGGGCAGGGCGCCGGCCGAGCGCGGGCCGACCCGCACGCGCCCGCCGTCCACCGACGCGATGGAACCGCCGCCGGCCCCCAGCGCGCGGATCGCCAGCATGGGCAGGTTGCAGCGGAACCCTTCCACGTCCGGGCGCAGCGCGTGGCTCGGCTCGCCCGCGCGGACGAATCCGATGTCGAAGGAGGTGCCGCCCATGTCGGCCGACACCACCAGATCCGCCCCGTACAGCGCGCCGATCTCGCGGGCGCCCAGCAGGCCGGCGGCCGGGCCGGAGTTGTAGGTGTTGATGGCGCGCGTCTTGGCGACGCGGGCCGCCGCCCCGTTGTTGTGGCCGATCAGGAGTTGGCCGGGGAAGCCGTTGCGCCGCAGATCCTCGCCGGCCTTGTACAGCAGGCGCGTCAGCTTGCCGTGGATGTAGGCGTTCAGCACCGCGCTGTTGATCCGCTCCTGATAGCCGGAGCGGCGGGTGACGTCGGTCGACAGGAACACCGGGACCGAGCCCAGGTAGTCGCGCGGGTATTCCGCCTTGATGACGGCGCGCACCGCGCGCTCGGGCGCCGGGTCGGCGTCGGCGCCGTGCAGCGCCACCACGAGGCAGTGGGCGCCGCGGTCGATCAGCGTCTGCGCCGTCTCCAGCACGGTGTCGCCGCCCGCATCGGTGCCCAGGACCATGGTGCCCAGCACCATGTCGGGGGCGACCAGCGGCGCCTTGCCCTCGGCGTCGGCCGTGGGGGCGAGGTGCTCGCAGCCCTTGGTGACGATCAGGCCGATCTTGGCGCCGGTGCGCTCGATGATGGCGTTGGTGCCGATGGTGTTGGAGAAGCGCACCACCTCCGCCTCGCGCAGCAGCCGGTCCACCGGAACGCCGAAGGCGTCGGCGCCGGCGCGGATGCAGTCGAGGAAGCAGGAGGTCAGGTCGTGCGGGGTGGTCGGCACCTTCACCGTGCGGAATTCCTCGCCGTGCGCGAAGAAACCGTCGGTGAACGTGCCTCCGGTGTCGATGTCGATGGTGTAGCCCATGGCGTGCGTATTCCTCCCGGGGGGCGCGGTGGCCCCGGACCTTGGTCTTGCGCCGCGTTGTGGCCGCGGCGTCGTGCGGGTGGCGGCGGCTCAGTCGGGTCTGGACCCGCGCAGGCCGTGCAGGATGAAGTCGATGATCTCGCGGTGCACGTCGTCGGCCCCCAGCGGGCCGTCGCCGCGGTACCAGCGCAATTGCCAGTTGATGACGCCGAGCACGTTGAAGGCGAGGATCTTCAGGTGCTCGGCATGGATGAAGCCGGCGGCGCGCAGCGCCTCCAGCTCGCGGATGTAGATCGCCAGAACCAGACGCTGGACGTCGTGGTTGATCTTGTCGCCGCCGACCGTCAGGCGGTCCTGCTCGATGAAGATCATCCGCAGTTCGCGCTGGTAGCTGGTGGAGACGGTCAGGTGCGCCTTAACCAGCGCCTCGAAACGCGCCAGCGGGTCGGTGATGTCGGCCAAGGCGCTTTCCAGCCGCTGGGGCAGGGTCTTGACCGAATACTCCATGATCTCCAGCCAGAGACCTTCCTTGCTGCCGAAGTAGTGGTAGATGTTGGAGACGCTGACGCCCAGCGCGTTGGCGATGTCGCGAATCGACGTGCCGTTGAAGCCGCGCGTCGAGAAGAAATCCAGCGCCGTCTGGAGGAGCACGTCGCGCGAGCTTGCGCCGTCCTCGCCCGGACGTGCCGGCGCCGCCGAGACGTTCCGTCGAATTCTGGTGCCTGCCGTGGCCATGTCTGCCCCCTGGTGCGCTTTTTCAATGGGATCGCGCCGTGGTCGCGGGCCGGCCGCGGCTTCTAGAGCGATCGTTCGATTCAAACCTCACCACATGTAAAAACGCTTGTCAAACGGATTTGTGTGCGCTCTAATCGTCCCAACAGCAACTGAACGAACGTTCGATGCATGGTGCTGCCGATGGTGCACCCTGCGGACGAACGTCGCGCCTTTGGGAGGAATCCACCGTCATGGCCCGTCTCACCGACAAGGTCTGCATCGTCACCGGCGCCGCCCACGGAATCGGCGCCGCCACCGCCCGGACGCTTGCCCGCGAAGGCGGGCGCGTCACCCTCACCGACGTGGACGGCGTGGCCGGCGAGGCGCTGGCCGCCGACCTGCGCGACGGCGGCGCCGACGCCGTGTTCCTGCACCACGACGTGGCCGACGCGGCGCAATGGGACGTGGTGTTCGAAACGGTGCTCGGCCGGCATGGCCGGCTCGACGTGATGGTCAACAACGCCGGGCTCGGCACCTACAACGACATCGAGACGGTGTCGCTGGAGGACTGGCGCCGTGTCATGTCGATCAACGTCGATGGCACCTTCCTCGGCACCCAGAAGGCGATTCGCGCCATGAAGGGCACGGGCGGCGGCGCCATCGTCAACGTCGCCTCGGTCGCTTCCTTCATCGGCGCGCCGTCGCTCGCCGCCTACAGCGCCAGCAAGGGCGCGGTGCTGATGCTGACTAAGAGCGCCGCCACCTACTGCGGCCAGCGCGGCTACAACATCCGCGTCAACGCCATCCATCCTGGCCTGATCGAGACCCGCGCGGGTGTCGAGATGGCCCGCATGGCGACCGGCGCCGCCAGCGACGAGGAGGCGGTCGCCCTCTTCACCCAGCTCCACCCCATCGGCCGCATCGGCAAGCCGGAGGAGATCGCCGACGGCATCCTCTTCCTGGCGAGCGCGGAGTCGAGCTTCATGACCGGATCGTCCCTGGTCGTCGACGGCGGTTACACCGCGCTGTGATCGGGTAGGGGGCGCCCGGCATTGCCCGGCGTGCCCCCATGCCTGCGTCTGGAACGAACGTTCGAACTGATATCCTGTCCGGGAGCACGCGCATGCGACGCGCCATGGGTCTGCTTGCCAAGGCCGGCCCCTTCCTCATCATTGCCGGCCTGATCGGCGCCGTGTTCGCCGTGAAGCTGGAACCGGTCATCCACGCCGTGACCGAGCCGGCGCTGGCGCCGCGCGACCTGTTCCTCGGCGCCGCCGCGCCCGCCGGGGGCGTGCTGTGGATGGTCGGGTCGGAGGGCAAGATCGTCCGCTCCGACGACGGCGGGCGGAGCTGGCGGGTCCAGCGCTCCGGCACCGCCCGCATGCTGCAGGCCATCGCCGCGTGGTCGGCGACCGAGGCCGTGGCGGTCGGTGCCGACGGCGCCGTGCTGGTCACCCGCGACGGCGGGGCGCGGTGGGAGCGGGCGGCGGTGCCGATCGACAAGCCACACCGCCTGCTCGCCGCCGCGCTGGACGGAAGCGGCCGGCTGTGGGTGGCGGGCGAGATGGGCACGCTGCTCGTCTCCCCCGACCGCGGGGGCAGCTTCGCGCCCGCCGCCGAGCCGCGCGACGTCGGCCTCAACGGCATAGCCTTCGCCGACGCCGCCACCGGCTGGGTGGTCGGCGAGTTCGGCGAGGCCCGCCACACCGCCGACGGCGGTCGCACCTGGACGGCCGTGGAGGCGGCGCCGCGCAGCCTGATGGCCACGGCCGCGTGCGGCGGCTCGGCCG
>DASWVP010000559.1:0-18357 GCA_036401175.1 Azospirillum sp. | reverse complement strand
CGGCTATGTCGGCCGTGACGAGTTCGATCCGACGCCCGTCATGTCCTTCACCTTCATCGCGCCCATCGGCGACACGACGCAGTACCTGATGACCTTCACCGGCGCGTCGATCAACTTCGGCATCGCCACGGTGTTCGGCGTCATCGTCGGTTCGTTCCTGATGGCCAAGCTGACCGGCACGTTCCGGTTGGAAGGCTTCGCCGGCGTCAACGACACCGTCAGCAACGTGACGGGCGCGCTGCTGATGGGCGTGGGCGGCGTGCTGGCGCTGGGCTGCACCATCGGCCAGGGCATCTCCGGCGTCTCCACGCTGGCGCTCAGCTCCTTCCTGGCGCTGGCGGCGATCTTCGCCGGCGCCTACTATGGGCTGAAGTACATGGAAGAGGGTTCGCACGGCGCCGCGCTTCGCGTCGTGCTGTCGCGCGGCTGACCACTGCATGCTGGGGGGCGTCCGGCGGCAAGGGTGTATCCTGTGCCCCGGCCGCCCCCGGCGACGTGAGGAGACCATGCGCGCAACGACGATTTCTGGGACGCTTCCCGGATTGATCCTGCTGGCCGGCCTGCTGTGGTCGGCCCCGGCTCCGGCGGACACGGAGATCAGCAACCCGCCGCCGAGCATCGACAGCCCGCGCCGGATCATGCTGCAGCTCACCAGCGACACCCCGAAGGACATCAACAACCTGCTCTACAACGCCGTGAACCTGCAGAAGTTCTACGGCCAGGATCAGGTGCAGATCGTCGTCGTCGCCTATGGCGCGGGCATGCAGGCGCTTTATGCGAAAAGCTCGCCCGTGGTCGACCGGGTCAAGAGCCTGATGCAGTACGACATCCAGTTCATCGGCTGCGGCAACACGATGGAAACCACCAATCACACCCCCGACGAGTTGATCCCCGGGGTCGAGGTGGTGACCGCCGGCATCGCCGAAATCGTCGAGCGGCAGTTGCGCGGCTGGGTGTACGTACGCCCCTGACCGGACCTGGAACGCACCGGCACCCGGCCTGTTGCCCCAGCACGTCCAACAAGGGAGGCAAGGGATGGAGCCGCACGATTATCTGCGCCACACGCTCGACTGCCTGGAAGAGGCGCAGACCGCGCTGCGTCTGGCGCAGCGCAAGGGACAGATCGAACCCGGCCACGAGGCGCCGCTCCTGGAACGCCTGGACACCCTGACCCAGGACATCGACCGCGCCCAGAAGGCGCACTGACACCCGCCATTAAAAGCGACGTTGGGCCGCGCTTACGCTTGGCGCCAACCTACGGCAGCGTGCATTCGCCCGTAGGTTGGTGCCAAGCGAAGCGCGGCCCAACGTCGAAGACTGCGGCCCTAGCCAAGCCCGCCGAGCGCCGGCATCGTCTCCAGCAGCCAGTTGGCGACGTCGGCCATGCTGCCGGTCAGGAACAGCACGCCGGTGCCCACCAGCAGCGCGCCCGCCGCCTTCTCGACCATGCCGAGGTGGCGGCGGAAGCGGCGGGAGAAGGTGAGGAACGGCTTGGTCCCCAACGCCGCCAGCAGGAACGGGATGCCCAGCCCGGCCGCGTAGGTGCCGAGCAGCGACGCGCCGTCCCACGCCCGATCGCTCGATCCGGCGACGAACAGGATGGCGGCCAGCACCGGACCGACGCAGGGCGTCCAGCCGAAGGCGAAGGCCAGCCCGATGATGTAGGCGCCGATGATGCCCGCCGGCCGGGTCGCCACCTGCACGCGCGCCTCGCGGTACAGCAGGCCGATGCGGAAGGCGCCCAGGAAGTGCAGGCCCAGCACGATGATGACGACGCCGGCCGCCTGCGCCAGCACGTCGATGTGCCGCGCCAGCCACTGCCCGGCGAACGACGCCGTGGCCCCCAGCGTGATGAACACCGTGGCGAAGCCCAGCACGAAGGCGAAGGCGGCGACGAAGACGCGCCGCCCGACCTGTGATTTCCGGGCGGCGTCGCTTTCCGCCGTCAGCTCGTCCAGCGACACGCCGCCCAGGAAGCACAGGTACGGCGGCACCAGCGGCAGGACGCACGGGCTAAGAAAACTCAACAGCCCCGCCCCGAACGCCCCGAGGTAGGACACGTCCATTCCGCCCATGCGGTTCCCCTCTCCCCAACCCCTCTCCCGCACGGGGAAAGGGGCGTTTGCGTCATACGCCGCGGACCTTGATCGGCGACTGGTCCGGCACTTCGATCACCTTGTGCTTCTCGATGTGCTTGATCACCACGTCCCACACCGGCGGGCCCTGCGTGCCCTCGTTGACCGAGGCCCAGCCGGAGACGACGTAGGATTTGCCGGCCTCCACCGCCTTGCCGGA
Source organism: Azospirillum sp. (assembly GCA_036401175.1). Lineage (GTDB taxonomy): Bacteria > Pseudomonadota > Alphaproteobacteria > Azospirillales > Azospirillaceae > Azospirillum. Next base: position 16,062 of record DASWVP010000559.1, on the reverse strand, counting down.
TTTCAGCAGCGTCAGCTCGCCGATGCGGCTGCCCACCGGCTTGGCGACGTCGATGGAGTAGCCCAGGCCGCCGACGCGCACCATGTCGCCGCCCTGCTGGTAATAGGGATCGGGGTTGAACAGGTTGTCGGCGACGTCTTCCAGGATGTCCTTGATCTGCTGGCCGGTCATCTCCGAACGGTAGGCGTTCGGGTAGGTGATGGCGGTCTGGTTGTAGACGTCCTCGTGCGTGATGTCCTGCCCCGGCAGCAGCGTCGAGCCCCAGCGGAAGCCCGGCGACAGCGAGATCTCGGAGTCGCGCTGCTCCAGCAGCGCCTGACAGATCAGGTCGTCCCAGGTGCCGTTGAAGTTGCCGCGGCGGTAGAGCAGGCTGCCGGACTTGCCGGCCACCTTGGTCAGCTCGGGCAGGAAGGGCTTGCGCAGCTCCTCGACCAGCGAAGCCATCTCCGCGTCCGGCGCGATGGCGTCGGACAGCACGGGGATGAGGCGGAACGCGTAGTCCTTCACCTCGCCATTGCGCACGTCCAGGTCCAGGCGGGACAGGAACTTGCCGTGGCTGCCCGAGGAAATCAGCAGCGTGCGGCCGACGCGCACCGCCTCCGGCACCGCGTCGTGCGTGTGGCCGGTGAGCAGCACGTCGATGCCCTCGACCCGGCTCGCCAGCTTGCGGTCGACGTCGAAGCCGTCATGGCTGAGCACCACCACCAGCCCGGCGCCCTTGGCGCGCGCCTCCTTGACGCGGTCGCGCATCGCGTCCTCGCGGATGCCGAACGACCATGTCGGGATCATGTAGCGCGGGTTGGCGACGGGCGTGTAGGGGAACGCCTGCCCGATGACGGCGATCTTCACGCCGCCGCGCTCGAAATACGCGGTGGACTCGAAGACGTCCTCGTTCCACTCCGTATCCTTGACGTTGCCGCACAGGAAGGGCGCGCCCAGTTCCTCGGCGATCGCCTTCACGCGGTCGGCGCCGTAGGTGAATTCCCAGTGGCCGGTCCAGGCGTCGACGCCCAGCGCCTTGAGCGCGCGGGCCATGTCGGCGCCCTTGGTCTGCAGCGCGGTCCAGGAGCCCTGCACGCTGTCGCCGCCGTCGAGCAGCAGGGTGCGGTCCGGCCGCTCGGCGCGGATCGCCTTGACCAGCGTCGCCAGCCGGTCGAAGCCGCCGATGCGCCCGTAGTCGCGCGCCAGCGCCACATAGTCCTCGGACGTCAGCGCGTAGGCGTCCGCCGTGCCGGCCGCGACCTTGTAGGCGGACATGAAGTCCTTGCCGGTCAGGTGCGGGGGCAGCCCGGCCGCCTCGCCGACGCCCAGGTTGATCGACGGCTCGCGGAAGTACAGCGGCGTCAACTGCGCGTGGCAGTCGGTGATGTGCATCAGGGTGACGTTGCCGACCGGCTTGAAATCCAGCAGCGTCTGCTGGGTGATCGCCTGCTTGGCGACGGCCTGGCGCAGCGTGCCGGCGCCAGCCGCGCCCAGCGTCGCCGCCGCCGCGGCGACCTGCAACAGGTCTCTGCGATTGAGCATGCACGTGACTCCAGCGTGTTTCCTGGCTCTCCCCCGGCCCCGCCGGGGGAGGGAGGGGCCCCAAGCTCCGCTTGGGGTGGGTGGGGGCAACGGCGTCTTGGAAAGGGCGTTGCCCCCACCCTTCCCACTTCGTGGGCCCCTTCCCTCCCCCGCCGGAGGCGGGGGAGGGATAGACAGGTTACGCCACCTTGATCGGCGCCTTTTCGGTGGTCACCGTGCCGTCGTCGTCGGTCCAGGTGAACTCGAAGGTGCCGCTCTCCTCCACCTTGGCGAAGAAGGCGAGGTAGGGGTTGGCGGAGATGGCCGGCTGCAGCTTCGTTTCGAACACGGGCTTGCCGTTGAAGGTGCAGGCGAACTTGTTGATGATCTTGCGCGGGATGGGTTTGCCCGAGGCGTCCTTGCGCTGGCCGGATTCCATCGGGTGCTGGACCATCGTCTTGATCTCGACGACGTCGCCCTTCTTGGCCTCGGCGGGCAGCTTGATGCGCGGCTTGATGCTCATGGGTTCTTCTCCTCCTCGTGCTTCAGCCGCCGCAGCCGCCGATGGTAACCTTGACCTCGGTCTTTTCCATGTGGACCGCGCCGTCGCTCATCTCCGCCACGGCCCAGATCTTCTGGGTCGTCGCCAGACGCATGCGGGTGGCGACCTCGGCCTTGCCGCTCATCGGCGTGAAGGTGAAGGTCGCGACGCCGGCGTCCGGGTTGCCGTCGGCGATGACGTGCACGGCCTTGACGTAGCTCTGCGCGGTCATCGGGCTCTCGACCGTCACCGTCAGCGGAACGGCGTTGCCGTTCTCGGCGATCTGCGGCATGTCGATCTTGACCTTGCCGGGCTGCGGCTGCTTCGACCCGATGAGGTCGGTCAGCATCTTGGTCGCGCTGTCCACCGACGCGTCGGCGGTGCGCGGCAGCAGCGTCAGCCCCACTCCGGCGGCGAGGCCCAGGCCAAGCACCTCGCGGCGGCTGAGTTCACTCTTTCGCATGGCGTTCTCCCTCTGCGGCCGGGCGCCGCGGCGCCCGGCCCTCCTCTGATATGACGGTCAGTGCCGGATGCCCGGCGCCTCCATGACGAGGCCGTTGCTGGCGGCCGTCAGGTACAGCTCCAGGTCGGCGTATTCCGGCGCGTCCGGCGGCAGGTCGTTGGCGCGGATCTGCACGTTGCACCACCCCAGGCGCTTGCGGATGTCCCACACCTCGTTGCGGCTGGTGCGCCACGTCGGGAAGTGGGGGATCTGCCCCTTCAACTCACCCAGGTACTGGCCGCGCAGCCAGTGGTTGGCGCCCATTTCCGCCGTGTGGCAGTCGACGCAGGCGAGGTTGAGCTGGCCGATACGGACCTTGGTCAGCTTCTCGCCGCGCTCGTACGACTCCCTGGCACCGGGGCTCTTGATGTCGACGTCGATCTTCTCGCCGTTCGACAGGGCCCGCAGATAGACCGCGAACTGCAGGTTCTCCGGGCTCTGCATCAGGTACTTGGCGTCCATCGTCGCCGCACCGTGGCGGTAGACGAACTCCTCCAGGCCGATCATGCGCTTGGAGGCCGAATCCCACTTCGGCATGGTGACCGACCAGCGCTTGAACATCGTCTCCGGCTTGTCGTGGCACGACGCGCAGGACTTGCCGTTCGGCCCGGCCTTGGCATAGAGCACGGCGCCCGTCTCGATCGCCTCGGCGGCCGGGTTGACGAACGGGTCACGCCAGTCGCGGTCCTCCACCGGCAGCGGCCGGCCGTTCGGTTCGTCCAGCGCGGTCTTGAAGGTGGCCGGGGTCTTCAGCGTCTGGAGGAAAGCGACGATGTCGCGGATCTCCTCGGCGCTGAACATTTTGTTGGTGCCCCATGGCAGCATCAGCGTTTCGGGGTTGATGCTGCGGGCGTCGTAGACGTAGTTGAACAGGTATTCGTCGTCGCGGCCGGCGTTGCCGATCTCGGACAGGTCGGGGCCGACGTTGCCCGGCAGTTCCGGCGTCTTCGGCCCCATCACGTGGCAGGTCACGCAGCTCGACCCGCGATCGCGCGAGAAGGCCAGCTTCATGCCCTTTTCCGGGTCGCCGGGCTTGGAAAGGTCGAATTTCTGGAACTGACCCTTGGCCGGCGCCGGCGGCGTCTTGGTCTGGTCGGCCAGCGTGTTGAACGGCCACTCGGACTTCGTCCAGTTGCCGTAACGCTTCCACGGCGTCGGTGTGGCGGCGCCTTCGCGCAGCATCGGCACGTCTTTGAGATCCGCGGCCGAAACGGCCCCGGCCCCGCCCAGGACGCACGCGGCCAGCCCCAGCGCCAGCGGAGCCCGCCGCGCCAGAGAGACCCATCCTCCCATTGTCCTCATGACATCCCCTTTCTCGAGCGCCCCGTCCGCGCCACTCGGGCCCGGTTCGGGTCCGGCCCCGCGTGTGCCGCGGACCGGAATCTCCCATGGTTTGTTGGTCCACCGAATTTGTTCTGGCGGACGGATCTTCAGTGTCCTGTTATGCGACACGTTAGCGCACCCGTTGCATCAGTTCAAGCTAATATCATTCACGCTAATGTGAGGTGCGCGCGGGTCGCGATCGTGAGATCCTGCGCCAGGGAGGATAGCATGCTGCGCGTATTGTTGTTGATCGGCCTGCTCTGGCCTTTCGGTCTATTCGTCACACCGGCGACGGCCGCCGAACTGCTGATGTTCGAGCAGGCGGGCTGCGCGTGGTGCGCGCGCTGGCACCGGGAGGTCGGCCCCTCCTACCCCCTGACGGCCGAGGGCCGCGCCGCGCCGCTGCGCCGCGTCGACCTGCGCGCCGCGCGCCCCGACGACATCAAGGCCATCGAGGGCGTGGTGCACACGCCCACCTTCGTGCTGGTCGAGGACGGGCGGGAGGTCGGCCGCATCCTCGGCTACCCCGGCGACGCCTTCTTCTGGGGGCAGCTGGGCGAACTGGTCGCCCGGCTGCCGGGGCGGCCGAGCTGACTATTTGCCGTCCTTGACGAACGCCGCCACCGCGTCGGCCGCATCCTCGGCGGAAAGGTCGCGGAAGAAGTGGTCGGCGCCGTCGATCACCGCCGTCCGCACGCCGGGCCGGCCCTTCACCTCGCCCAGGCGTGGCACGAGCGTCGGCACCACCGTGTCGTCGCTGGCGCCGATCAGCAGCAGCGGCACGCGGATGCCGCCCACCAGCGACAGCGTGTCGTGCTTCGGGTCATCGGCGTAATAGGAGCGCACCGCCCCCGCCGTCGCCATGCCGGGGCCGCAGTACAGGAGCGCCGGCACCTCGACCAGCGCATCGTCGGGCTTGCCCTCGGCGCGGGCGAGCACCGCGTCGCGGTCGGCCGGCGGCTCGCCGGTGGCCGGGGTCAGCAGCACGGCGCGCGCCACGGCGTCGTCCGGTGCCTCGGCAAGGTAGCGCGCCGCCTGGTTGCCGCCGCGCGAATGGCCGAGCAGCGTGACCGGCCCGGCGCCTTGCCCCTTCAGCCACGCGACCCAGCCGGCGATCTCCGCCGCGGCGTCGGTGTGGCGGTGCCGGTGCGGCTGCGCGCAGTCGTACATTCCCGTCCGCGCGTCGAGCGCCAGCGACAGCGTCACCGCCAGCGACGACAGCCCGCGCTCCTTCAGCGCGCCTTGCAGCGCCTGCATCAACTCCATGCGGTGGTGTGCCAGGGTGCCGTGCACCAGCAGCACGACCCCGTCCTTCATCTCCCCGGCCTTGACCAGCTCGCCGCCCAGGCGCAGGCCCCCGGCGGTCCGCTCGACCGGTTCGGCCCGTGCCGCGGTGACGCCGGCCATCAGCGCCAGCGCCAGCGAGGCGGTGTGCACCGCACGCAACAGCGACATGGTTGCCCTCCCAAACCGTTATCATTAGAGTTAGGTGAAATAGTAAGCGCGCCGGGCCGCTCCGGCAAACGCCTTCCGCAGGAATGGCCCACGGGGAGGAGATCGTACGATGATCACGCGCCGCACCTTCACGCTCGGCATGCTGGCGGCCGGCGGCGCCGCGCCCGCGCTGCGTCCCGCGCCGGGGCGGGCCGAATCGGTCATGACCGACGACGGCCTGCACACCCAGCCCTGGTTCCTGCAAAGCTTCCTGAACCTGTCCGACGACCTTGCCGAGGCGAAGGCCGCCGGCAAGCGCTTCGCCATCGTCTGGGAGCAGCGCGGCTGCATCTATTGCCGCGACATGCATCTGGTCAACTTCGCGGTGCCGGAGGTCGAGCGTTATGTGCGCGACCACTTCACCGTGCTGTCGCTGAACCTCAACGGCTCGCGCAAGGTCACCGACTTCGATGGCGAGGAGCTGGAGGAGCGCAAGCTGGCGCGCAAGTTCGGCGTCGTCTTCACCCCGACGCTCCAGTTCTTTCCCGAGCCCGACCAGATGCCGAAGGGCAAGCACACGGTGGAGACCGAGGTGTTCCGCCAGCGCGGCCTGCTCAAGCCGCCCGAATTCCTGGCGATGTTCCGCTTCGTGCACGAAAAGGCCTACGACGCCACGCGCTTCGACGAGTATCTGAAGCGCGCGGCGGGGTAGGACCGTCCGTCACGCGCTGCGCAGCTGCTCCAGGAACAGCGTGATCTCCCGGCGCAGCGTGTGCGACCTGTCAGCGACCGTGTCGGCGGTGCCCAGCACCGTTGCCGCGGCGCTGGCCGCGCTGCCCACCGCCTGACTCACCTCGCCGATGTCCGCCGACATGGATTGCGTGCCGCTGGCCGCCTGCGTCACCATGCGGGTGATCTCGCGCGTCGTCGAATCCTGCTGCTGGACGGCGCTGGCGATCCCCCCGGCGATGCGGTCGATTTCCTTGATGCGGTCGCCAATGGAACGGATCGCCTGCACCGTCTCGCCCGTCGCGTTCTGGATGGCGCCGACCTGGTTCTGGATGTCCTCGGTCGCCTTGGCTGTCTGGTTGGCGAGGTTCTTCACCTCCGACGCGACCACGGCGAAGCCCTTGCCGGCCTCTCCGGCGCGCGCGGCCTCGATCGTCGCGTTGAGCGCCAGCAGGTTGGTCTGGCTGGCAATGGAGTTGATCAGCTCGACCACCTCGCCGATGCGGTGCGCCGCCTCGGCCAGACCGGCCACCTTCTGGTCGGTGGAGCCGGCCTCGGCCACCGCCGCCGTGGCCATCTGCGCCGAGCGGGCGACCTCGCCGCTGATGCCGGAGATCGAGCGGGCGAGTTCCTCGGCCGCGGCGGCGGCCGACTGCATGCTGGTGGAGGTGCCGCCCGCCACCGAGGCCACGGCCGACATGCGCCCGCCGGCACGCTGCACCACGTCGACGACCTCCCGCGTGTGGGCACGCAGCGCCTCCGTGCCATCGTCGAGTTCGACGACCGAGCCTTCGAGGCGCGACTGGAAGCTGTTGGCCGCCTCCAGCAGCGCCGTTTGACGGTTCGCCTGCGCCGCGCCTTCGGCGCGCAGCCGTTCGGCCGCCTCGTGCTCGATCCGCTCGGCGGCGGCGCGCAGGTGGGCGGCGGCATCGGCGGTGCGGGCGAAGGCCTGCTCCAGCTGCACCACCAGCCACGTCAGCACGCCGCACTCGACCACCACGATGACGGCGTGCAGGACGACCCGCGAGAAACTGGCGCCATCGGGGAACACGGCGTAGGGGAAGACGAAGTTGAGCACGAGGTGGTGCAGCGCCGTCGCCACCGCGGCCACCAGGATGGTCCGCCAGCAGCAATAGGCGGCGAGCATGGCGAAGGCGGCGAAGAAGTACATGTGCAGATCGATCTGCCACGGGCCGGCCGCCCGGTACACCAGCAGCGCGACGATCCCCACCATGGCGACCGCCACCAGATAGCGCGTCGCCGGGCCGGTCGCGTCCACGCGCCACGCCACCGTGACCACCAGGGCCAGCAGCGCCGCCACCACCTCCGCGCCCCAGCCGGCGGTGCCGTTCAGCAGGCCGGTGAGCAGCACGAGCGGAACATGCACCCACAGCGCCGCCACGAAAAAGGCGGACGTCTGGCGCCGCAACCGATCCAGTTCATCGATGTTCATGATGATGTCTCCCCGGTCTTGGGAATCCGCCGGCCGTTGCCCAGACAGCCCGAGGCGCCCTCGGCGTCGAACACGAACCACGCTCCGGCACGGTAGAGGCGATCCGGAAAGCCCGCCCGGTCGGACTGGACGAGCCACATGCCGGACACCCCGCCGGCGGTCACGAGGCGGCCGTCGGCGGCGGCGATGCGCCGGACGGTGGCGTCCGCTTCCAGGGTCGGCGGGAAATAGGCGGCGACGATCCCGGCCGCTTCGGTCGGGGCGAGGCGCAGCGCGATCATCGCCGCCAGCGATGCCGCCAGCAGCAGCCCCGCCGGCCACAGTGCGCCCGTGCCCTCCGCATTCGCCCGCGCCATGGGTCGAGCCTTCCGGAATTCGTTGCGAATACCGGGCAGTATAGTCTTGAAAAGGTCAGTGAGGCGGAAACTTAGACTGCGACAGGATGTCCCTGCCCCGGCCCTACACCTGTTCGCTGACGATGCCGGTGACGGTCTTGGCGACGTCCTTCAGGCGGTCGGCGACGGAGGCGACGAGGTCGTAAGTTTCCTCGATCAGCAGCTTCTCGCCCGGCGACAGCGGACCCTCGCTCGCCCACAGCATGGCGAGGCCCGAATCGCGCAGCTCGTTGACCGCCTTCTTGGTGCGCTTCACCGACTTGAAGGCATCCAGCAGGCGCTCGCTCTCCTTGTTGATCGTGCCGAGCATCGGCATCGAGTCGCGCACGATCTCGGCGCAGCGGACGACGTGGTCCGCCATGTCCTTCATCTCGGGCGTGAAGTCGCGGATGCCGCGCAGCATCATGCGCCGGGCGGCGTCCTTCATGGTGTCGACGCAATCGTCCAGCCCGTCGATCAGTTCCTGGATCTGCGAGCGGTCGAAGGGTGTGATGAAGCTGCGGTGCGTCGCCTCGACCGTCGCCTCGGTGATGGCGTCGGCCTCGCGCTCCATCCGGCGGATGGTCGCCACGTGCTGCTCGAAGCTGCCCTCGCCATGCACGATGGCGCGGAAGGCCGCCGCGGCTTCGGCAACGCGCTTGGCATGGTCGACGAAATGGTCGATGAACGGCTCTTCGCGCGGCATCAGGCGCTGAAAGAGCCCGAGAAGCGGGCGCAGCATCGGATCCGTTCAAGGGAAGAGGTGGCGGAGCGGGGGGGATTCGAACCCCCGGTACGAGTATCCCCGTACGACAGTTTAGCAAACTGCTGGTTTCAGCCACTCACCCACCGCTCCACCGGTGGACGCCTTGCGGCGCCGTGGTGACCGAGTTTCTAGCGGGCCAGGTGTGGGCTTGTCAACGCTCCTCGCCCGCCTTCGGCATCGAAAGGGCACGGAAGGCCCCGATTTATGATCGCATAGCATTTGCTGCGTATCAGTGACAAATAAGAATAAAATTTTAGCGACTTTTTAACGGAACGCCTGTAGCATGGCACCGTGACCATAAGAATCGTGGGTTTGGGGGTGTGACATGAGCCTCTCGAAGCGCGTCGTAGAAACGCTGATCGACCTCGCCGAGATCAAGCTGAGCTGCCTTGAGATCACCGACCGCGAAGACATGCGCGAGAAGGAACTGCTGGAGCGCTGCCTCCAGGAGCTGAAGGCGGAGGCCGCCGGCCAGGACGGCAGCCGCGCCACCTTCGCCGCGCCCAAGCGCCGCGGCCGGCGCCCCAAGCACCTGCAATACCACGAGCTTCACGCCGCCTGAGCGACACCCTATCCGGGTACGGTCATGCCCTTCTGGACGGCCGGGCGCGCCCCCACGGCGGCCATCCAGCGGCGGACGTTGGGGAAATCCTCCAGGTCGATTCCCTGCCAGTCCCAGCGCTGCAGCCAGGGATAGACGGCGATGTCGGCGATCGTACAGGCGTCGCCGGCGAAATAGGCGGACTCGGCCAGCCGGCCGTCCATCACGCCGTACAGCCGCTCGGCCTCGGCCGTGTAGCGGCCGACGGCATAGGGGATCCGTTCCCTGGCGAATTTGCGGAAATGGTGCGCCTGCCCCAGCATGGGCCCAACGCCGCCCATCTGGAACATCAGCCATTGCAGGGCGACCGAGCGGTCGCGCGGGTCGGCCGGCAGCAGCGTGCCCGTCTTCTCCGCCAGATAGATCAGGATGGCGCCGGATTCGAAGACCGCGAAGGGCCCGCCCCCCGGCCCATCCGAATCGACGATGGCCGGGATCTTGTTGTTCGGGCTGATGGCCAGGAAGGCCGGATCGAACTGTTCATCCTTGGAGATGTCGATCGGGTGCACCCTGTAGGGCAGCCCCGCCTCCTCCAGCATGATCGAGGCCTTGCGGCCGTTCGGCGTTTTCCAGGTGTAGAGATCGATCATCACGGCTCCTCGGGCGGGGTATGCGCGGACCCGTCAGAACCTAGTCCGGCTGGCAGCCCCGACCAACGCTCATACGGCAACCGTGTCCTCCGCCACCTGCGGGGCGATGCGCGGCAGGTTGAGCGTGAAGCGCGTGCCGTGGCCCAGCTGCGAATCGACCGACAGCCGGCCGCCCAGCACCCGGCTCACCGTGTTGTGGACGATGTGCAGGCCCAGCCCGCTGCCGCCCTCGCCGCGCTTGGTGGTGAAGAAGGGGTCGAAGATGCGCGGCAGGACCTCCGGCGCGATCCCCTTGCCGTCGTCGGTGAACTCCAGCGTCAGGGCCTCCTCGCCCGCGCCGCGCACGGCGATGCGGACGTGGCCCGCCACGCCCTCGCCATAGGCGTGCACGACGGCGTTGAGGGTGAGGTTGGTCAGCACCTGGCTCAGCGCGCCGGGATAGCTGTCCATCATCAGGTCGTCCGGGCAATCCACGGTGACCGTGACGTGCGTGCGCTTCAGGCGCGGCCGCAGACTGAACAGCACCTCGTCGATGTAGGTCTTCAGCTCGAACGCGCGGCGCCCGCCCGAGGACTGGTCGACCGCCACCTGCTTGAAGCTCTGCACCAGTTCGGCGGCGCGGTTGATGTTGGACACCAGGAGGCGCGCGCCCTCCTCCACCGCCTGCAAAAAGTCGGAAAAGTCGGACCGGCGCATGCCGCCCTGGCCGAACAGCGCGCGGATTCGCTGTGACTGCTCGGCAATGTGGGTGGCGGCGGTCAGGCCGATGCCGATGGGCGTGTTGATCTCGTGCGCCACCCCGGCCACGAGCTGGCCCAGCGAGGCCATGGTCTCGGCCTGGATCAGGCTTTCCTGCGCCACCCGCAGTTCGTTCAGCGCGTGTTCGGCGGACTCCTTGGCGGCTTTCAGCTCGGCCTCGGCGGTTTTGCGGTCGGTGATGTCGTAGAGCCAGGTGAGGTACGCCGGCTCCCCCTCGAACTCGATCGCGTCCCAGGAGGCAAGCACCCAGACGATGGCGCCGTCCGGCCGGCGGAACGCCACCTCCGCGTCGCGGAAGGCGCCCTCGGCGGCGAGCCGCGCCATCAGCGTTCCCCGCGTCTCGGGATCGGCGTAGTAGCCTGTCGCCGGCTCGCGCATCAGTTCGGCGCGCGGACGGCCGAGGATGTTTTCGGTCTGCGGGTTGCAGAACAGCCAGCGCCCGTCGCGGGTGGTGATGTTGACGGAAATCGGGCTGGCCTCGAAGATGCGCAGCAGCCGCTCCTCACTGGCACGCACCAGCTCCTCCTGCCGGCGGCGCGCGGAGATGTCGGTCATGATGCCGACGTAGCGCACCGCCCGCCCCGATTCGTCGCGGATGGCACGCCCCTTGGCCTCCACCCAGATCCAGGTCCCGTCCTCGCGCCGCAGGCGGTAGCTGTAATCGTACAGCGGGATGGCGCCGCGCAGATAGGCGTCAATGGTCGCCAGCACGCGCTCGCGGTCGTCCGGGTGCAGGCGTTTTTCCCAAAAGTCGAAGGGCATGTCCGGCACGTCGGCGAAGCCCAGCATGCGCGCGAAGGTGTCGGACCACCAGCAGGTCTGGTTGACGACGTCGGCATCCCAGGCCGCCGCCCCGGTGGCCTCCAGCGCCATGTGCAGCCGCTCGGCCAGCTCGTGCCGTTCGGTGTCGGCCTGGATCTTCTCGGTCAGGTCGTGGAACCAGGTGATGTGGGCGCTCTGCCCCTCGTAACGGATGACCACCGACGTCATCGTGCCGGTGTAGACCTCGCCGTCGCCACGGCGGAATTCCAGCTGCTGGAACAGGTGACCGTCGCGGTAGAGCTGGTCGACGTAGCGGGCACGGTCTTCCACGTGGGCGTAGATGCCCGACACGCCGCCCGCCAGATCGTCCCGTCCGCAGCGGAAGGTCTCCAGCAGCTTTCGATTGTGATAGAGGTTGGCGCCGTCGCGGGTGTTGATCATCACCCCGACCGGCGCGGTGTCGAGCGCCTGCCGAAGCGCCTGATTGGCGCATTCGCCGTCGCACGCCCGCCGCCGGCCCGCCCGGAAGCCGGCCAGAAGGCCCACGCCGAGCGCCGCAACCACACCGATCAGTGCCAAACCGTCCATACCGCCTCCCGCCCCCGGTCAATGGAGACCGGCCGCCGGCGAATTGCAACGGACATTTCGCCGCGTGAGCGGTGCCCCGGCGCCCCTCCCCCGCCGCGGGCGAAGGAGGGGGTGCGCGGTGTCGTCAGCCCTGCAGCTTCTTCAGCAGGATCTCGTTGACCATGGCCGGGTTGGCCTTGCCCTGGGTGGCCTTCATCGCCTGCCCGACGAAGAATCCGAACAGCTTGTCCTTGCCGGACTTGTATTCGGCGACCTTGTCGGCGTTGGCGGCCAGGATCTGGTCGATGGCGCCTTCGATGGCGCCGGTATCGGTGACCTGCCGCAGGCCCTTCGCCTCGACGATGTCGGCCGGCTTGCCGCCGGTTTCGAACATGTCGGCGAACACCTCCTTGGCGATGCGGCCGGAGATGGTGTTGTCGGCGATGAGGTCGAGCAGACCGCCCAGGTTGTCGGCCGACACCGGGCTGTCCTCGATCTCCTTGCCGGCCTTGTTGAGCGCGCCGAACAGGTCGCCGGTCACCCAGTTGGCGGCCATCTTCGGGTCGCGGCCCTTCGCCACCGTCTCGAAATAATCGGCCTTGGCCTTCTCGTTGACCAGCACGTTGGCGTCGTAGGCCGACAGCTTGTAGTCGCTGATGAAGCGGGCCTTCTTCTCGTCCGGCAGTTCGGGCAGCGTGCGCTTGATCTCCTCCACCCATTCCGGCTCCAACTCCAGCGGCAGCAGGTCGGGGTCGGGGAAGTAGCGGTAGTCGTGCGCCTCCTCCTTGGAGCGCATGGAGCGGGTCACCAGCTTGGTGGTGTCCCACAGCCGCGTCTCCTGGTCGATCTTGCCGCCGGCCTCCAGCACCTCGACCTGACGGGCCGCCTCGTACTCGATGGCGGCCATGACGAAGCGGATGGAGTTGACGTTCTTGATCTCGCAGCGCGTGCCGAACGGCTGCCCCGGCTTGCGCACGGACACGTTGCAGTCGCAGCGCATGGAGCCTTCCTCCATGTTGCCGTCGCAGGTGCCCAGATAGCGCAGGATGGAGCGCAGCTTGCGCACGTAGGCCGCGGCCTCCTCGGCCGAGCGCAGGTCCGGCTCCGACACGATCTCCATCAGCGCCACGCCCGACCGGTTCAGGTCGATGTAGGTCTTGGTCGGGTGCTGGTCGTGGATCGACTTGCCGGCGTCCTGTTCCAGGTGCAGGCGCGTGATGCCGACCGTGCGGGTGGCGCCGTCGGGCATGTCGAGCACCAGTTCGCCCTTGCCGACGATGGGCTGCAGGTACTGGCTGATCTGGTAGCCCGAGGGCAGGTCCGCGTAGAAGTAGTTCTTGCGGTCGAATACCGAGTGCAGGTTGATCTGCGCCTTCAGGCCCAGCCCGGTGCGCACCGCCTGTTCGACGGCGAAGGCGTTGATGACGGGCAGCATGCCGGGGAACGCGGCGTCGACGAAGCTGACCTGGCTGTTGGGCGCAGCGCCGAAATCGGTCGCGGCACCGGAAAACAGCTTCGCCTTCGTGTTGATCTGGGCATGCACCTCAAGCCCGATCACCACTTCCCATTCGCCCGTTTCACCCTGGATGTAGGACATCGCTTTCTTCTCTCTCGAACCCTGGACGGCGTTCTGTCGCAAGGTCCCTATCTACCCCGATTTCAGCCCTGCTGCACGCTGAATCAGTACCTCAATGAGAAGCACACCTCCCCGCCCTTTTACCGCCGCGCGAGCGGGCTGCCTTCACACGGGAAGGTGATTCCCATTCTTCTTCGGTCATTTCGTCGCGTGTCCTACTTGATTGTCGGCATTTCAACGTATCGCACCGACGAGAAACATGTCGGTTTCGTTCGGCATCCATACTGCTGAGGATACGCCCGGCCACCCTCCCAGAACAGCCTGCCTGCAGATAATACCGACCGCGTCCGCCTGAAACAACTCGACAACAGAACGGCTGGCGGATGGCAGAGCTGGACCGCCGGTGACGGCGCCGTTCGGCAATGCGGGCAGCTCTCGGCCAAACGGCGCTCGGTGCGATCGGGATCCGGCACGAGCGGCCGAGCAACGCCCGGGCGCGACGGCCGCAGCTTGCGCCGCCGCCTCGCCTTGCGGGCCTCACGCCCGGGACCGTCCTGCAACGGCGGAATGTGCGAGTTCGCCGAGGTCTTCTTCAGCTTACCGGCCAACACTTCCATTTCGGCGATCCACGCCGCCTGCTCGAGGAGCAGGGCGTCCTTCTCGGCGTCGCTCGGGCGATAGCGTAGCGGAGCCGTCACACCGCTGTTGACTCACAGCCGGCTCTGCGACGCAACCGGATCGCCAGCCCAACCCCAATACGCATCCCGGCCAAGCCCATCACACGCCCAGCCAGCTTGGCGAGCAATTACCGGAAGGGAGCCCCCTTCAGGACAAATGGCAACATCAAACAATAATGAATACGGAATTCACACCAAAATGGAGAGCTCATGAGTAAATGACAACTAGCTCACGAGCCAGCTGGACGCCAAAGCAGATACTGGCATTTTTTATTATACCCAACCATCGTGTTATCCTTAACAACCTCCGCCCTGAATTCATTGATGCCCGATTCTGATTTCCTAAATCGGACAACAACCTCCATTTCATATATCCATCCAGTAAACCCACCACTAAATATTATACTAAATTTTCTGCCTGGGTTCATAATCGATGAAAGATCGACCCCCTCATCATGATCAACATAGTTTCCTGTGGGATGAAAACACTTCAGCAATGCTTGTGCGCCACTGACGTCTCGAGCCTGTGCGTCATAACAATTGCATACAACCATCAATGCCGCAGAGACTAGCGCATTCTTCCACATCTCGCCACCCAAAATTCAGCCAAGATGGCATCAAGATATCTCGGGCAAATAAAAAGAGTCAATATAGCTACACAACACTTGCGCCTGATGATTTAAAGCATACAAAAGTACACACGCAAGAATCCTTTAGGCATTTACAGTTCCTAACGGCGCCCCCACCGCAAGGCAGAACCACATCGATCGGAAGCTCAAACGAGAAGGGCGTCTGATGGAGATCATCAGACGCCCTTCGAGCTATCCCGAACGACCAATAACGCTACGCCATGAACGGAGGCGTCGCCGTGAACTGCGCGGCCTCTTCGATGACGCCGCCGACGCGGAACAGGGTTTCCTCGTCGAAGGGCTTGCCGATGAGCTGCAGGCCCAGCGGCAGGCCGTCCGCGCCCAGACCGGCGGGCAGGCTCATGCCCGGCAGGCCGGCGAGGTTGACGGGCACCGTGAACACGTCGTTCAGGTACATCTGGATGGGGTCGTCCATGTTCTCGCCGATGGCGAAGGCGCCGCTCGGCGCCGTCGGCGTCAGGATGACGTCGCATTCCTGGAAGGCGAGGTCGAAGTCCTGCTTGATGCGCGTGCGCACCTTCTGCGCCTGGAGATAGTAGGCGTCGTAGTAACCCGCCGACAGCACGTAGGTGCCGACCAGGATGCGGCGCCGCACCTCCTTGCCGAAGCCTTCGCCGCGGGTGTTCTCGTACATCTCCTTCAGGTTGCCGCCCGGCACCCGCAGGCCGAATCGCACGCCGTCGTAGCGCGCGAGGTTCGACGACGCCTCGGCCGGCGCCACGATGTAGTAGGCGGGCAGCGCGTACTTGGTGTGCGGCAGGCTGATGTCGACGGGCACGGCGCCGGCGGCCTTCAGCCACTCGACGCCCCGGTGCCACATCTGCTCGATCTCGGCCGGCATGCCGTCGACGCGGTATTCCTTGGGGATGCCGACGCGCAGGCCGCGGATGTCGCCGGTCAGCGCCTTCTCGAAGTCCGGCACCGGCATGTCGACCGACGTCGAGTCCTTCGGGTCGAAGCCGCACATGGAGCGCAGCATGATGGCGCTGTCGCGCACCGTGCGGGTCATCGGCCCCGCCTGATCCAGCGAGGAGGCGAAGGCGACGATGCCCCAGCGCGAGCAGCGGCCGTAGGTCGGCTTGATGCCGACGATGCCGGTGAAGGCGGCCGGCTGGCGGATCGAGCCGCCGGTGTCCGTGCCCGTCGCCCCCAGCGCCACGCGCGCCGCCACGGCGGCGGCCGAGCCGCCCGAGGAACCGCCGGGCACCAGCTTGCGCGGCCAGTTGCCGGGCTCGCCCGGGCTCCACGGGTTGAC
>DASWVP010000558.1:0-4121 GCA_036401175.1 Azospirillum sp. | reverse complement strand
GACGCCCGCAGCGCCCAGGCGGCGTGCCAGGCGCTGCGGGCCTACTGTGCGCCCAAGCCGTCTTTCGGCCCGAACGCCACCGACGAGCAGATCCTGTCCGCGGCCAAGCGGCAGGCGACGGGTGCCGCGGCCGAGGAGCGGCGACTGTGGACGCTGCTTCAGGGGCGCATTGCCCGCTTGGAGCGGGGTGACGCGCGTCATGAATGCCTGTCGGTCACCCTGGACGGCACGCATGTCGAGCTGGCGTGGCGCGAGGGGTACACGTGGGCCGAGACGCCGACGCTGGTGCTGGACGCGACCGCCGATCTCGACGAGTACGACCGCCATTTCGGCGGCACCCACGACATCCAGCTGCTGACTCCCGACCGCCGCCTCATCGGCAACCAAGCGGTCGTGTGGGTTCACGTCCCAGGCCTGACCAAAACCGCGCTCATTCCGCTGGCCGACGCCTCGGAGGAGGAGCGCGCCAAGGCGGCGGCGATGAGGGCGCTGGTTGCCGACGCGCTGGCGTCCATCGACGCGCTCATGGCAACGCGCCTGGCGGAGGGGCAGCGTCTGCTGGCTGTGGGAGCGAAGGCGGTCATGCAGGAGACGCTGGCCGGGGTCTTCGACGCCGCGCGGTGGGACTGCCGCTGGTACGGCGGCCAGCGGGGGTGCGACGCGCACCGCGACGCCGCTGGCGTGGTGCTGATCGGCCGCCCGGAGCTGCCGCAGAGCGCTTATCGCGCGTACGCTCGGGCGTGGACGCACGACCTCTCCGAACTTGACGCGCCGCGCCCGAGCAGGAACGGCTTCCCGGTTACCACCGAGCAGCGCGCCCTCGAGATGCGCGACGGCGCGACGCTGACCAGCACGGTCCCGGTGCTCGCCGACGCCTGGGAAGCGCTCTGCCAGCGCCAATACCGCGAGAACGAGATGCTCCAAGCGCTTGGCCGCACACGCCCGCTGCGCCGCGAGGCCACGTCCCTGGCGTGGATCATCGGCGACGTCCTGCCCGAAGGCGTGGTGGTGGATCTGGTCATTCGCGCCGAGGACCTGATCGCCCTGGCACCCCGCGCGGCCGCCGACGCCGACACGGCGGCCGAGCACCGGTCCGCACAGGAGCCGACGGCGCCGACGCCTGTGGTTGTACTGGACGCGGTGGCCAACCAAAACGTGCGCGCCATCGCTGTCCGCCATCGCGCTCCGGATCGCGGCGCCTGCGTCGTTCCATTCGCCGCCGCGCGGCGCCGGTGGGCCGTCGCAGCGCTCTGGGAAGACGGCGATGCGCCCGTCAATCGCAAGACCGTCGAAACACGGGCGGACGCAACGTTTTTTGAGTCCAAGTAAATTTACAAGCAAGACGCATGTCAGTTGACAAATGGGACGCATTGATAGGGGTGTAGGCCCCGCGTTCCATGCAAAATGTTGACGGTGACATGCTGTAGCCCTTGTGGTAGTGGAAAAATCTCGCTGATATTAAATCGAAATCCTTGCGTCTGGCGCGAGATCGGGCAAACTTATCCTTGTGCGTTGGGGATCGCACGCGGGCGGTGGGGCCGCTCAGGGGTATTTGAGTCTGGCAGGTTTATTCTGGGGTTCGAACATGGACATCACGGTGATAACGGGCGCGGCCGCCGCCCCCGTAGAGGCCATCCGCGCCGCTCTGGGCGGGGCTGGCCACGCGGTTAAGACCGCGACGAAGACGACGATGGCCGCGCGCGCTGCCGAGGCCGCCGCCGTCGTGCTCGCCATGTCCGCCACGGAATCCCTGGACGCCATACGAACGTTACGCACAACCGCGGCCACCCGCCAGGTCGGCGCGCTGGTGCTGCCCACGGGCGGCGTCATCACCAGCGCTGCGTCGGCGCAGCTGTTGCGCGCGGGAGCCGACGGCATCGCGCGTTCCTCGGCCGACCTGCCCGCGCTGCTGACGGCGCTGAGCCGCCGCATGCGCCCGCGCATCCGCAACGTCCGCTTGGCCTTCGGGATCGAGTTCCTGCCCGGGCGCGGCTTTCTGGTTGACGGCGAGGAGATCGGGCTGACCGCCACGGAATGCGCGGTCGTCGCCGCGCTCATCAAGGCGGGCGGACGCGCGCTGCGCAAGCGGGCTCTGCACAACGAGGTGTACGTCGGCCGCCCGAACAGCGCGCCCGAGGGCTGCAAGGTCCTCGATGTCTACGTCTTCAAGATCCGCCAGAAGCTCGGAGCCGCTGGTGTCAGCGGCGAAGCCGTGCTGATCACGGACAGCGTCGGTGATGGTGGCGTCGGGTACCGCATCGCCTTGGACAACACCTCGGCCGCCTCGGCGGCTATGGCCGCCTGATAGGGGAGGGCGCCACCATGAAGATTCTCGTCGCCAGCACCGCTCCGCTGCGTGCCAACCGGGCCGTTAATGCGCTGGCTGCCGCTCTGCGCCGTTGCGGGCACATTGTTGAGACGCCGACCGATGAGTACGGCCAATACGACCTCAATGACCTGCGCGCCCGGGTGCGGGCCTACCGGTACGACGTCACTGTCCTGCTCGCCCCCGAGAAGGCGTGCGAGGGCGTGAAGGCCCTGAGCCGCCATGACGGTGCGGGCGCGCTGATCGTGCTGGGCAGCGTCGGCGAGACCGCCCGCCTGCTTGAGGATGGCGCGGCGGCGGTCCTGTCGGCGTCGGCCGAGGTCGACGAGATCGAGGCCACGGTGCTGGCGGTGTGCCGCCGCGCCGCGGGCGCGCCCGACCATCTGCTCGAGATCGGCCCCCTCACCGTCGACTATGACGCCAAGCGGATCCTCGCCAACGGCCAGCCGCTGGACCTGTCGG
This sequence comes from Azospirillum sp., assembly GCA_036401175.1. GTDB lineage: Bacteria > Pseudomonadota > Alphaproteobacteria > Azospirillales > Azospirillaceae > Azospirillum. The sequence continues at coordinate 1,333 of DASWVP010000558.1, read as the reverse complement.
CGCGCGAGTTCGCGCTGCTGGAGCTGCTGGCCCGCCACGCGGGGGCTCCGATCATGAAGGCCTACGCCATCTCGTGCCTGTACGGCGATCCGCGCCTGGACGATGACCGAGAGGGTGAGGACCTGAAGATCGTCGATGTCTTCGTCTGCAAGCTGCGCAAGAAGCTGAAGGCGGCTGGGCTCGGCAACCTGATCACCACGGTCTGGGCTCGCGGGTACTCGCTGGATGTTGACGGACGAGCCGCCGCAAAGGCGAAGCGCGCCAGGACGACGGCGCCCTCCGAAGCCACGATGTCGGCCGACGCGGTCGGCGCGGCCGAAGACGCCACCAGGGGTGGCGGTGCGATCGGGAGCGTCGGCGGCGTTGAGGACATCGGCACCACGGAAACGGCCGCTCCGGCGGGCGCCGAGATTACCACGCCCACCGCCGCGCCCGCTGGCGCCGTCACCATGACGCCGCGCCGTCGGCGGCTTGGGACGGCTCCGCTGCCGTGGCTTGCCACGTGGCACGCCGACACGCTGTCGGAACGGTGGGCGCCGTCGGGGCGCCGCTGCATCATCGCCCGCGGGCACGCCGGGCCCCTGACCGACCAGCCTCCATCCCACGGCGCGGCGAATATGAACTCTAATTGTGCATATTGGCCGGAGGTCCGGACCATGGTCGCCCACCGGCGCGCCGAGCGAAAGCAAGCGACGTCCCGGGCGTGCGGATGGCCACCGCGGGCGCGCGGTTCTGGCGCCGCCCGTCACGGCCCGTGCGTGCGTACCCCGGACCCGATGCGGCCATCCCAACGACCAACGGGGATCGACCATTTCTGGTCGGGGAGTGCTTTCATCTCAGCGGACCGCGGCGTCATGGCCTTTGCGCCACCTGCACGGCCGCAGCGGGGATCTGGAGGACCGGGGTTGCCCGGAAGCGGCTCCGCCGTTGTCCAGAGCGGCTTGACGGACGGGGTGGGGCGGGCAACTGCCTGAGGTCGCGCTGCGAGTGCCAAGCGAGGTCGATCGAGCACTCCCAGACCTCGTCGGTGGGTTTCATTTTCACGGCCTGGCGCATGCCGCCGTTGCCCATTTGGCCCGGTGCGAAGGGCGGGACGCTGTGCAGCTTAAAGCTCTTAGCCAAGTGCCGCTCGAGCGCCGTGGTGAAGATGGGCTCCATGAACGCGCTGCGGGCCTCAGGGATCGGGAGACAGGAGACGTCATCGTCGACCGCCTGCTGCGGCGGTTCGCGCCGGACGGTGTCCTCAGAACCCGGGTGGCCGTCCCCTGCTCGGTTAGACGTCCTGCCCGGGCGGGCGCGGCCGCCGCGGTGCGACGGCGCCGAAGGGGCGGCG
>DASWVP010000557.1:0-3975 GCA_036401175.1 Azospirillum sp. | reverse complement strand
TTCTGGACGGGCGGGAGAGCCCGCGCCTGATGGGGTGGGGGGAGGCGGCGCTGGTGCTGGCGCTGGGGGCGGCGGGCGTGGCGCTGGCGCTGGCCGGGCTGCCGGTGTGGCTGCTGGCGCTGGCCAGCATGGCGCTGCTGGCGGCGTTCTGGGTGGGGGCGGCGGCGCTGTTCGGGCACGGCGGGCCGCTGCTGCCGCTGCTCGGCCCGTCGATGGCGTGGCTGGGCGGCATCGCGGCGATGACCGCGCATGCGTCGCTGCGCGAGCGCGCCGACCGCCGCGTGCTGATGCGGCTGTTCGCCAACCACGTGTCGCAGCCGGTGGCCGACGAGATCTGGCGCCAGCGCGACACCTTCATGGCCGGCGACCGGCCGCGCCCGCAGCAGCTTACCGCCACCGTGCTGTTTTCCGACATCGAGGGCTTCACCACCGTGTGCGAGGCGCTGGAGCCGGAGCCGCTGATCCGCTGGCTGGAGGGCTATCTGGACGTCATGGTGCGGGTGGTGGCGGCGCACGACGGGGTGGTGCTGCGCTTCATCGGCGACGCCATCCTGGCGGTGTTCGGCGTGCCCATCGCCCGCACCACGCAGGAGGAGATCGACGCCGACGCCGGGCGCGCGGTGCGCTGCGCGCTGCAGATGGGCCGCGAACTGGCCGAGCTGAACCGCCGCTGGCAGGCCGAGGGGTTGCCGCCCGTGGGCATGCGCGTGGGCATCCACACCGGGCCGCTGGTCGCCGGCAGCCTGGGGGGCCTGCGGCATATGGAGTATTCGCTGCTGGGCGACACCGCCAACACGGCGGCGCGGCTGGAGAGCCACGCCAAGACGGTGGACGTCATGTCGACGCCGCACTGCCGCATCGTCATCGGCGAGCCGACCTGGAAGGCGCTGCGCGGCACCATCGACGGGCTGCCCGTCGGCGAGGTGGCGCTGAAGGGCAAGCGCCGGGCCGTGCGGATCTGGCTGGTGCGGGATAGTGAGGTGGAAACCGGGCCGCTGGACGTCACGCAAGCGCGGTAGCGCATACCGTCCGTTTCGATAAGCTCCGGGTGGACTGGATGAGGCGCAGCGCCTCCGCCTCGGCGGCCGTCTTATCCAACCCCTGGTGGCGCGCACGCAGCGTCTCGGCCGCCAGTTCCAGGGCCACCAGTTCCCCCATACGCCCCAAGGCAAAGTCGTAGGCGTATAGCGCTGCGGTCATGTCGTCGTTAGTCAAAACCATGTTGCATCCATCCGTTGCGTTCTTGTCGTTGAGCGAGGAATGGATTTTTGTCATGGGGTTAATGCGAAGAGCTGACCTGGATCAAGTCCCGAACTTTGGCCCCAAAAATGCCATGGAATGTTTCGCCTTAGAACGAAATATCGTGGGCTAGCTCTTCGCCTGCCCTTGCCGAGCCCCACATTACCTGATCGACTCAGGTGAAAAATCAAGCGATATCCGAGTTCGCAAAATGCAATACAGACCGTATCACGGATCACGCCGGCCGAGCCCTTGGGACGGTCCGGGTGTGATACAATGCAAGTCATCGGGTGCAGGGTGTGAAGTGTTCCGTAACACGGAATGTGTTGCATGAGCGATACTCCGACCATGAGCGTGCGGGTGCCCCAGGACGCCGGGATGCGCCGGGCTCTGCGGGAAACGGCGAAGGCCCTGCGGCTGGGGCAGGTCTCGGCGGCGGAACTGCTCGACTGGCTGGCCAGCCGGCGGTCCGCGCACGAGGGGTTCGACCAGCGACTGATCGCCACGGAACAGCGCGTCGAACTGCTGGAAGCGGCGGTGGACCTGCTGGCGGCGGAGTGCGGCGTCCGCGTGCGTCCGCCCGTGGGCCGGGCCGGGGAACGCGCCGCCCCCCGTGACCGTCGGCGGTCCAGCCTTTCCAAATAATACGGGGTACTCCGGTTGAAGGTTTATTTGGCCCATTCTATGGGTTAGGCAAATAGCGTGCTTGGCATGCGGCGCTGTTTAAAGATAAGCTCGTATCCGTCCAGCCAATGGTCTTCATATTCGCGCCATATCGTGCGGCCAGGGTCCCGGTTGTTGCGGGGCGGCCGGCGTTGGCGCCGGTTGCGCAGGCACCGGATGAAGGGTTCGGCGGGTTCCCCGGGGCAGGGGGACGGCGGCGACGGAGGCGGCGATGCGGAGATGGTTGCTGCGAGGCTGGCTCGCGCGGGTGACGGCGATTCTCGTGCTGCTGGCGGCGGGCGGGGCCCAGGCGGCCGGTCCGGCCGGGTCCTCCGCGCCGGCCGATGAAAAGCGCATCGCGCTGGTGATCGGCATCAGCGCCTATCGCAACGCGCCCGAACTGGTGAACCCCCGCAACGACGCCCGCGCCATCGCCGAGACGCTGCGCACGCTGCACTTCACCGTGGAGGAAAAGCAGGACCTGGACATCCGCGGCTTCGCCGACGCGCTGCGCCAGTTCGGCATCAGCGCGGCGCAAGCGGACGTGGCCGTGCTGTACTATGCAGGGCACGGCATCCAGGTGGGCGGCGTCAACTACCTCATCCCGTCCGACGCGCGGCTGGAGCGCGAGCGCGATCTGGTCTACGAGGCGATGCCGCTGAACCTGCCCATGGGCGAGCTGGCGCAGGCGCGCAAGCTGGGCATCCTCATCCTCGACGCCTGCCGCAACAATCCCTTCGTCGACAAGCTGGCGCGCACCGGCGCCAACCGCCAGCAACTGAACGCCGGCTTCGCCCGCATCGACGACACCCCCAGCGACACGCTGGTCGCCATGGCCACCCGCGCCGACCAGATGGCCGAGGATGGCACCGGCGAGCACAGCCCCTATACCCAGGCGCTGCTCAAGCACCTGCAAACGCCGGGGCTGGAGCTGAGCCTGTTCTTCCGCAACGTGCGCGACACCGTCAAGCAGGCCACCGACGGCCGGCAGGAGCCGTTCATCTATGGCACGCTGGGCGCCGCGCCGTTCTATTTCAACCCGCGCCCGCCGAACCGGCAGCCGGTGCTGGCCGAGCTGCGCGCGCTGGAGATCCTGGACCGCGCCGAGGCCGAGCCGCTGCGCGTCGGTCAGCCGACCGATCCCGACGACGACCAGCTTTTCGCCCGCGTCACCGGCCTGCCGCGCGGCGGCAACGTGCGCATCGGCGAGCGGTCGGTGCTGATCGGCGATTACCTGACGGTGGACCAGCTCGCCGCCACCAGCTTCAAGCCGGACAACAGTTTCCGCGGCGACGCCGGGGGGTTCGAGTTCACCGTGATGGACGGGCGCGGCGGCACCGTGAAGGGCGTCGTGCCGATCACCATCAAGCCCAGCAACCGGCCGCCGCTGGTGGTGTCCGACCGGACACTGCGCGTCGTCGCCAACCCGCTGGGCATCGAGGCGCCGAGCGATCCCGACGGCGACGCGCTGACCATCACCGTGGCCGCCGTGCCCGAGCGCGGCAAGGTGAAGAGCGGCGCCACCGTGGTGAAGGTGGGCGACCGGCTGAGCGCCGACGCGCTGGGCGCGCTGGTCTTCGATCCCGAACGCGCGCCGCCCGGCCCGGCCGGCGCCTTCACCATCGCCGTCGAGGACGGCAAAGGCGGCCGCGCCACCGCCAACGTCGCCGTGGAGATCGCCGAACCCGGCGCTCTGCCGGTGGCGGAACTGGAACAGACGGTGTGGGAGCGCGTCCGCGTCAGCAGCGACGCCGCCGATTACGAGGCGTTCCTGCGGCTGTTCGGCCGCAGCGGCTATGCCCAGATCGCCCGCCAGCAGGTCGAGAAGCTGGCCCCGCCCAAGGCCGAGGGGTCCAAGGCCGAGCAGCCGGGGGCCGATGTGGCGGCCGCCGGGTCCAGTGGTGGCGAGGCGCCGGAAGCGGCGGCGGCCGACGCCGAGGTCGCCATGGCCGGCGGCGCGCTGGAGCCGGTGGCGGGCGATGCCTTCATGGCGGCCAGCGACTCCAACCTGCGCGCCGCCCCCAACACCGGGGCGGCTCGCGTCGGCCATGTGGCGAGCGGGGCGCCGGTGCG
>DASWVP010000556.1:0-16015 GCA_036401175.1 Azospirillum sp. | reverse complement strand
GACGGCGCGGCGGCTGGCGCGCGGTTGGATCTCGGACATGGCGGCTCTCCGGTCACTTTTTGCGGCGGATGAGGAAGATGTAAGTGCCGGCCTCTTCCTTCTGCTCGACCAGCTCGTGGCCGGTGGAGCGGCAGAAGGAGGCGAAGTCGTCGCGCGCGCCCGGATCGGTGGCGTGCACCTCCAGCAGGCCGCCGACGGCGACGTCCGACTGCAGGCTCTTCTTCGCCTTGACGATGGGCTGCGGGCAGTTCAGGCCCTTGACGTCCAGGATCTTGGTCTCGCTCATGATGTCCTCCGGTTGAAGTCGGTTGCAGGCGGTTGGTGGATTACTTGCGAATCGGCAGGGTCTGCGCGTGGGCGAGAATGCCGGCCGCGGTGTCCTCGGGCAGCGAGCGCAGCGGCGGCATCGCCTCGCCCGGATGGCCGTTCAGCATGCCGTGGAGCGCGCGCCAGGGATCGTCCCGGGCGATGCGGCCAAGCGGCGGCATGGTGCGGATCTGCCGCCCGTCCGGGCCGTGACAGGTCGCGCAGATGGTCTGGTAGTGCGCCGCGTAGCCGCGCGCGTCGCCGCGCACCGCCTTGGTGTAGCGGTCGATGTAGCGGTCCATGTCGGTCTGGCCCTGGCTGACGAAGGCGGCGAGGTCGGCCATGTCGCGGGGGCTGAGCAGGCCGGCGTAGCGGTGCCGGTCGTTGCCGAGGACGGCGATGATGGACGCCGCGTCGCGCCCGGCCATGCCGCGGATGCCGACGATGCCGGTGTTGTGCCCTTCGCTGCCGTCGTCGGCCGGACCGTAGGCGCCGTCCTTGCCGCGGTAGTCCCAGCCGTGGCACTCCTTGCAGCGCCACGTGGTGCGCGCCTGCACGCCGTCGGCCAGCTTGATCGGATAGGCGGGGTGGATGCCGGCCGGCGCCTCGCGGCCGTTTTCCTTGTACCAGGTGTCGTACAGCCGGCCGCCGCGGGTGATGGCCGCCATCGGATGCCGCGACGGCAGCGTCTGGAGCGTCGCCAGCGAATCGAGCAGGATGGCGGGGTCCAGCGCGCGCAGCGCCGGCATGTTGCCGTTGGGGTGGCCGTTCAGCAGCGTGTGCAGCGCCTGCCACGGGTTGCCGCGGGCGAGGTCGCCCAGCGGCGGCGCGTCGCTGATCTGCTGGCCGTCGTTGCCGTGGCAGTTGGCGCACACCGTCTGGAAGAACGGCACGCCCTTTTTGGCGTCGCCCTGCACGGTCAGCGTCTTCGGGTCGATCAGGCCGGTCATGTCGACTTGCCCGCGGGTGACGAACAGCGCCAGATCGCGGAAGTCGGTGTTGTCGAGGACGTCGGTGTAGCGGTGGGTGTCGTCCACCAGCACCGTCATCACCGCCGTCGGGTCGGCCCCGGCCATGCCGCGCAGCCCCTTGGCGGCGGTCGGCCCCAGCGCGCCGTCACGCCCGGCGTAGTCCCAGCCGTGGCAGGCGACGCAGCGGGGCGGACGTTCGGCCTTCTTGCCGCGCAGGCGGGCGGGCTCGCCGCCCAGCTCCTTGAGCCAGTCGTCGTAGAGCCGGCCGCCGCGCGCCATGTCGCCCATGTCGCCGTCCTGGTCGTTGCCGGCCGCCACGGCGGGAACCGCCGTGAACAGGAGCGCCGCCAGAAGGAATGCCGTCCATGCCCCGCGCATCGTCAATCGCCTTCGTAGCCGTTCGGCAGCTCGTGCACGATGCCCTTGTGGCAGTTGATGCAGTGCTTGCCTTCCTGCATCGCTTCGGGGTGCTTCTTCTTGGCGCGGCGGCCCTGTTCGTCCAGGTTCATGGCCTGGAAGTTGTGGCAGGTCTTGCACTCGCGCGAGCCGGACGCCTCCATGTTGGCCCAGACGCGTTGCGCCATTTCCAGGCGGCGCGCCTCGAACTTCTCCTTGGTGTCGATGGTGCCGAGGAGGTGATGGTAGACGTCCTTCGCGGCGATCACCTTGGCCGCCAGCTTCGGCGCGAATTCCTTGGGCACGTGGCAGTCGGCGCAGACGGCGCGCACCCCCGTGCGGTTGTTGTAATGGATGGTCTTGGTGTATTCGGCGTAGGGGCCGCTTTCCATCTCGTGGCAGGAAATGCAGAACTCCAGCCGGTTGGTCTGGTCGGCGAACACCGTGAAGCCGCCGATGAACAGCACCGTCGCGACGATGCCGGCAACCAGGAAGACCCAGGCGCCGCCGGCAACCGCCGGCCGCGAAAACCACCGCCCCAAACGACCTGACACGCGCGGACTCCTTGGAAAATATGTCGGTCCGGCGTTGGGTTTTCGGCCTTGGCCTCAACCCAACCTACGAGGTTCCGGTCGGTTGGGTTGAGCCGCAGGCGAAAACCCAACGGCAGTCCTTCAGCCGATCAGCCCCAGCTGTCCGCCACGACGTTGCGGTACCAGCTGTGGGCGTAGCCCACCTCGCGCTTGCGGTCCTCGTCCGAGGCGTCGAGCTTGGACAGGCCACCCGCGCCCGCGACCTCGGCGATGGCGTTCTTCGCCTTGTCGTAGGTGTAGACGCCCGCAACCGAGAAGCAGTGGTCCTTGCCGGCGATCGAGTAGCAGGTGTTGACGTAGGCCGGCGTCGGCGGCTCCTTGCCCTTCAGCAGCGCGGCGACGGCCGCGGCGCACACCTTGGCCTGCGAGTTGGCGGAATAGCCGGACTTCGGCATGGTCGCCGCGTCGCTTGCGTCGCCCAGCACGTGGATGCCGGGGGCCTTCAGCGACTCGAAGGTGCCCTTGTTGACCGGCACCCAGTTGCCCTCGACGATGCCGGCGTCGAAGGCGATCTTGCCGGCCTTCTGCGCCGGGATGACGTTGATCACCGCGCCCTTGATGGTGTCGAAGTCGGTCTCCACCGCCATGCCGGCGACGTCGATCTTGTTCGGCTTGCCGCCCTTGGCGCCCGGCACCCACTCGATCAGGCTGTTCGGCGTGCCCAGGCCGTACAGCTTGGTCCAGGCCTGCTCGAACAGCTTCTGCTTGGAGAAGCTGTCCTTGGGGTCGAGGATGATGATCTTCGACTTGGGCTTGTGCTGCTTGAAGTACTGGGCGACGAGGCTGGCGCGCTCGTACGGGCCCGGCGGGCAGCGGAACGGGTTGGGCGGCGCCACCATGACGAACACGCCGCCGTCCGGCATGGCTTCCAGCTGCTTGCGCAGCAGCGCGGTCTGCGGGCCGGCCTTCCAGGCGTGCGGCAGCTTCTCGGCCGCCTCGGCGCTGAAGCCGGGCAACGCGTCGAAGTTGAAATCGATGCCCGGCGCCATGATGCAGCGGTCATAGGCGAAGGTCTGGCCGCCCTTGGTGGTCACCTTCTTGCCCGCCGCGTCGACGCCCGTCACCAGGTCGTGCACGACCGTGATGCCGTGCTTCTTCAGCGCGTCGTAGGTGACCTTGATGCCGTCCATGCTGCGTTCGCCGGCGAGGACTTCGTTGCTCATGAAGCAGGTGAAGTACTCTTTGTTCGGCTCGATCAGCGTCACCTCGATGGAGGGATCGGCGCGGCGCAGGTACTTGGCCGCGGTGGCGCCACCGGGGCCGCCGCCGATCACCACGACCTTGGGGCCGGCGGCGCGGGCGACCATGGGGGCGCCGATGATGCCGGCGGCCGTGCCGGCGCCGGTGAGCTTGATGAATGTGCGACGATCGAACGTGGTCATTGTGCGGTCCCCCGGCTCACTTCACGCTGGCGTAGTAGTGCAGGATGGAGTCGAAGGCAGGCTTGCCCTTGTCGCTGACCAGCGCCTCGAACTTCTGCTTCTGGCGCTTTTCCATCTCGCGGGTGCCGCCGAGGAAATCGACGACCGAATACTGCATGTACGGAAGCTTCTGGCCGGCCAGGACGCCGACGCCCTCGCCCACCTTGCCTTCCTCCTCGTGGCACGATTCGCAGTACTTCTTGGCCAGCGCCTTGCCTTCCTTGACCTTGGCGGCGTCGACGGTCTGGGCGACGCGGACGAAGGGCTTCTGCTGGAAGTACTTGGCCATCGCCATGACCTGCTCGTCGGAATAGCCCTTGGCGATGCGGTCCATGACGGTGGCCGGGCGCTTGCCCGTCTTGTAGTCCTTCATCGACATGACGAAGTAATCCACCGACAGCGACGCGATGGTCGGGGTGGAGGGGCCGTTGCTGGTGCCGTCGGTGCCGTGGCAGCCGGCGCAGGTGTTGGCCAGCGCTTCGGCGTCGGTGGTTTGGGCGAGTGCGGTTCCGGCGCCGGCCACGGTGAGGCCCGCGACGAAGGAGGCGGTCAGGAGTCGGCGAACGCGCGACGGTGTCATGCTGTCATTCTCCCTCGGGTGTCCACCCCTGGCCGTGCGCACGGCACAGCCCGCACGGCCGCTTTTTGCGGTGCCGCGTGCGGTCCGCCACTTCGGGCGGACGGGGCTCGATGCGAATCCGTGAGGTCCGGCCGTCGCCCGAACGCGCGGGCATCGGTACCGGGGCGCGCCATCAGGCGGCGGCGCGCGCGCCCGTCACGAAGCGGGAGCCGGGGACGCTGCCGGTGGCCTTGGCCGGCGGTGGAAGCCGATGATCTGCATGGTGCGCTCCTCCAAAAGGTGTGTCGGAGGCCGGAACCCTCGGCCGCCTCCGCTTTGCCCGTTTTCGGGTCTTGCTCTTGGTGTCGATCCGATCGTGTCTTGACGGCGCCTTTTCCGGCACCTTGCCGCCGCATCGGCCCCCGGTGTCCCGGCGGCCGGATAATCGGCATATGCTAATGTAGCAAACATTGATGACAGCGCCAGCGAAAAAAAGATCGAAACGCAATCGCAAGTAATTCGCATATGCAATTGCGCCGAGGGGCCTGCCGGGGCGAAAGCCGGCGACAGCCGGGCGGCCCCCTCGTATCCTACGCAAACGACCGGGGGAAACAATCGGGGAGGAGACGCATGACGCCGCTGATCATCACGGTGGCGCCCAACGGCGCGCGCCGCGGCAAGGCCGACCATCCGGCGATCCCGCTGACGCCCGACGAGATCGGCCGGGAGGCGGCGCGTTGCCGCGAGGCCGGCGCGGCGATGATCCACCTGCACGTGCGCGACGCCGCCGGGCGCCACACGCTGGACCCCGACGCCTACCGGGCCGCCACCGCCGCCGTGCGGCGCGAGGCCGGGCCGGACCTGCTGATCCAGGCGACCACCGAGGCGGTCGGCGCCTATACGGCGGACCAGCAGATCGCCGCCATGCGCGCCCTGCGGCCCGAGGCGTTCTCGGCGGCCGTGCGCGAACTTGTCCCCGACGCTGGGGCGGAAGCGGCGGCGGCCGGGTTCCTGGCGGAACAGGCGCGGGCCGGAACGCTGGTGCAGCACATCCTGTACGACACGCCCGACGTGGCGCGCTTCGACGATCTGGTCCGGCGTGGCGTCGTTCCGGAAGCCGGGGCGAGCGTGCTGTTCGTGCTGGGCCGCTACACGGCCGGGCAGCAGTCGGACGCGCGCGACCTGCTGCCCTTCCTGGAGGCGTGGTCGCGCGGTTTGCCATGGGCGGTGTGCGCCTTCGGCCGGTGCGAGGCGGCGTGCATGGCCGCGGCCGCCGCGCTGGGCGGGCACGCGCGCGTCGGCTTCGAGAACAACCTGGACCTGCCTGACGGCGCGCGGGCGCCGGACAACGCCGCGCTGGTCGTCGTGGTGGCCGGGATCGCACCGGTGCTGGGCCGCGCGGTCGCCACGCCGGATCAGGCGCGGCGGCTGTTTGCCGGAACGCGGTAACAAACTGTTACCCTCCCGTCCTTGACTGGTTGGTCGGGCCCCGTATCGTCATTGTCGGCCACTGGCGGAAGTCCGGCGGCAGCCTGCGGAGATTTCGCCTTCATGAGACGCCTTCTGTCGATCGTCCTCGTGCTCGTGGTGCTGGCCGGCGGCGGCTACGCCTGGTACGTGCGGCAGGGGCCGGGCGGCGCATCGACCGCCGCCAAGCCGGCGGCGGGCGGGCGGCAGGCCGTGCCGGTGGTCGTCCAGCCGGCGCAGGCGCGCGCGGTGCCCGAACAGATCGCCACCATCGGCAACGTGCAGCCCATCGCCAGCATCGCCATCAAGGCGCGCGTCGACACGGTCGTGGAAACGGTGCACTTCACCGAAGGGCAGGAGGTCAAGGCCGGCGACGCGCTGTTCACGCTGGATGACCGGACGCTGCAGGCCCAGCTCCGTCAGGCGCAGGCCAATCTGGAGCGCGACCGCGCCAACCTGGAGAAGGCGCGCATGGACGTCGAACGCTACAACCAACTGGTGAAGCGCGACGCCATTTCCCGCACCCAGTACGACACGGCCGTCGCCACCGCCGCCGCGCTGGAGGGCACGGTCAAGGCCGATCAGGCGGCGATCGAGAGCGCCCGGGTGGCGCTGAGCTACACCCGCATCCACGCGCCGATGGACGGGCGCACCGGTGTGGTCAGCGCCAAGGCCGGCGCCAACGTCCGCGCGGGCGACGCCACGCCGCTGGTGACGCTGACGCAGTTGCGCCCCATCAACGTCGCCTTCAACATCGCCGAACGCCATCTGGCGGCGATCCGCGAGGCCATGGCCACCGGCCCGCTGAAGGTCGCGGCGTCCGTGCCCGGCAAACAGGGCGAACGCGCCGAGGGCGTGCTGACCTTCATCGACAGCCAAGTGGATCAGCAGAGCGGCACCATCCTGGTCAAGGGCGAGTTCGCCAACACCGACGCCATGCTGTGGCCGGGCCAGTTCGTCGACGTGGTGCTGACCCTGCGCATCGAGCCGCAGGCGCTGACCGTGCCCGCCGCCGCCGTGCAGACCGGGCAGGAGGGGCGCTTCGTCTATGTGGTGAAGCCCGACAACACGGTGGAGATGCGCACCGTCGCCGTCGCCCGCACGCACGAGGGGCTGTCGGTGATCGCCGGCGGCCTGAAGGCGGGCGAGCGCGTGGTGGTGGACGGCCAGTCGCGCCTGTACCCCGGCGCCCCGGTCGCCGACCGCGGGCCCGGCGGCGACCGGAAGAGCGAGCCGGGCGGCAAGGCCGAGGCCGGCAAGCCCGGAACGGCGGGAGGCCCGTCGTGAACCTGTCGGAGCTGTGCATCCGCCGTCCGGTGATGACGATCCTGCTGACGGCGGCGCTGATCCTGGCGGGCGTGGCCGGCTACCGGCAATTGCCGGTGGCGGCGCTGCCGCGCGTCGACTTTCCGGTCATCAGCGTCAGCGCCAGCCTGCCCGGCGCCAGCCCGGAGACGATGGCGGCCTCCGTCGCCTCGCCCCTGGAGCGCGAGTTCTCGACTATCGCCGGCATCGACACCATCACCTCGTCCTCGACGCTGGGCGGCACGTCGATCACCATCCAGTTCGCGCTGGAGCGCGACATCGACGACGCGGCGGCCGACGTGCAGGCGGCCATCGCCCGCACGCAACGCCGCCTGCCGGCGGAAATGACCAACCCGCCCAGCTACCGCAAGGTCAACCCGGCCGACCAGCCGATCCTGTTCCTGTCGCTGTTCTCGCCCACGCAGCCGCTGTCGGCGCTGAACGACTATGCCGAGACGATCGTGCAGCCGCGCGTCGCCACGCTGGCCGGCGTGGCGCAGGTGCTGATCTACGGTTCGCAGAAGTACGCGGTGCGGGTGCAGATCGACCCCAACGCGCTGGCGATCCGCGGCATCGGCATCGACGAGGTGCAAAAGGCGCTGGCCTCGGCCAACGCCAACACGCCGGTCGGCACGCTGTCGGGCGAACGCCAGCAGCTGGTGCTGGCCGCCAACCCGCAGCTTCCGAACGCCGACGCGTTCCGCGGCCTGATCATCGCGCACCGCAACGGCGCCCCGGTGCGCCTGGGCGACGTGGCGACCGTGCTGGACAGCGTCGAGAACACGCGCGTGGCGAGCTGGTACAACGGCACCCGCGCCATCATCCTTGCGGTGCAGCGCCAGCCCGACGCCAACACCGTGGACGTGGTGGACCGCGTGCGCGCGCAGTTGCCGGCGTTCCGCGCGCAGTTGCCGCCCAGCGTGTCGATCGAGGTGACGAGCGACCGCTCCATCTCCATCCGTCTGGCGGTGGAGGACGTGCAGTTCACGCTGGCGCTCACCGTGGTGCTGGTGGTGCTGGTGATCTTCCTGTTCCTGCGCAAGCTGTCGGCGACGATGATCCCGGCGCTGGCGGTGCCGATCTCGCTGATCGCCACGGCGGCGGGCATGCACCTCCTGGGCTTTTCCATCGACAACATCTCGCTGCTGGCGCTGACGCTGTCGGTCGGGCTGGTGGTGGACGACGCCATCGTCATGCTGGAGAACATCGTCCGCTATGTCGAAGAGGGGGTGCCGCCCTTCCAGGCGGCCATCCGGGGCGCGCGCGAGATCGGCTTCACCATCGTGTCGATCACGCTGTCGCTGGTCGCCGTGTTCATCCCCATCCTGCTGATGGGCGGCGTCGTCGGGCGGCTGTTCCACGAGTTCGCGCTGGTGGTGACCATGGCCATCGGCGCGTCCGCCTTCGTGTCGCTGACGCTGACGCCCATGCTGTGCTCGCGCTTTCTCACGCGCGAAAAGCTCGGCGAGAAGGAGGGCGTGTTCGGCCGCGCGCTGGAGGCCGGGTTTGACGGCATGCTGCGGGCCTACGCCGTGACGCTGCGCTGGTGCCTGCGGCACAAGCCGGTGATGCTCGTGGTCTTCCTCGGCACCGTCGTCGGCACCGGCTATTTCTACACCGCCATTCCCAAGGGCTTTTTCCCGACCGAGGACATCGGCCAGCTCTTCATCCAGACCGAAGCCGCCCCCGACGTGTCGTTCCCGGCAATGGCGGAGCGGCAGCGGCAGGCGGCGGCCATCGTGCAGGCGCACCCGGCAGTGGCCTACGTCAACTCCTCCGCCGGGGCCGGCGGGCCGAACCCGACCTCCAACACCGGACGCATGTTCGTGGCGCTGAAGCCCCGCGCCGAACGCGCGCCGGCACCCCAGGTGGTGCAGGAGCTGCGGCGCGAGCTGCAGCGCATCCCCGGCTTCGCCGTGTTCATCCAGCAGGTGCAGAACCTGCGCCTGGGCGGCCGTTCGTCCAAGAGCCAGTACCAGTACACCGTCCAGGCGCTCGACCTGCCGGAGCTGTACACCTGGGCGCAGCGCCTGGAACAGGCGATGCACGATGTGCCGATCATGCAGGACGTGGCCAGCGACCTGCAGCTCAACAGCCCGCAGGCCTACGTCCACATCGACCGCGAAAAGGCGGCGACGCTGGGGGTGGCGGTGGATCAGGTGCGCTCCACCCTGTACAGCGCCTTCGGCCAGCGGCAGGTGTCCACCATCTACACCCCCAGCAACGACTATCAGGTCGTGATCGAGCTGGACCCGCGCTATCAGCAGGACGACAGCGCGCTGTCGCGCGTCTATGTGCGCAACACCGCTGGCAAGCTGATCCCGCTGGACGCCTTCGCGCGGGTGGAGCGCACAGCCGGGCCGCTGTCGGTGAACCACCAGGGGCAGTTGCCGGCCGTCACCATCTCCTTCAACGTCGCCCCCGGTGCGGCGCTGGGCGACGCGGTGGCGGCGATCCGCGCGATCGAGCAGCGCATGGTCCTGCCCGCCACGGTCAGCACCGGCTTCGCCGGCACCGCGCAGGTGTTCCAGGACGCGCAGGCGGGGCAGGCGCTGCTGATCACCGCGGCGGTGCTGGTGATCTACATCGTGCTGGGCGTGCTTTACGAAAGCTTCATCCACCCGCTGACCATCCTGTCCGGCCTGCCGTCGGCGGCGGTGGGGGCGCTGGCGACGCTGATGCTGTTCGGCCAGGAATTGACGGTGATCGCGGTGATCGGCGTGCTGATGCTGATCGGCATCGTCAAGAAGAACGCCATCATGATGATCGACTTCGCCCTGGACGCCCAGCGCGGGCAGGGCATGGCGCCGGCCGAGGCCATCGAGAAGGCGTGCCTGCTGCGCTTCCGCCCGATCATGATGACGACCATGGCGGCCATCATGGGCACGCTGCCGATCGCCGTGGCGCACGGTGCCGCGGCCGAGCTGCGCCAGCCGCTGGGCCTCGCCGTGGTCGGCGGGCTGATCGTGTCGCAGCTGCTGACGCTGTACATCACGCCGGTCCTGTACCTGTACATGGAGTCCCTGGCCGCCGCCGTGAACCGCCGGCGCGGCCAGCCCGCCGCCGTGCCGCCCGGCAGCGCGGCGATCGGGGGGGAGTGATTGTTGCCCCTCCCCCGGCCCCGCCGGGGGAGGGAGGGGCCCACGAAGTGGGAGGGTGGGGGCAGCGGCTTGTCCAAGGATCCGTGAGGCCGCAGCCGCCTGGAGAAACCTTGCCCCCTCCTAACCTCCCCCGCCGGGGGCGGGGGAGGGATTTTGAAGGATGGGTTCCTTCCGTCCGAACCAGCGCTTCAGGCGGCGCGACAGGCCGTCCAGGTAGGACAGGATCACCGGCACCACCAGCAGCGTCAGCAGGGTCGAGCTGATCAGGCCGCCGATCACCGCGTGCGCCATGGGGGCGCGCTGCTGCGCGCCCTCGCCGATGGCCAGCGCCAGGGGCAGCATGCCGAAGATCATCGCCATGGTGGTCATGACGATGGGGCGCAGGCGGATGATGCCGGCCTCGATTATGGCGTCGTGCAGGCTCTTGCCGGCCTTGCGCGCGTGGTTGGCGAAGTCGACCAGCAGGATGGCGTTCTTGGTGACGAGACCCATCAGCATGATGAAGCCGATGGCGCTGAAGATGTTCAGCGTGGACTGCGCCACCAGCAGGCCGCCGAACACGCCGATCAGCGCCATCGGCAGCGACGCCATGATGGCGAGCGGCTGGAGGAAGCTGCCGAACTGCGACGCCAGGATCAGGTAGATGAGGATCACCGCCAGACCCAGCGCCTGCGCCGCGTAGCCCGTCGTCTCCGCGATGTCCTTGGTCGAGCCGCCGAAGACGAAGCGGTAGCCGGGCGGCAGCTTGATGCCCTGGATCGCCGCCTGCAGGTCGCGGCCGGCGTCGCCGGCCGGGCGGCCCTGCACGTTGGCGCTGACGTTCACCTCGCGCTGGAGGTCGCGGCGGTTGATCTGCGAGGCGCCCAGCGTGGTGTCGACCTGTGCCACCTGCGACAGCGGGATCATGCGCGGCGTGCCGTCCGCCGTCGGCAGCGGGCTGGCGAGGTGGATGCGGTCGAGGTCGGCGCGGCCTGTCCGGTCGTGTTCGGGCAGGCGGACCAGCACGTCGTAGGTCTCGCCGTCCGGCGCCTTCCAGGTGGAGACCTTGTCGCCGGCGAACAGCGGGCGCAGCGTCTGCGCCACCTGGGCGGTGCCGATGCCCAGCTCGCTGGCCAGATCGCGTTCCAGCTTCACCGACAGCGTCGGCTTGGCCGCCTTCAGGCTGGAATCCACGTCGACCATGCCGGGCACGGTGCGCATCGCCGCCATCGCCTGCTGGGAGATGCGGTCCAGCTCGGCGATGTCGCGGCCCTGGATGGAGAGCTGGAGCTGCTTCTGCGTGCCCATGGCGCCGGGGATGCCGACCGCGATGGTGATGCCCGGCACGCTGGCCAGCCGCGCGCGGATCGGCACCTGCAGCTGGGTGGGGGTGCGTTCGCGCTGGTCGATCGGCACCAGCCGCACGTAGGCGAAGCCGCGGTTCTTGCCGACCGCCGCGCCGGTGTTGACCGTGGCGTAGGTGTAGGCCACCTCCGGGAACTCGCGCAGCGCGCCCTCCACCTGCCGCATTTTGGCGGTGGTGTAGGCGAGGGAGGAGCCGACCGGCGTTTCCACCTCCACCACCATCTCGCCCAGGTCGGCGGGGGGCACGAACTCCGTGCCGATGAAGCGCACCAGGAAGAAGCTGCCGAAGAACGCCGCCAGCGCCACCACCATCACCACCCAGCGCCACCGCAGCGCCCAGCCCAGCAGCCGGCCGTAAGCCCGCGCGAAGCGGTCGAAGCCGCGTTCGAAGGCGACGGCGAAGCGGCCGAAGGGGCCGCGCCCGTGCTTGCCGTGCGCCGCCGGGTCGTACCACACGCTGGACAGCATGGGATCGAGCGTGAAGGAGACGAACAGCGAGATGAGCACCGCCGCCGACACGGTGATGCCGAATTGCAGGAAGAACCGGCCGATGATGCCGCCCATGAAGGCCACCGGCAGGAACACCGCGACGATGGTCAGCGTGGTGGCGAGCACCGCCAGCCCGATCTCGCTGGTGCCGTCCAGCGCCGCCCGCCGGTGGTCCTGGCCGCGGTGCAGGTGGCGCATGATGTTCTCGCGCACCACGATGGCGTCGTCGATCAGGATGCCGATGGCCAGCGACAGCGCCATCAGCGTCATCATGTTGATGGTGAAGCCCAGGAAGTACAGCACGCCGAAGGTGCCCAGCACCGCCACGGGCAGCGTCAGCCCGGTGATCACCGTGCTGCGCCACGACCCCAGGAACAGCATCACGATGGCGATGGTCAGGAAGCCGCCCTCGATCAGCGTGTGCTGCACGTTGGTGAGCGAGTTGGTGATGCCGCGCGCGCTGTCGCGCACCACCTCCAGCCGCACGTCGGACGGCAGCACGCCGGCCGCCTGCAGCTCCGCCACCGCCGTGCGGATGCCGCGCGCTGTCTCGATGGTGTTGGCGCCCTGCATCTTGACGACGTCCACGGCCAGCGCGGGCGAGCCGTTGAACAGGGCGACCGAGTCCTGCTCCTCCTGGCCGTCGACCACCTCGGCGACCTGGCCCAGGCGCACCGGCGTGCCGCCGCGCCGCGCGACGATGAGGTCGAGGAGCTGGCGCGGCTGCATCACCCGGCCGTCGACCTGCACGACGCGCTCGCGCCCGCCGCCCTCCACCGTGCCGGCGGGGACGTCCTGGTTCTCGGTGCGGACGGCGCGGATCACCTCGTCCACGCCGACGTTCATCGCCTCCAGCCGTTCGGGATGCAGGCGCACCTGGATCTGCCGCTTGACGCCGCCGGCGATGGTGGCCCGGCCGACGCCGCGCACGTTCTGCAGCCGCTTCAGCACGATCTGGTCGGTCAGCGTGGTGAGGTCGCGCAAGGACCGGATCTCCGACTTCACCGCGACCGAGACGATGGGCTGGTCGTCCGGGTTGAAGCGGGTGATCTGCGGGTCCTTGACCTCGGTCCGGAAGGCGGCGCGGATGGCCGCCACCTTCTCGCGCACGTCCTGCAACGCCTGGACGGCGCTGGTCTTCAGCTCGAACTCGGCGATGACGATCGAGCGCCCCTCGTAGGAGCGCGAGGTCAGCGTCTTGATCCCGGCGATGGTGTTGACCGCCTCCTCGACCGGGCGGCTGATCTCGGTCTCCACCGATTCCGGGCTGGCGCCGGGGTATTCGGTGGAGACGACGACGATCGGGAACTCGATGTCGGGAAACTGCTCCACGCCCAGGCGCTGGTAGGAAAACAGGCCGAACACCATCAGCGCCACCATCATCATGGTGGCGAACACGGGGTTGTCGACGCTGATGCGGGTGATGGGCATGGGGTATCCCGACCTTGAATGTTACGACCGCTCCGCCACCGTCACCGCGACGCCGGGCTTCAGGCCGGGCAGGGGGCCGGTGACGACGACGGCGCCGCGTTCCAGCCCGTCCACCTGGACGAGGTCGCCGCGTTCCCACACCGGACCGCGTACCACCTTGCGGCGGACCAGTTGGCCGTTGGCGACCGCCAGCACGAAGTCGCCCTCCTCGTCCCGGCGCAGGGCGGTGGCGGGCAGGGCGATGGCGTCGGCGGCCTCGGCCACGATGGCCTCGCCGGTGGCGAACATGCCGCCGCGCAAGGCGCCGTCGGCATTGTCGACGGCGACGTAGACGGGGATGGCGCGGCTGCCGGCCTGGGCCATCGGGTTGATGCGGGCAATGGTGCCGCGGAAGACGCGGTCGCCGAAGCCGTCGACGCGGATGCCGGCGGTCTGGCCGGGCTTCAGGCGGGCCACCTCGTCGGCGGGGACGACGGCCTCCACCTCGACGGTGCGCAGGTCGACCAGGGTGAACATCCTGGCGTTGACGGCCAGCGTCTCGCCGGGGGTCACATTGCGTTCGGACACGGTGCCGTCGATGGGCGCCGTCACCACGGCGTCGCGCAGCGCCTCCTTCGCCAGCTCGACCTGGGCGGTCAGCGCGCCGACCTGCGCCTGCTGGAAGCGGAAGGTGCTCTGCGACTGGTCCAGGCTGCTTTCGGCGACGATGTCCTTGCGGTGCAGCGCCAGGTTCTTGGCCTGCGTCTTCTCGGCCAGGACGAGCTGCGCCCGCGCGCCCTCCAGGTTGCTCTGCTTCTCGGCCAGCCTCGCCGCCAGTTCGACCGTGTCGAAGCGGGCGAGCACGTCGCCGCGCTTCACCGTCTGGCCCTCGCGCACCAGCACTTCGACCAGCTTGGCCGCCACCTCCGCCTTGACGGTGGATTGTTCCAGCGGCTTGACCGAACCGGTGAGGCGCACGCCGGCGGTCAGCGTGCGCGGCGTCACCGTCGTCACCTCGATGGCGGCCAGTTCGATGGGGCGCGATGCCGGCGGCGGCGCGGGATCGACCGCCGCCTGCCCGCTGGAGCGGCCCTGCCAGACGACGGCGCCGCCCGCCACGGCGAGGACGGCGATGGCGGTGGCGAGGAAGCGTCGCAGGCGCGGGCGCGGCGTGCCGTCAGTCATGGCGGGGGTTCCCGGGAATGGCCCGCAGGCCGTGCAGCACGAGGTCGAGATAGGCGTCGAGGTAGGCGTGCGCCGAAGGCTTGGGCTCGGGCTCGAACGGAGCCAGCGAATGATGCCAGACCGACAGCATGGTCAGCGGGGCGGCCACCACGCGGGCCATGGCTTCGGCGTCCACGGGACGGAACTCGCCACGCTCGATGCCGCGGCGGAGCACGCGGGTGAACAGCCGGCGGCCGCGCACCACCACCTCGTCCATGTAGAAGCGCGCGAGGTCGGGGAAGTTGCCGGCCTCGGCGATCACCAGCTTGGGCAGGCCGCCCAGCGGCGACTGCTCCAGCTCCCAGTACTTGTGCGCCATGGCGCGCAGCAGCTCCTCGGTCGGGCCGTCGAAGCCGTCCAGCATCTCCTCGCCCAGGCGGAACTGCGGCAGGATCGAGTGCTCGACCACCGCCTTGAACAGCCCGACCTTGTTCTCGAAGTAGAGATAGGGCAGGCCGACGCTCACCCCGGCGCGGCGCGCCACGTCCTCCAGCTTGGTCGCCGCGAAGCCGCGGGAGATGAACAGGTCGCGCGCGGCCTCGATCACCTCGGCCGGACGGGCGTCCTTGCGGCGGTTGCGGCGCTGGATGGGAGGGGAGCCGTCGTCGGGCATGGGACCGTGTACGAATAATAATGAACGTTCATTCAATATCGGTCGAGGCGGCGCTGTGTCAAGATCGCGCCATGCCGATTCCAGGGATGCGCGCGGCTGTCAATTCGCATGCGGGTCGCTATCATCGGTGCGGGTGGAGACGATGAATGAAGGCGCGGGCGTTGCAGGCTTATCGATACGCACGGTTCCGGCCGTGACCTCGGCGCGCGTGGGTGGCATGCGATACGACCTGCGCTGGCTGCGGGGCGCCGCGCGCACCCTCTTCGATCGGCTCATCCAGCGGCATCCGCGTTGGGCGCCGGGGGAGTGCCGGCAGGGCATCGCCCGGCACATGGCCGGGGATCTCAGTTTCCTGTCCGCCGGCGATCCGCACGGGCGCCGCGTGATCTTCGTGCACGGCAGCCCGAGCGCGGCGGAGGACTGGTCGCACCTGCTGGCCGACGTTCCGGCCGGGCTGGAGTTCGTCGCGGTGGACCGCCCCGGCTTCGGCTGGAGCGGGCCGGAGGCGGCGCCGACCGGGCTGGACGAACAGGCGGCGGCGCTGGATGCGTTGCTGGAGGAGCGCGCGGGGCGCCGGCCGATCCTCGTCGGCTATTCCCTGGGCGGGCCGATCGCCGCGCGGGCGGCGGTGGACTTCGGCGCGCGCGTCGCCGGGCTGCTCATCGTCGGCGGCGCGCTGGACCCGGACCTGGAACGCGCGCACCCGTTGCAGCGTCTGGCGGGGCGGCCGTGGGTCGCCCGCCGGCTGCCGCGCGCGCTGCGCAACGCCAACCGGGAACGGCTGGCGCTGAAGGGGCAGTTGCCGGGGCGCGCCCC
>DASWVP010000555.1:0-5757 GCA_036401175.1 Azospirillum sp. | reverse complement strand
AGCCCGGCCAGCGCCCACACGTCGTCCAGCGCCGGCACGCCGGCCAGCACGCGGCCAAGCCGGCCGTCGTCGCCCGGCAGCAGCGCGACCGCGCCGGCCTCGGCGGTGAAGTTGACGGCCTTGACCCAGGCGGCGGTCGCGGCGGACTGCCCGGCCAGCCAGCCCGGAAGGTCGGCCTTGGTCAGCGGGGTGACGGGAACGGTGTCGGCGCCGTCCTTGGCGCGCAGGGTGGCGAGCAACGCGGGGGGCCTTCCTGTTACGGACTCGGTCATAACCCAAGGGGCACGAGTCCAAGAGGATGGCGCGCCGGACGGCGGCTGGAAAGGGGCTTTCATCCCCGATTGCGGCGCTTTCCCCGGCGGGGATAGACTGCGCGGCCTCCACAACCCACGGCGGGTGCCATGTCCGATCTCACGCTCGTCCTCGGCAACAGGGCCTATTCATCCTGGTCGCTGCGCCCCTGGCTGATGCTGAAGCGCACCGGCCGGCCCTTCGCGGAGGTCGTGATCCCGCTCCGCCGGCCGGACAGCAAGGCGCGCATCCTCGCGCACTCGCCATCGGGCCGGGTGCCGCTGCTGAAGCACGGCGGGCGGACAGTCTGGGATTCCCTGGCGATCGGCGAGTATCTGGCGGAGACCTTCCCCGACGCGGCGCTGTGGCCGGCGGACGCGCACGCCCGCGCCGTGGCGCGATCAGTGTCGGCGGAGATGCATTCCGGCTTCGCCGCGCTGCGCACGGCCATGCCGATGGACCTGAAGGGCACGTATCCGGGCCTGGGCCGCACGCCGGAGTGCGCGGCCGACATCGCCCGCGTCACGGCGCTGTGGAACGACGCGCGGACGCGCTTCGGCGCGGAGGGGCCGTTCCTGTTCGGCCGCTTCTCCATCGCCGACGCCATGTACGCGCCGGTGGTGACGCGCTTCCAGACGTACGGCGTGGAGTTGGATTCGATCAGCCGCGCGTACGCCGACGCCGTGCTGGACCTTCCGGCCATGCGGGAATGGTACGCGGCGGCGCGGGACGAGGAATGGGTGATCGATCAGGAAACGCTGCGGAGATGATGAGTGAATAAACACGGATACACACGGATTTAGACACGGATGCACACGGACAAATATCTTTTCGTGTGCATCCGCGCCCTGATCCGTGTGTATCCGTGTTATTATATTCTTCTTCCTCTCACAAATTCCGAATCGGAATCCCCGGCAAATCCCCCGCCGGGGTGAAGCCGAAGATGCGGCCGTAGAAGTACAGTTCGCCTTCCAGGGCCGCGACGATGCTTTCGGCCTTGCGGAAGCCGTGGCGCTCGGTGGGGAAGGTGACGTAGGCGACGGGCAGGCCCTTGGCGTCGATGGCGGCCACCATGCGCTCGGCCTGGTTCGGGGGCACAACCTTGTCCTCCAGGCCCTGGAAGAACACCATCGGCACCGCCAGACGGTCGACGAAGTGAATGGGCGAGCGCGCCTCGTACAGGTCCTTGCGCGCCGGATAGGGGCCGACGAGGCTGTCCAGGTAGCGCGCCTCGAACTTGTGGGTGTCGGTCGCCAGCGCCTCCAGGTCGCTGATGCCGTAATGGCTGGCCCCGGCGCGGAAGGTGTCGTGGAAGGTGACGGCGCACAGCGTCGTGTAGCCGCCGGCGCTGCTGCCGGTGATGATCAGCCGCGCCGGGTCGGCCAGCCCCTGCCCGGCCAGATGCCTGGCGGCGGCGACGCAATCCTCCACGTCGGCGATGCCCCATTGCCCTTTGAGCGCGTCGCGGTAGGCACGGCCATAGCCGGTGCTGCCCCGGTAGTTGACGTCCACCACGGCGAAGCCGCGGCTGGTCCAGTACTGGATCTTCGGCGCGTAGGCGGCGGCGGTGGCCGAGGTCGGGCCGCCGTGCCCGCGCACGATCAGCGGCGGCTTCTCACCGTCCGGCGCCCGTACGTCGGCGTTGGCGGGCGGGTAGTAGAAGGCGTGCGCGACGGCGCCGTCGCCGGTCGGGAAGCGGATCGGCGTGGGCGACGACACGTACGCCGGGTCCGGCGCCGTGGCCATGCCGCGCTTCGCCACCTGCGGTGTCCGCTTGTCGAGGTCCAGCGTGAGATCCAGCGTGACCACCGCGCCCGGCTCGGCCGGGCCGGCGGCGATGAAGGCCAGCGTGCGCCCCCGCGCCGACAGGTCGCCGATGCGGGTGAAGGCGGGCAGCTCGACCGGCGTCAGGCGTCCGTCATCGACATCCACCAGCCCCAGGAACCACAGCCCGTCGCGGGTGTACGCGCAGGCCAGCGTGCGGGCGTCCAGCGCCACCACGTCGGCCTCGCCGAACACCCACATGGGGCGGGCGAACTCCGCCTCCATCGGCAGCACGGCGCGGGATGCGGCGCCGTCCCAGACGTACAGGTTCCACCAGCCGCCGCGGTCGGACACGTACACCAGCCGGCCGTCCGGCAGCCACACGGGCTGCACCACCGATTCCTCCGGCCCGCCGGCCACGCGCACGGGGGCCGCCGGAAGGCCGTCGGGGGCGAGGTCGGCGACCCACAGCTCGGTGCCGTCCCAGGGCATGTTGGGGTGATTCCAGCTCACCCAGGCCAGCCGCCGGCCATCGGCATCGACGCGCGGAGAGGCGTAGAAGTCGGCGCCGGAAGCCAGAACGACGCCACCATCGGACGGAGCGTCGCCGTCGAGCGGCAGCGCCACCAGCGCGTTCTCCGGCTCGGCGTGCCCGCCGCCTTCCGCGTGGCGCTCGCGCACCGCCAGGATTCGGCGGCGCGGCGCGTCGAAGGCCAGATCGGCGAAGCGGTCGCGCCCCGGCACGCTCAGCGCCACCGGCGTGCCGCCCGGCGCGGCGCGGTACACCGCCTGATCGGCGGCGTTGCAGAACACCAGCGCCTCGTCCAGCGCCAGCACGTCGCCGCCGCCGTATTCGTGCACGCGGGTGCGCACGTCCCAGCCGGGGCCGAGCAGGTCGGCGGTGACGCCGTGCGCCGCGCGGCGCACGGGCACCGTGCGGCCACCCTCCGCCGGGCGCGATTCCAGCCAACAGACGGCGCCGTCCGCCAGCCAGGGGGAGCGCAAGCCGACTCCGGCGTCGGTGAGGCTGCGCGCGCTGACCGGCGACGGCCACGCGCCGTGGGGAACGGTGCGTTTCGGGGGCATCATTTGCGCTCGGGCTCGGGTTTGCGCTCGGCTTCGGGGGTGGCGGGCGTGTTGCCGCCGGACTCGTTGGCGGCGTTGCCGATCAGCCCGGCCTCGCGGTAATAGCGCTCGGCGCCGGGATGCAGGGGAACGGAGATCGAGGCGACCGCCTTCGCCGGGTCCAGCCCGCGCCCGCGCGGGTGCCCGTCGGCAAGCAGGCGGCGCGTCGTCTCGTTCCACAGCGCCCGCGTGATGCCGTACACCAGCGCGTCCTCGCGGTCGGCGCGGACCAGGAACTCCGCACCCACGCTCAGCACGCGCGTCGCCGGCACCCAGGGGTAGGTGTCGGCGGGGATGGTGGTGTCGATGAAGAAGCGTTCAGCCTTGCGCAGCGCCTCGGCCGGCGGCCCCTCGATGGGCAGAAGACGGATCGGCACCTTGCCGGCCACGTCGGTGACCGCCGCCACCGGATAGCCGCCGACGATGCAGAAGGCGTCGACCTCGCCGCGCACCAGCCGGTCGGCGCCGGTGCCGGGCTTGAGATAGCGCGGCTGCAAATCGCTTTCCTTGAGGCCGTAGGCGGCCAGGATGACGCGCACGTCGACCAGCGTGCCCGAGCCCTCCTCGCCGACCGACACCACCTTGCCCTTCAGGTCGGGGATGGTGTGGATGTCGCTGTCGGCGCGCACGACGATGTGCACGGCCTCGGTGTACAGCGTGCCGATGCTGCGCAGCGCCTCGAACGGCGGCTTGCCGGCGTAGGTGCCGGTGCCGGTGTAGGCCCAGTACGCCACGTCGGCCTGCGCCAGCGCCGCGTCGGCGCCGTTGACGCGCAGCAGCTCGATGTTCTCGACCGAGCCGATGGTCGCCTGCGCCACCGCGATCAGCCCCGGCACGCCGCAGCTTCCGCCCTTCTCGCACGGGCGCGATCCCGGCGGGTTGGAAATGGCGTTGGCGATCAGCCCGCCGATGGGGAAATAGGTGCCGCCCGTGGTGCCGGTGGCGATGCGGAAGAACTTCAGGTCCTGCGCCCGCGAGGGGCCGGACGCGGCGCACAGCGCCAGCCCCGCGGCGCCGGCCAGCACATGGCGGCGCGACACGCTCCGGCCGATGCCCCGGCCGATGGAGACGCGTGGCGTGTGGGCGGGTGCGCGCTTCACCGGCTTTCCAATCTGCGGTCGTGAGGGAAACGGCGACGGAATGTGGAAGACGTGACCCGGCAATCCAGCTTTTTCAAGGCGCCAAGCGGCTAAAACAGCCGCACCAGCGCCAGAACGCCGGCAAGTGCTACCGCACCGCCACACATCTGCACCGCCCGCATCGACACCGCCTGCCCCAGCACCGCCACCAGCCCCACCCCGGCCGCGGTGAGCAGCAGCGCCGACGCCGCGAACCCCGCCCAGAACAGCGCCCCGCCCGCCTGCACATAGCCGTGGAACACGGCGGCCAGCGCGGCCACCAGGACGGCGACCACCAGCGGCGCCCGCAGCCCCAGTGCCACCAGCGCCCCCAGCACCACCAGGGAGCCCGCCAGCCCCTCCGCCGCGAAGGGCAGGCGCAGGCCGAAATGCGCCGCCGCCCCGGCGGCCAGCGCGGCGGTGAGCGCCGCCGCCGGCACCTGCCAGACGGCGGCGGAGCCGTTCTGCCCGGCCCACAGGCCGACGGCGAGCAGGCCCAGCAGATGCTCCAGCACGCCGACCGGCCCGAGGAAGCCGGCCGCGAAGGCGGTGCCGGTGAGCAGCGTGCGCGCCTCCGCCGGCAGGGCCGTCAGCACCAGCAGGACCGCGACGAGAAGCGAACGGATCGCCATACCCCCACCCCTTTTGCGTTCCCCGCCGGTATAGCCGGGGCGGGGGCATGGGGGAAGGAGATGAGACGCCGCCGCTCAGCGGCCCAGACGGTCCATCTCGTGCTGGCGGTTCATCAGGTCGCGCTGCTGGAGGGGATCGAGCCGGCCGAGCGCGTCCTGGTTCCGCAGGCGGTCGACGTCCGTCTGCATCTGGTTGCGCTTGAACTGGTTGATCGTCGCGTCGGTGTTCGGCATCGGCGCCGGGACCGCCTGCGGCATGCCGGAGCCGGGCGGCGGGAAAAGCTGGTCCGGCGGCGTCGAGCTGCCGCGCCGGCGCGCCGGGGGTGTCGGCTGCTGCGGCTGCGCCGGGGGCATGGGCCGGGTGACGGGCGGCTGGGCGGTGGGCGGCTGCGTCGCCGTTCCGGGCGAATCGGCCGTGGCGGCGGGAATGTAGGTCTGCGTGCGGATGCCCGTGGGCAGTGGCGCGGCGGCGGTGCCGGGCGTCTCGTCCCGCAGGTCCGGGCCGGCGCAGGCGGCGAGGCCGAGCGCGAGCGCGGCCGTGATGATCGTCCTCATCGCAACAATGTCGGCGCCCCGCCCGCACGGGGCAAGCGCGCGCATGCGAAGCACCCCCTTCGGAATGGCGAAGCCCGCGCTTGGGACTCCACACGGGCCGAATTCGCGCCTATCATGTTCCTGAATTGTTCCTGTTTCAAGGAGGTGAACCGGTATGGCGCGGCGGATCCTGTCGCTCTGGCTGCCCCGCCTGACCACCGACGCCTGGGCGCGCCGGCGGCCGGAGGATGGCGCGCGCCCGACCGCCGCCGTGCTGGCCGAGCGCGGGCGCC
>DASWVP010000554.1:0-13313 GCA_036401175.1 Azospirillum sp. | reverse complement strand
CGCGATAGCCCGCCTCGGCCTGCGCGGTGCGGCCCAGCCGTTCCAGGATGGTGGCGAGGTTGTAGTGGGCGTTGGCGTCGCCGCCGTCGGCCGCGATCGAGCGGGCGATCAGCGCCGCCGCATCCGCATCCTCGCCGCGCCCGGCGAGCAGCACGCCCAGCAGGTGCAGCGCCGTGGCGTTCTCCGGATCGGCGTCGAGGATGCGGCCGTACAGCACCTCGGCCTCGGCGAGGCGGCCGGCGCGGTGGTGCTCGACGGCGAGCGTGAGGGCTTCGATGAGGGTGGCCATGGCGGTCCTGGGGTCCTGTCCTGTCCAGGCGCCGGCCGCGCGCCGGCCGGGCGGCGTCACGCGCGCCGCGTCACCAGCAGGGCGGTGAGGTCGTCGTCGATGGGGCCGGTGGCGTTCAGGTCGGCGATCACGGCGTCGAGGAAGCGGCCCCCGTCGGGCTGGCTCCCATCGGGCAGGCCCATGTGGTTGGCGACCAGCACGGCGAGGCCCGTCTCGTCGAGCACGTCGTCGCCGACCGGAATCTCGATGGCGGCGTCGGAATAGAGGAACAGCCGCCCGCCCGGCGGCAGCGGCAGCGAGCGCGCCTCGTAGGTGGCCGAGGCCAGCAGGCCGAGCGGCAGGCCGGCGCTGTCGCCCAGCGTCGGTCTCGTGTCGCCCGGCGCCCAGACCATCGGCTTGGTGGAACCGGCGGACGCGTAGTGGAAGCGGCCCGCCGCCGGGTCGATGACGCCGGCCAGCATGGTGGCGAACTGGCCGCTGGGCAGCAGCGTGCACAGCCGCGTGTTGAGCGCCGCCAGGAAGGCGGTGGGGTCGAAGCCGGCGAAGTCCATCTGCTGGACGATGGCGTGCAGGCGGAAGGTGTTGAGCGCCGCCCCCACGCCGTGGCCGGAGAAATCCACCATGTAGACCACCGCGCGGTCCTGGTCGTCGCGCCGCAGGTCCCAGAAATCGCCGCCCAGCTCGGACGAGGGGGCGAAGTGGGCGTTGATCGTCACGCGCGCGTCCGCCTCGATGCCGGCCTGCCGCGCGGCGACCGGCATCAGCCGCTCCTGCATGGCGCGGGCAAGCTCCAGCTCCGCCTCGGTGCGGCGGTGGAACAGGCGCAGATCGTGCACCAGCGCGCGGTTCTGCAGGTGGATGCGCACGCGCGACAGCAGCTCGATGGCGTTGATCGGCTTGGTGACGTAATCGGTGGCGCCGGCGGCGAAGGCGCGCGCCCGGTCCTCGGCCCGGTTCAGGCTGGACTGCACCAGCACCGGCAGGTCGGCCCAGCGCGGGTCGGCGCGCAGCTGCCGGCACATCTCGAACCCGTCCAGGTTCGGCATCATCAGGTCGAGCAGGATGAGGTCGGGCTGGAAACGCTCCATGCGGGCCAGCGCGTCGCGCCCGTCCTCCGCCAGCTCCACGTGGCACATGCCGCCGCGCTCCAGCAGCGCCATCAGCAGGTGGCGGTTCACCCGGTTGTCGTCGACGATCATGACGCGGGCGTGCCCGATGCCGGGAAGGTCCCGGTTGGCCCCGGCGTCCAGGGCGGCGGCCGCGCCGCTTCCGCTCCCGCTCATGTCCCGCCTCCCCCCCGGCGCTCCAGCCAGACCAGCGCGTGGTCGTCGTGCGGCGTGTCGCCCAGCGCGCCGGCCAGCGCCCGCGTCACCGTCTCGAAACGGGTTTCGCCGCCGGCCTCCGCCAGCGCCCGCGCGATCACCGTGTCCAGCCCCGCGGCGGCCCCCGCCTCCAGCGCGTCGAGCACGGCGTTGGAATGCAGCATCAGCGCGGCGCCGTCCGGCAGCGGCAGTTCGCGCGCCTCGTACCGGGTGCCGGCGACGATGCCCACCGGCAGCCCGGCCGCGTCGCCGAAGCGCACGCCGCCGTCGGGCAGCAGCAGCACCGGGCTGGTCGCCGCGGCGGCGGCGTAGGTGAAGGTGCCGGCCGCGCCGTCGACCACGCCGTACAGCAGCGTGGGGTGCTCCCCCACCTCCAGCAGGCGCGCGGCGCGGTCGTTCAGTTCCGTCAGGAAGGCGGCCGGATCGTCGCCCAGCACGGCCAGCTCGTGGATCAGCGTGTGCATGCGGAAGGCGTTCAGCGCCGCCGAGACGCCGCGCCCCGCCATGTCCAGCAGGTAGACGCCGAAGCGCCCGCCGTCCAGCCGCACCAGCCCCCAGATGTCGCCGCCCATGTCGGTGGACAGCACGGTGTGCGAGCGCAGCTCGACGCCGGACGCCCCGCGCAGCGCGTCGCAGGTGGCCGGGGTGGGCAGCAGGTGCTCGTACATCGACCGGGCGATCGCCAGCTCGCCCTCGACCCGCGCGCGGTACTGCCGCAGGTCGCGGATCAGGATGCGGTTTTCCAGGTGGATGCGCACGCGGGCCAGCAGCTCGGTGCGGTCCAGCGGCTTGGAGATCAGGTCGGTGGTGCCGGCGTCGAAGGCGCGGTTGCGGTCGTCGCTGCTGGACAGCGCGGTCTGCACCAGCACCGGCAGGTCGGCGTAGGCGTGGTCGGCGCGCAGCCGCCGGCACACCTCGAACCCGTCCATGCCCGGCATCATGATGTCGAGGATGACGAGGTCGGGGGCCGCCGCCTCGATCTGCGCCAGCGCGTCGAACCCGTCCTTGGCGTAGGCGATGTTGTGGAACCCCGCCTCGTTCAGCAGCGCGCCGATCAGCGTGCGGTTGAAGTCGGTGTCGTCCACGACGAGGATGTGGCAGTCCCGGATGGGCAGCGGGCCGCCCCCGGGAGCGCCTCCCGAACCGGCGCTGTCCGGTGCTCCGCTCACAGGGCGAACCTCATGCGGATGCGGCGCCCTTCGTCGAGCAGTTCGACCCGCTCGGCGATGGCGGAGATGAGGTCCAGGCCGCGGCCGCTGGGGGCGGCCCCGACCGCCCCGGCCGGGGCGGTCGGGGCGAATCCGTCGCCCTCGTCGGTCACCTCGACGACGGCGGCCTGCGGTTCCAGCCGCACGGTCACCTCGATCAGGCGGCCGGCGAAGGTGGGATCGGCGATGCGCGCCGCCAGATCGTGCGAGAAGCGGTCGAGCGCCGCGACGCTCAACCCCTTCATGCCGTCCACTTGCAGGTTGCCGTGCACGACGGCGTTGGAGATCGCCTCGTGCAGCGCCAGTTCGATGTCGTCGCGCTGCGTCTCGCTCAGCGTGCGGCGCGACGACAGCGCGGCGACGACGCGGGCGGCGAGGTGCAGGCGGTTCGCCGTGCCCGTGGTGATGCTGGCGTAGAGGTCGGTGCCGGCGGCGCGGGCGATGGACCGCCCCAGGGCGTCGTCGGACCGGGTGTCCGTCTCGATCCATGCGGCGAAGGGCCGCAGCCAGTGGGCGGGCTGTTCCGCCGCGTCGCCGTCGCCGAACAGGAGGACGACGCGCGCCGCGCCGGCCCCATCCCCTCCCGTCCAGCACGCCATGCCCAGCGCGCCCGCCAGCCGCCGCAGGCGGTCTTGCGGGATGCCCAGGCCATGCAGGACGGCGGCGGCACGCGGCACGGGGGGCGTCCCTATTCTTCGATGACGACGAGTTTGCTGAGCTGGGCCACCGTCAGCACGCGCTTGACCTGCCCCTGCGCGGCGCGCAGCACGAGCTGCTTGTCCACGTTCGCCATTTCCTCGCGCGCGATCAGCAGCATGCCGATGCCCGCCGAGTCGACGAATTCCAGCGTGCTCAGATCCAGGATCTGGCGCTTGGCCTTGTTCTGCAGCATCTCGCGGATGAGGGCGCGGAGCTTGGCGTGGTCGTTGAAGGTGAGGCGGCCGCGAAGCCGGACCACTGCCTCCTGCTCCTTGACGTCGATTCCGTAATCCATAGATCCGATGTCCCTGGTGGGTCCCTGAGAGGCCGCGCCGGGTGAGGCGAGGGGCGGTTCAGAAAAGCTCGATGTCGCCGCCGGAACTGTCGTCCTGGCCCGCATCCACGTCAAGCGCGCCGTGCATGTCCAGCGCGGTTCCCTCCATCAGGAGTTTGCGCACGAACCGTTCGCGCATCTCGCTCAGCTTGAAGCGGCCCAGCAGCCCGTCCAGCCATTCCTGCGGCATCGGGATGTCGCCCGGCGGCATTTCGGCGCGGGTGCGGAGTTCCAGGTCTTCCAGGCCGGCGGTGACGACGACGAGGCTGTCGTTGATGGCCTCCAGGCGCTGCTTGGTCAGGTCCTGGAACTGCATGCGGGTGACCATGTGGCCGATGGTCTGCGACATGTCGCTCGACGCGCCGGCCGCCACCTCCAGCACGCTCTGGAAATGCGCGGTCTGCGCCACCAGGCTTTCCATCGTCTTGTCGACGCGTTCCTTGGCCAGCATCTGCGGCGACATGTCGGTGTTGGCGATCTCGCGCAGGATGTCGTGGCCGTGCCGCACGCCGCTCACCACCGCGCCGACCTTGTTGCGCATGCGCTCGGCCAGTTCGGAGGTGGTGCGCGACAGGTGGCGCACCTCCTGCGCCACCACGGCGAAGGTCCGGCCGGCCTCGCCGGCCCGGCTCGCCTCGATGGTGGCGTTCAGCGCCAGGAAGTTGGTCTGCCGGTTGATGGAATCGATGTCGCCGATCGACTTCTCCAGCTCGCCCACGTCCTTCTGCACGTCGTCCAGCAGGTACACCATGCTCATGGCGCGCATGGAGAGCTGGACGATGTTGGCGATCATCTCGGCGATCATCTCCTGCATGTGGTTGACGAGGTCGTCGAGCGGCACGCGTTCGCCGTCGATGGCGACCGAGCCGGCCATGGCGACGATCTCCTCGACGCGCTGCGACTGCTCCAGCGCCTTGCCGGCGAGTTGGCGGAAGCGCGCCGACAGGTCGAGCGTGGCGTCCTCGACAGTGTCGGAGGTGCGCGTCAGCTCGCCCTGGATCGCCTCGATCGTGCGGCGCTGCACGTCGGCGAAGCCCATCCAGGTGGCCAGCAGGTCGCTGTGCACGGCGATCTGGTCGCGGCGGGCATCGGCCGATGCGGCCGGTGCGTCGTCCGCGCCGCCGTTGGCGTGCCGGTTCATTGCCATGTCCTGCTCCTCAACTCGCCCGCGCGCGGTCGCCGATGGCGTCGAACGCGCGCAGCATCTCCGCCGGGATCTGCGCCAGCGGCAGCTCGACCGCCACGCCGCCGGCCTCCTTCGCCGCACGGGGCATGCCATACACCACGCAACTGCTTTCCGTCTCGCCGATCGTGTGTGCACCGGCCTCGCGCATGGCTTTCATGCCCGCCGCGCCGTCCTTGCCCATGCCGCTGAGGATGACCCCCACGGCGTTCGGCCCGGCCGCCCGGGCGACCGAGTGGAACAGCACGTCCACCGACGGGCGATGGCCGCTGACCGCCGGCGCGTCCTCGATCCGGCAGACGAAGCCGGGGCCGTCCTTGACCACCGCCAGATGGCGGTCGCCGGGGGCGATATAGACCACCCCCTGCGCCAGCCGGTCGCCGGCCTCGGCCACCTTCACCGCGGGCGGCGTCTGCTTGTCGAGCCGGGCGGCGAAGCTGGGCACGTAGCCGGGCCCCATGTGCTGGGTGATGACGATGGGCGGGCAATCGGCGGGCATGACCGACAGCACCTCGCGGATGCGTTCCACCCCGCCGGTCGAGGCGCCGATGGCGATGAAGCGGGTGCCGGCGCCGGCCCGCCTGGGCGCCGCCAGCACGGTGTGCGATGCCGGCGGGCGGCGCATGGACAGGCGCGCCGCGGCGGCGATGCGGATCTTCGCCGCCAGCTCGTGCGCCATCTCC
This sequence comes from Azospirillum sp., assembly GCA_036401175.1. Taxonomy (GTDB): domain Bacteria; phylum Pseudomonadota; class Alphaproteobacteria; order Azospirillales; family Azospirillaceae; genus Azospirillum. The sequence goes on along the minus strand of DASWVP010000554.1, from coordinate 7,595 downwards.
TCGAAACCGTGGCCGTCCGATCCGTCGGGCTTGGCGACGCAGTCGACGGCGCCGATCTCCAGCGCGCGGATGGTGGCGTCCGAGCCCTCCTGCGTCAGGGACGACACCATGATCACCGGCGTCGGGCGCAGCGTCATGATCTTTTCCAGAAAGGCGATGCCGTCCATGCGCGGCATCTCGACGTCCAGGGTGACGACGTCGGGGTTGGTCGCCTTGATCATCTCGCGCGCCTCGAACGGGTCGCGGGCGGCGCCCACCACCTCGATCCCCGGCTCCCGGCCCAGGATGTCCTTCAGCATCGCCCGCATCAGGCTGCTGTCGTCGACGACGACGACCCGGATGGGCCTTGGCATGGCTTCAGTCCTCTCCGAACAGCTCGACATCGCCCTCGATGGGCTTTTCCTTCAGCGTCGACCGGAAGCGCAGCTCCTGGTTGACGGTTTCCGACAGCGCCTCGGGCCGCAGCAGCTTGCGCATGGCGCGGCCGTTGTGTGGGAAGTAGTGCACGCGCCGCGCCGACGTGCCGCCCAGGTCCTGCCCGGCCAGCGCCAGCCCCTCGCGCCGCAGGTAGTCGAGCACGAAGGCGGCGTTCTGCCGCCCCACGTCCAGGCTGGAATCGATGACCCGCGCGCCCCCGAACACCTTCACCTCCAGCCGCGAGCGGCGGCCGCCGTGCGCCAGGATCTCGTTGATCAGCCGCTCCATCGCCACGCTGCCATAGCGCGAGGCGGCGTCCGCCGTCCCCGATTCCGTTTCCGGGACCTCGGGCAGCAGGAAATGGTTCATGCCGCCCACCGCCGCCGCCGGGTCGTAGACGCAGGCCGCCACGCACGATCCCAGCGTCGTCACCATCATCACGTCGGCCCGGTCGCTGACCAGATGATGGCCCAGGAAGACCTTCAGCGTGTGCGCCTGGAACTGCGGATTGTAATAGCTGCCGCCGTGACGAATCTCGGTCGAACGGCGGCGTGCGTCGGGCTTCATGCGAACCTGCGGTCTGCACCGTTCGAACATGTTTCGTCATCCCCGCGAAGGCGGGGATCCATGCTTCGGGGATCAGGCGCGTGGCGCGGCACATGGATTCCCGCCTTCGCGGGAATGACGATGGAGGGGGGGCGGCGTGCGTCGGGCTTCATGCCCTAGAGCCTCCGGTAGATGGTCGGGCCGGTCTGGCGGAAGGCGTTCGAGACGCCGTACAGGCTTTCCGAATGGCCAAGGTACAGGTAGCCGTCCTGGGTGAGAAGGCGCGCGAAATTCTCTATCACCTGCGTGCGCCCGGCACGGTCGAAATAGATCAGCACGTTGCGACAGAATATCGCATCGAACGGCCCCTTCATCGGCCAATGTTCCAGCAGGTTCAGCGGCTTGAAGGTGATCAGCCGCTTCAGCTCGTCGTCCATGGCCAGTTTGGCCTCGCCGTCGTCGCCGCGCGTGCGGCGGGTGAAGCGGTCGCGCACCGACGGCGGGATGCCGGTCGCCGCGTCGGGGGCGTACAGGCCGCGCCTGGCGGTCTCCACCATGTGCGTGTCGATGTCGGTGGCCAGGATGCGGGCGTCCCAGCGCCGCAGGTCGGGCAGCGTGGAGGCCACCACCATGGCGATGGTGTAGGGCTCCTGCCCCGACGAACAGCCGGCCGACCAGATGCGCAGCCGCGGCTTGGACGCCTGCGCCTGCCGCTCGCGCGCTTCGGGCAGGACGTGGCGGCCGAGATGCTCGAAATGGTGCGCTTCCCGGTAGAAGCTCGTCAGGTTGGTGGTCAGCGCGTTGACCAGAAAGCCGACCTCGCGCTCCCCCTGGTCGCTCTCCAGCAGCGCGCAGTATTCGTCGAAGTCCTTCAGCCGCAGGTCGCGCAGCCGGCGCGCCAGCCGGGAATAGACCATCTCCACCTTGTGCTCGGCCAGATGGATGCCGGCAAGCTGGTGGATGAGCCCGGCCACGAAGGCGAAGTGCCGCTTCTCGAACGGAAACTCCCGCCCCCCGGCGGTGGCGGAGATGGTCATGGGTGCCCCCCTGAACCCCTCCCCCAGCCCCGCTGGGGGCGTGGAGCCGGTGCCGAAGGCATTCGCGGCAAAGCCGCGAAAGGCGGAGCGCAGTCGCCCGACTTGCGGGCGACCGTGGAGGGGCCCAAGCTTTGCTTGGGAGGGTGGGGGCAACGGCCTTCGTGGCAGTCGTTGAGCCGCTGATCCTCGGCAAGACCTTGCCCCCACCCTCCCACTTCGTGGGCCCCTCCCTCCCCCGCCTCTCGCGCTGGCCAGAGGCCAGCGCTGACGGCGTCAGGCGGATGCCCATGGCATCCGTTGAGAGCCGGAGGCGGGGGAGGGGTTGAAAGGCGCCCTTGCCGGAGTCCGCTCATGCCGTCACCTCATGCCGCCTGCTGACGGGCCTTGGCGCGCACGTCGGCGGCCAGCTTGTCGAGCAGGCCGAGCACGGTGTGCGAGATGCGCTCCAGCTCGTCGGCGGCGCGGCGCGCCTCCTCCGCGTCGCCGGCTTCGTGCGCCTTCAGCGCGCGCTTGCCGGCGGCGTGGAAGCGGGCGTGCGGGTCGGCCAGTTCGCTGTAATGGACGCTGGAACGCACCACCGGGTCGTTCACGGTGTCGTACCACTTGCCCAGCCGGCAGCCGTGGTGATCGGCCAGCTTGTCGGCGGTCGTGTCGCCGGTGCCGGCGATGGCCTTCCTGACGTTCTCCAGGAAGGTCTGGTGGTCGATCTTGGTGTTCTCGATCAGTTGCACGTGGCGGGAAAGGTCGTTGCCGCGGCTGGCGGCCGACGCGCTGTCGATGGCGAAGAAGGCCATCTGCTGGCGCAGGTTGCCGGCCTGCTCCTCCAGGGAACGGGCGGCGGCCGTGCTCTCCTCGACCAGGGCGGCGTTCTTCTGCGTCATCTCGTCCATCTGGGCGACGGCGCCGTTGACCTCGTCCAGGCCGGAGGCCTGTTCGGCGGTGGCGCGGGCGATCTCGGACACGAGGTCGGCGACACGGGTGATGCCGGCGACGATGTCGGTCAGCGTCGCCCCGGCGCTGCGCACGAGGTCCACGCCGTCGCGCACCTGCGTGCCGGAGGCGAGGATCAGGCTCTTGATCTCCTTCGATGCCTGGGCGGAGCGCTGGGCCAGTTGCCGCACTTCCTGCGCCACCACGGCGAAGCCGCGCCCGGCGTCGCCGGCGCGCGCCGCCTCGACCGCCGCGTTCAGCGCCAGCAGGTTGGTCTGGAAGGCGATTTCGTCGATCACGCCGATGATGTCGCTGATCTTCTGCGACGACTGCTCGATGCGCTTCATCGCCTCGACGGCGCTGGACGCCACCTGCCCACCCTTTTCGGCGGCGCGCCGGGCGTCGGTGGCGAAGACGTTGACCTGCTGGGCGTTGTCGGCGTTGGAGCGGACGGTGGCCGCCAGCTCCTCCATGCTCGCCGCCGTCTCCTCCAGCGAGGACGCCTGCTGCTCGGTGCGCTCCGACAGGTCCAGGCTGCCGTCGGCCACCTCGCGGCTGGCGGTGGCGATGGTCTCGGCGGCGCCGTTGATGCGCTTGACGATCTCCGACAGCTTCTGGACGGTGGCGTTGAAGTCTTCCTTCAGGCGGTGGAAGACGCCCTCGTAATGCTTGTCGATGCGCCGCGACAGGTCGCCCTGCGACAGCGATTCGAACAGCGAGGCCAGCTCCTCCGTGGCGTCGGCGACGTTCTGCGCCAGCCGGTTGATGCCCTCGCTGACCAGCCGGAAGAAGCCGTCCTTGCCCTGGAGGTCGATGCGGCGCGAGAAGTCGCCGCGCACGGCGGCGTCCACCATGTCGCTGATCTCGGCCTCGATGGCCAGTTCGGCGGTCAGGTCGCGCCACTCGATGACGGTGCCCAGGCGGTCGCCGTGCCGGCCGACGACCGGGTTGACGGTGGCCGCGAAGGTGCGCCCGCCCACCTTGATCCGCATGCGGTGCGCGCCGGTCAGGCCGGCGAGCAGACGCTTGATGGACGGCGCGTCGCGGTGGAACACGTCGATGTTGCGGCCCATCAGCGTGGCGCTGTCGAACTGCGGCAGGGCCTTGCGGATGTCGGCCTCGGCGGCGCGGAACATGTCGAGGATGGCGGCATTGGTGTAGGTGATGACGCCGTCGTTGTCGGCCATCATGATGTTCGCCGACACGCGGTCCAGCGCGATGCGCGAGCGCAGCGCCCCCACCGATTCGTCCTTGAAGGCGGCGACGGCGCGGGCCATCTCGGCCAGCTCGTCGCGGCCATCCGTGTAAGGCACGGTGACGTTCAGGTGGCCGTCGGTGAGGTCGGTCATCACCTTGCGGATGCCCTCGGCCGGCTCGACGATGGAGCGCGCGATGACGCGCGCCGCGACGGCGCCGATCAGCAGCGACAGCGTCGCCAGCGCCAGCGTCAGGATCAGGCTGAAGCGGCCGTCCTCGGTGGCGGATTGCCCTTCCGTGTCCTCGTCGGCGTGCGCGGCGGTGACGATGGCCGTCGCCGCCTCGGCGACGCGGGCGCCGGCCTTCAGCATCACCTCGTCACGGTAGCGGTTGACCTCGCCCGCCAGACCGATGGTCTCGCGGAAGGCGGCCTGATAGGCGGGGAAGGCGGTTTCGATCTCGCGCAGGCGGTCGCGCTGTTCCTGGCTCTTCGCCGCCGCGGCGGCGTCGCGGGCGTGCGCGGCCATGCGCTGGAGGATGCCGTCGAAGCCGGGCAGGCCGGAGGTGTCGCCGGCGCCCAGGAAGCGGCTGGCGATGAAGCGGGCCATCGTCCACTGGTTGACCGCCTTCTGGGTGGCCAGCTCGACCGCCGGCTCGGCGTCCGCCTCGGCGCGTTTGGCGACCTCGTCGAACAGGGCGGTGACGCGGCGGCCGACGGGGACCATGCGCTCCTGCTGGAGCCGGTCGAGCTGGGCGCGCAGCGCCTGGACCTTGTCGAACTCCTGGTGGTATTCGGCGTGGGCGCGGCTGAACGTCTCGAACCGCTCGGTGTGGCCGGATGCCCGGATCAGGTCGCGGGCGTCGGCGACCGCCGTCTCGATGGCGGCGCGGCGCTGGCGCAGGCGGTCGACGAAGGCGGCGTCGCCGGAATAGAGGTAGTTGCGCGCCTCGATGCGCAGGTTGGCCATGTCGGTTTCCAGACCCTTGGCCAGGGTCGAGATGTCCGACGAGCGCATCAGCGCGGTCACATGGCCGCCGCCGCGCGAGACGTTGAGCAGCGCCGCCGCCGCCTGCGCCACCAGCAGGACCAGGATCAGCCCGAAGGCGAGCCACAGCCGCCGCGAGATGCCCATTCCCGAAACCAGTCCCCCAACACCCTTGGCCATCGCACGCGCCCCCTGTTGTTTCTTCTCGCCGCGCCGGTTTCGGGCCGCGGGTGCCTGATGGAAAGCGGGGCTCTCTTTGAAGCCCCTCTCCCCTTGCGGGAGAGGGGTTGGGGAGAGGGGGAATACCGGCGATAGCCGGGACGTGAGCCGCTTCCGCCCTGCCGGGCGTACCCCCTCTCCCCCCAACCCCTCCCCCGCAAGGGGGGAGGGGCGTCAAAGGGGAGCCGGTCCTAATGCCTCTCCAGCACCGGGGGCGGCTTGGCCCCGGCGTCGTCGCCGCCGGCGTCGGCGGCGAACAGCTTCTCGACGTTGAGCAGCGTCACCATGCGGTGCTCGGCGGTGTAGAGGCCGCTGAGGTATTCGGCGTCGACCATGCCGCTGTCCACGTCGGGCGGCGGCTTGATCTCGTCGTGGCCGATGGCCAGGATGTCGGAGATGGCGTCCACCAGGATGCCGCGCGTGCGCTCGCCCAGCTGGATGACCACCACGACGTGGCGTTTGGACACCTCGGTCGGGCCGCCGCCGAAGCGGGCGCGCAGGTCGAAGATCGGGATGATGATGCCGCGCAGGTTGATGACGCCGCGCACATAGTCCGGCAGGTTCGGCAGCCGGCTTTCCGGCGTCCAGCCGCGGATCTCGCGCACGGACAGGATGTTGACGCCGTACTCCTCGCTGCCGACGGTGAAGGTGACGTATTGCTCATCGTGGCCGTTGGCGACGGCGTCCGTGCGGACGGCGACGGGGGCAAGCGCGGTCGAGCTGCTCATCGGGGGAACCTCAAACCGGTTCGAGTTCGGGGGGAGGAAGGGCGGCCACGGGGCGTGTGCTGGAGGAGTCGGCATGCCGGCTCATCTCGCGCAGTCCCGCGACGTCGAGGATCAGGGCGACGCGGCCGTCGCCCAGGATGGTCGCCGCCGCCACGCCGTCGAGACGGCGGAAGTTGGCTTCCAGGCTCTTGATGACGACCTGCTGCTGGCCCAGCACCTCGTCCACCACGAGGCCGAGGCGCGAGCCGTCCTCGGTCTCGACCAGCACCACCAGACCCCTGGTGGCGTCGCCCACGGCGTTCGGAATGCCGAAGAGCTGGTGCAGGTGGACGAGCCGCACGTACTCGCCGCGCGCCATCATCACGTCGCACTTGCCGACCAGCCCGTGCAGATCGGCCGGCTTGGGCCGCAGGCTTTCGACGATGTTGGTGAGCGGCAGCACGAAGCGCTCCTCGCCCACCGAGATCACCATGCCGTCCAGCACCGCCAGGGTCAGCGGCAGCGACAGCACGAAGCGCGAGCCCTCGCCCGGCGTGGAATAGACGCCGATGCGCCCGCCCAGCCCCGAGATGTTGCGCCGCACCACGTCCATGCCGACGCCGCGGCCGGAGATGTTGGACACCTTGTCGGCGGTGGAGAAGCCGGGCAGGAAGATCAGGTGGTCGATCTCCTCGTCCGACAGGTTGCCGCCGGGCGGCACCAGCCCCTTCTCGATGGCCTTGGACAGCACGCGGGCGCGGTTGATGCCGCGCCCGTCGTCGGCCACCTCGATGACGATGCGGCCCGAGCGGTGCTGGGCCGACAGGTGCACGGTGCCGTGGCGCGGCTTGCCGGTGCGCTCGCGCTCGTCCGGGCCTTCCAGCCCGTGGTCGATGGAGTTGCGGATCATGTGGGTCAGCGGATCGACGAGGTTCTCGACGACCGTCTTGTCCACCTCCGTCGTCTCGCCCGAGGTGACGAGGCTGACCTCCTTGCCGGTTTCCGCCGCCAGTTCGCGCACCAGCCGCGGCATGCGGCTGAACACGCTGGACACCGGCTGGGCGCGGATGGACATCACGCTCTCGCGCAGCTCGCGGGTGTGCTGGGCCAGCTGCTCCAGCCCTTCCAGCAGTTCCTGGAACTCGCCGGGGGGCAGTTCGCGCACGTGCTCGGCGATCATCGCCTGGGTGATGACCATCTCGCCGACCATGTTGACCAGCCGGTCGATCTTGTCGAGGTCGACGCGGATGGTGTGGCTGGTCAGGCCGGCGTGCTCGTTGCCGGCGGCGCGCTTGACCGCCTCGGCCGGCTTGGGTGGCGGCGCGGCGGCGGCGGGGGCGGTCACCCCGGTGCCGGGGGCGGGCTCCGACTCCGGCTCGGGCGCGGGGGCCTCGGCCACGGCGGGGGGCGGCGCCTCGGCGGTGATGCCGATGTCGCACTCGTCGGCGACGAACTCGAACACGTCCTCGATGGCCGCGCGGTCGACCGACGGGTCGGCCAGCAGCGTCACCGTCCACGACAGGTGCAGCAGTTCCGGCTCCAGCGCGGCCAGCGTC
>DASWVP010000553.1:0-12356 GCA_036401175.1 Azospirillum sp. | reverse complement strand
TGCCTCGCGCGCAACGGCCTGACCCGCGACGACATCGACCATTTCGTCTTCCATCAGGCGAGCCGCTACCTGCTGGAAACCCTCGCCGACCGGCTCGGCCTGCCGCCGGAGAAGGTGCCGATCGTGATGGAGGACACCGGGAACACCGTATCCTCCAGCATCCCCTGCGCGCTTTCGATCCTGCGGCAGCGCGGACGGCTGGCCGGGACCCGCGTCCTTGTCGCCGGGTTCGGCGTTGGCCTATCATGGGCCAGCAACGTCCTCACCTTCCCCGCGGCGGACGGCCCCGCCCCGATCGCCTGACGCCGCCCGGCCCCGGGCCGGGCGTGCCCGCCGCCGCAACCGCAGCCTGGAGACCCAACCGCATGACCCCGGATACCGCATTCGCCTGCATCAAGGGCGCGCTCGAAAAGGCGATCAAGCGCGACGTCGCCATCACCCCCGAAACCGATCTGATCGAGGAAGGCATCGTCGACTCGCTGGAAGGCATGTCCTTCATCATGGAACTGGAAACCATGAGCGGGAAGACGGTGCCGGAGGACGGCGATCTGGTGGAACTCGGCTTCTACAAGGTCGATTTCCTCATCAAGTTCCTGACCGCGTGAGACGTGACACGGCGATGCTGACCTTTACTGCGCTCTGTGAGGCCCTGCGGGCGGCGGGCATCTCGGCCGGCGACACGGTGCATGTGCAAAGCGACCTGCGCCGGATCGGCGCGGTCGAGGCCGAGATGACGGCGGAGGCGGTGTCCCGCTTCTATTTCGACGCCTTCATGGAGGTCCTGGGCCCCGAAGGCACGCTGACGGTCAGCACCGCGTTCGAGGACTACGGCCGCTTCGGTGTGCCCTACGACCGCGAGAATTCGCCGTCGCGTGGCGGCATCTTCAGCGAATACGTCCGCACGCGGCCCGGCGCCGTGCGCTCCATGCACCCGATCGCGTCGGTCAGCGGCGTCGGCCCGCTGGCCCGCGACATCTGCGGCTGGCCGCACTACGACGCCTACGGCTACGACACGCCCTGGGGCCAGATCCACCGGCGCAACGTCAAGGTCATGACGCTGGGCCTGGGCGCCAATTTGGGCGGCCTGTCGCTGGTCCACTACGTCGAGCGGCTGTTCGGCGTGCCGTACCAGTACACAAAGATCTTCACCCACCCGGTGATCGCCGACGGCGTGCCGCAGCCCGGGCCGTTCACCATGTCGGTCCGCTACCTCGACTACGGCATCGTCGACACCTCCGTGCGCATCAAGCAGCGCATGGTGGCGGAGGGGACGGCCGTCGCCATGCCGCTTGGCCGCGGGGCCTTCTGGATCGCCCGCGCGCAGGATCTGGTGGACACCACGATCGAGGCGCTGCGCACCGATCGCTGGGTGCTGCTCGAACAGCCGCCGAAGTTCCGTCCGGGCGAGATGCCCATGGACGGCACCACCGGCCCCATGCGCGTCCTGTATGATCAGGTGGAGGGCGAAGCGTGACCCTGCCGGCCGAATGCCGCCTGCCGTTCCTCGGCACGCGCCCCTATCTGCAGGGGACCACCGTCTTCGAGGCGGTCCGTGCCCATGCCCCAGGGGCGGTCGCGCTGGACTACCAGATCGCGCACATGGTCTTCAGCGACCGGCTCCGGGTCGTCGACCTGCCGTCGTCCGGGCTGGCGGTGCGCGACGTCAACGGCTACCTGCGGGCGACGCTCGCGGACGGCGGCGAGGTCTTCCTCGGCATCGTCGCGCTGCCCGCCTCTCCGGCGCCCGAACGCATTCCCTTCGACGAGGACGAGATCACCGATCCGGCCGTCTTCGCCGCTGGCCGGGTCGACGCGCCGTGGTGCCGCCGCCACGGCATCGTCACCAACCTCGTCTCCATCAAGAAGGCCCTGCTGCAGCGCGAGATCGCGCACACCCGGCCCGGCAAATGGCTGTTCACCCGGCTCGAACTGTCGGCGCCGCTGCCCGAGGCGGCGGAGCGCCTCGCCGTGCGGCGCGAGAAGGCGCTGGTCGGCGGGACGATGATCCGCTCGGTGATCCTCGCCGACGACGTGCCGCTGGGCCACATGTACTTCAACTGGAAGCAGGTGATCCCGCCCGCCGCCTGACGCCGGGGCCCCCCGTCAGGCGGCGGGGCGGATCAGGAACAGGCTGTCGCCGATGGTGGTGACTTCCGGCTGCGGCAGCGTCGGCAGGGCGTGGCTCAGGGCCTTGATCCGCTCGACGACCTTGGCCTCGTCCACGGTGAAGCGGTTCTTGAAGATCTCGTTGCGCTCCATGGTCGGCTCGAACCCGTCGAGCCGCGGGTCGCCGCCGCAGCCGCCGTCGGACACCATCGGGCGCATCACGTCGATCATCCGTTGCGAGGCGAGCGGACCGGTGAGCCCGGTCAGGTGATGCGCCAGCCGCTCGGCCATGAGCCGGGCGCGCTCGCCGCGGCCGGCGAACCAGCCGTCGCTGTCGCCGATGATCCCCATCATGGTGTCGTGCTCGCTGACCACGTCGAGCACCTGGTTGACGATCAGCTCGTCATAGTAGAAGTGGGGAAACGGGCAGTAGGACACCGTCCGCCGGTCGAGGAGCAGCGCTTCCAGCCCGGTCGTGCAGCTGCGGTGCAGCATCAGGTCGGAGGCCAGCGTCCAGTAATTGGCCGAGCCGTCGCGGATCACCTCGACGTTGCGCAGGTGCTTGGTCAGGTCGCGCCAGCCATCGATGGTTTCGCCCGGATGCGGGCGCACGATGAAGGTGCGGTTCGGGAAGGACGTCGCCGCCTCGTTGATCAGGCGGATGTAGGCGGCGAATTCCGTCTCGTCGGCGGCCACGCGCGCCCGCACGCGCCGTGAATCGGCGGTGTTGTGCACGTCGAAATACCCGCCGCGGACGTTGATCATGTAGACGTTCTTCTTGTCCCCCCAGGCGGAATTGCACCAGCTGAAGTTGGTGTTGAAGAGGACGAAGCCGTCGAAGCGTTCCTTGATCCTGGCCACCTCGCCGTCGTAGATGGCGCGCAGCTCGCGGCGCAGCAGGTCGACGCGCGGATTGCCGCAGACCACGACCTTTCCGGCCATCTCCGGCAGCCAGTCGACGATGACGTCGCGATAGGCGTCGCCGTGCGCGATGAGCAGGTCCAGGTTGAGCACCAGATCGCGGTTGGCGCCCATGATGAGGTGCTTCTCGTCGATGACGCCCAGCGCCTCCTCCTCCAGCCCCACCACGCGGTGGCCGGCGCGCGCCGCCTTGGCGTGGCGGCCCGCTTCGATGTTGTTCAGCCCCTTCAGTATCACGATGCCGGGGGCAAGCCGGTCGATGTTGTGGAACAGCAGCCACTGCTGTCCGATGACGATCTGGAAGTCGTGCTGAACCCCATGCAGGCCGAGCAGCAGCTTGGAATCCAATTCCCGTTCGGACAGTTCGATGGGCAGGTACAGAATGGGGCTGACGGTCTCGACCATGGGATTCATTTCCTGCGAGGGTGTGCCTTAGACCGCACCCGGAACCGGCGCCGGCATGGCGACCGCGGACTCCTGCGGGGCGTGTTCGGCCGCCGGCGCGACGACGTCGACGACGCCCGCGGCCATCAGCCAGCGCAGCGCCGGCAGGAGGTTCCGCGCGTCCGCCTTGGGCAGGAGCGTGCGCAGCTCGTCAAGGCGCCAGTCGTCGATCGCCGTGAAGATGTTGGCCAGCGCGAGAACCGTCGAGCGCATCGACGCGATGCCCGGGCGTTCGACCGGCCGGGTCTGGTCGAGCAGCGCCGTGACGATGTCGATCGTCTGTCCGCCCCGGCCCGTCACGACGCTGGCCGGCTCCAGCAGCTGCGTGCTGCGTTCCTTCATGGCCGACCAGACCTGCGTCCGGCGCACGCGGAACGGCGCGGCGTCGGAGGAGGCCGGTTTCGGGTGCCGCGAGGCCAGTTCGCTGAGCAGCCGGTCGAACAGCGGAATGACGTTGCGCCAGTCGTGGTGTGTGGCGGCCCGCCGCCGGCTCGCCGCGGCCATTTCGGAGTGCCGGTCGCCGTCGCCGAGCAGCGCGGCCAGCGCCGCGCCGAACGGCGCGGGCGCGACGACGGCCACCCCGTCGATCGCCTGTTCGGCGAAGCCGAACGGCTCCCCATACAGTTGGCCCTGCACCAGGGTGTCGGCGGCCGAGCCGGAGGCGAAGCTGTAGGTCGGCACCAGAAGGCCGGTCTTATCCGGAACCACCAGATCCCGGTACGGCCCCCAGTCACCGCCGGCCACCGGCACGCCGCAGGCCATGGCCTTCAGCACGAAACCGCCGGGCGTGCCGGGCAACGCCAGGGCGACGTCGGCGCCGGTGTAGCCCGCGCCGTCCGCCCCACCGCCGGGCATGGCTTCCACGGCCACCGGCAATCCCAGTTCACCGGCCAGGGCGCGCAAGGGGCCGGCGACGTCCGGCCCGTCGACAAGCAGGTGAAGCCCCGCCACACGGCCGGCGTCCAGCATCCCCAGCGCCGTCCCCAGCGCCGTCAGCAGCGCCACGCGGCGGTCGTGCTCCTGCAACCCGCCGCCGTGCGCCACCAGCGCCACGGCGTCTTCGCCCAGGCCCCAGCGCCCCTTGGACGCCGAAGCCGCGGCGGCGTACCGCGCCGCGTCGATGCCCTGCGGCAGGTGGGCGATCGCCGGCTCCGGCGTGTTCCGGCCGGCGAACCGGCTGGTGATGTAGCGCCGGTAGTTGGCGTAGCCGGAACGCAGCTCCTGCATCACCGCCTTGCTCGTGCACAGCAGGCAGTCGCTCGGCTGCAAGGGGGCCAGAAGGGTGTCGCGGACGAGCCGCTCCACCGCCTCCGCCGGCTCGGCGCCGCACAGCATGACGAGGTTGACGTTCTGCGAGCCGAAGGTGTCGCGCCACCACAAATGGCGCGGCGCGGCCGCGGCGTTCACCACCAGCGAGTAATGATGGTCGTCGGCGAGACTCTCGGCGATCTCGGCCTTGGCGTGCGCCTGGCGGCGGTGGCGCTTCGCCTGCTGCTGCAACGCATCGAACGCCGAGCGACGGCGCACCAGCCAGTGCAGGTCGGCCCGCTTGCCGTGCGCCAGATAGGCGTCGAGAAAGCCTTCGCCCAGGCTCTGGGAGAACGCGCCGGGGCTGTCGGCCACCGCATCGAGCAACAGGCGTAGTGGTCCCATCACGTCAGCATCCATGGTCATGTCCAGACGTCGGCCGAAGGCGCGAACGGCCGAGACCGGTGTCAGGCCGCGCCTTCGATGCTGCGCAGCCACAATTCAAGGTTTACGAGCTGCCACAGCAGCATCATGTGGTTGTCGCGGTTCAGGCCGTTGGCCACGATGTCCACATGGTCGGCCACCAGCGCTTCGATCCGCGCCGTGTCGTAGATGCCGCGTTCGATGAACCGGCGCGAACGGACGAGGTCGAGCAGGTCCTCCCGCGCGCCTTCGGCGAACCAGCGGTGCGCCGGGGCGTTCCAGCCGGTCTTGGCGACGCGGGTGCGCGTCGCCTCGGGCAGGATGCCTTCCATCGACTGGCGCAGGAACCATTTGGTGACGCCGTCGCGGATCTTCGCCGTGACCGGGATGCGGAACATGAACTCGAACAGCCGGTGGTCGAGCATCGGGAAGAAGTCGCCCAGCCCGAAGGCCGCCGTGTTGCGGTCGCTGGCGCGCAGACAGCACGGCATGGTGTTGCGCGTCAGCTCGTTCAGCGTGTGCGACTTCAGATAGCTGGAGAACACCCGGTCGTAGGACGGGCGCAGCGTGTCGGTGTCGAAATAGGCCGGATCGACCAGACCGTGATAGCGGGCCAGCAGCGCCGTGTTGGGCCGGCACTGGCCGGGCACCGCCGGGTCGGTCAGCGTCGCCATCATGCGCGCGGCGACTTCCGGCGTCTTGCGGTGCACCGGGTGGTCGTGGTGGTGGATCCAGCGGCCGACCTCGTGCTCGTAGGTGTCGCGCCGGCCGGCCTGCATCAGGTCGGCGAAGAAATAGAAGAAGTAATCGTACTCGCCCGCGTGCTGCTCGTCGCCGCCCAGGCCGCCGAACAGCGCGTCGAAGCCGCGCGCCCGCACCTCGCGTGACAGCAGGTAGTGGGTCATCCAGGTGACCGTGGCCACCGGCTCGTCGTGCAGGGCGACCAGCTCGCCGATCAGCGCGAACAGGTCCGGGTCGTCGATGCGGATGGGCATCCACTCGGCGATGCCGGCGTCGATGACGTCGCGGATCTCCCGGCTTTCGTCGTAGTAGGCGTCGCTGTAGACGGTCGACACCGCCGACTGCGGCCGCCCGGTGATCAGCGTGGCGTTGGTCACCACGGTGGAGCTGTCGAGCCCGCCGGACAGCGTGAACGCCGGACGCGCGGCCCGCTTCAGGCGCCGGCCGACGGCGTCGCGCACCAGCGCCCGGTACTCCTCGATCAGGTCGGGCAGGGGCCGCTCGAACTCCTCCTCCTCGGTGAAGGAGGCGTAGGGCGCGACACGGACGCCGGACGGCGACCACGTCAGCAGGTGCCCGCCGGGAAGCTGCCCGATCCCCTCGTAAGGCGACGCCTCGGGCGCGATGTCGAAGAAGCGGTAGTTGGCGGCGGCCACCGCCGCGACGTAGGCGCGCCGCGGCTGGGGGGCGACGCCGGGCACCGCGAACAGGGCGCGCGGGCGCGAGGCGAAGGCCAGCGCGCCGCCGCGCTCGGCGTAGTACAGCGGGCGGACGCCGAAGCGGTCGCGGGCGAGGTGCAGCGTGCCGGCCGTGCGGTCGAGCACGGCGACCGCGAAGTCGCCGTTGACCCGCCGCAACGCCTCGGCAACACCGTAACGGGATACGGCGGCGGCGATGCGGCCGGCGTCGCCGTCGGGGCCGGCCGGTTCCGGCAGCTCCTCGGCGTTGTAGACGCAGCCGTCCAGCAGCACGGCGATGCGCCCGTCGTCCCACAGCGACGCGCCGTCCGAACCGGCGAGGCCGTCGGCGCGAACCGTGGCCGACAGGCCGGCCGCCCGCAGCATCGCCAGCGGCAGATCCCGGGCCGGCGCCCCCTGGTGGCCGGCCACACCCGCGATTCGGGCCATGATCTTCCCTTCGTCCCGTCCTTATTACTTCACCGCGTAGACGACCCACATGGCCTGCATGTAGCGCTCGCACCCCCGGCGCGCCGCCTCGTCGCGCGGCAGCTCGTAGGTCAGCTCGCACGGATCGACGATCGTGAAGCCGGGCAGCAGGTCGGCGAACTCCTCGCGCGCGAAGAAGTGGCTGAGGCCGATGGTCTCCAGGTGGAACTTGTTGCCGACCTTGTCGGTCTTCAGCTCGATCGTGCCCGGATCGGCCGGGTTCTCGTGCGCGCGCTGCTTCTCGTAGGTGGTGTGGCGCCGGCCCAGCATGTGGCCGACGAAGACGCCGCCCGGCTTCAGGACGCGGGCCACCTCGGCGAAGGCGGCGCGGCGCTCGTCCTTGGTCAGGTGCTGGAACACGCAGGACTCCAGCACGCCGTCGAAGCTGGCGTCGGGGAACGGCAGGTTGGTGGCCGAACCGTGCTCCAGACCGCCCAGGCGGTCCTGCAGCCCGCGCTCGGCGAAGTGGCGCCGGGCGAGGTCCAGCGCGGTCGGCGAGATGTCGACGCCGTAGGCGGTGATGCCGCGCTCGGCCGCCCAGATCAGGTTGGGGGCGGCGCCGCAGCCGACCTCCAGGAACTTCAGGTCCTTGTAGGCGTCCGGGGTCGAGTGGGCGCGCAGATGGTGCGACACCGTGCGCACCAGCGCTTCCACCGGCGAGGTGTTGTAGGCCGCGTGCGCCACCTGATCCTGGAACGAGGTGTCCCAGGTCTTCTGCATCTCGGCGTCGCGGTTCTTGGTCTCGGTCATCGGTGGGGTCCTCACGTGGGTGCCTGGGCGGCGTCTTCAGTGGTGGCGAACTCGATCTCAGGTCCGTCGAGCCACGCGACCAGGGTCATCTTCTGCTTGATCAGATAGGCCTCGAAATCGGCCTGCTTGTCCTTCTCGACCAGCAGCAGGTAGCGCCGGCCGCCGCTCGACACCAGGGCCGAGCGCAGGCCGAAGGACACCAGCCGGCCATTGAGCGACGGCGTCGCGTAATAGCCCCACTCCTTGCGCACGATGTCGAACTCGGTGCCCGTCTCGGTCTTCAGCGTGACCTGTTCGTCGGGCGCCAGATGCAGGTCGGCGCAGTGGTGCAGCGCGATTTCCTGGCCGGGGTGGCCGACCAGGAAGCGGCGGGGCGGGTCGAGCGGATCGAACTTCATGCGGCGGCTTCCTTGCCATGCGGCCATTGCCGGGCCAGCGCCACGACGGTGTCGAGGTCGGCCGTCACCGCCGCCGGGCCCAGCCGGGCGGCGATCCAGGTGGCCTTGTCCAGGTCCTCGGGCGTGTCGACGGTCAGCGTCACGCCGGCATAACGGTCGTCCGGGGCCGCGACGTTGACGATGCGGAACCGGTCGGGGTTGGCGTAGATGTGGCGGGTGACGTGCTCGCGGTCCTGCGGGTCGGCGGTCTCGTCCAACATGCGGCGCAGGGCCGCCGTGGCGATCGATTCGACGCTGACGCCCGGCGGGTACGTGCGCGGGAACACGTTTGTCACGAGGTCCGGCGCCCCGGCGCCGGTGGCGCCAGCGATCACCGCGCGCAGCACGCCGGCATCGATGAACGGGCTGTCGCCGCTGATGCGCACGACGCGCCCGGCGCCCTGCGCGTCGGCGCAGGCGAGGCAGCGGCCGGCCACGTCCTCGCAGTCGCCGCGGAAGACGCTCACGCCCTCCGCCGCGCCGAAGGCGGCGATGGGATCGTCGGCCGGGCGGTCGGTGGTGGCGAGCACGATCGGCGTGCCGCGCAACGGCTCGCTCGCGGTGGCGGCGCGCAGCCGGTCGAGCACGCGGCCGAGCAGCGGCCGGCCGGCAAGGTCCGTCAGGGCCTTGCCGGGCAACCGCTTGGAGTCGAGACGCGCGAAGACGGCAATGACGGTGCCGCGCGCTGACGTCACGTGGACGGCCCCACGACCTGCTCCCACTGCTCGACGTACCACCGGCAATAGCGGCGGTAGCCCGTCTCCAGCGGCCACTTCGGGTAGAAGCCCAGCACCTCGTGCGCGTGATCCATCGACAGCGTGCCGCGGATCGGCTTGTCGGCGGCGCGCGGGCGCTCCTCCAGGATGGCCTTCGGGATGATCTCCTTCACGATCGCCGCCAGTTCGGCGATGGTGCGGGCGTTGCCGAAGGTCAGGTTGAAGGTGTCGGAGGTGTTCGGGCCGGCGTGCAGCGCCATGGAGCGCACCATGCCCTCGATCAGGTCGTCGATGTAGGTGAAGTCCAGGCGCCCGTCGCCGCCGCCTTCCAGCAGCAGGGGCTTGCCCATCAGCGCGTTCTCGACGAAGGCCTGGCTGACGCGGCGGCTGACGCAGCGCTCGCCGTACAGCGCGCTCGGCCGGATGATCGTCGTGCCGATGCCGTAGTGGTGATTGTAGGTGCGGATCAGCCGCTCGCCCATGTACTTGGCGTTGGCGTAGATGCCGACCGGGCGCGGGCGGGTGTTCTCGTCCACCGTCGGCGTCTCGAAGTCGCCGTACACGGTGGAGGAGCTGAGGAACATCACCTGATTGATGCTGTCCTTGGCGGAGCGGGCCAGTTCCAGCACGTTGCGCAGGGTGATGAGCTGCAAATCGAAGCACAGCCCCGGGTCCTTGCGCGCCTCTACGGCGCTGGAGATGGCCGACAGGTGCACGACCTTGGTCGGCCTGTACTCCTCGAACACGCGCGACAGGTCGCCGAACTGGCGGGCGTCGACGTTGCGCAGGTGCACGCCGGCCTCGCGCATCATCTCGAAGCGGTCGGACAGGAAGTGGATGTTCAGCTTGCGCTTAACCGGGTCGCCGCGGTCGTGGTACGCGTTGTCCACGAGGCTGTTGTACATCAGGTTGTCGACCACCATGGTGTCGACGCCGATGCGGCGCAGCTCCAGGGCCAGATTGTGGCCGATGAAGCCGGCGCCGCCCACCAGCATGATGCGCTCGCCCTTCAGCGTGTCGAAGAGGCTCTCGTAGGGGATCTCGGTCATGTCGCCTGTATCTTTTGCAGGAAGTGGCGTTCGGCGTGGGTGGTTCGCGGCCGTGGTCTGATGTTTCTTGTTCGGCTTCTTGTTCGGCTCAGCGGCGAGCCTTGCGGATGGCGTCCCGCATGGCGCGGCCGATGCGCGCCGGGTCGCCCTCGCCCAGGTGCGGCCCGACCGGCAGCGAGATGGTCTGGTCCGCCAGCCATTCCGCGTTCGGGAACTGGCCGTCGCGGAAGCCGTACTTCTCGCGGTAATAAGTCATCAGCGGCACCGCGCGCGGATAGTGCACGCTGGTGCCGACACCGGCCGCCTTCAGCTCCGCCACCACCACGTCGCGGTCGATGCTGCCGTCGCGCGGCAGGATCGCGTTGAGACAATAGTGGGTGGAGCGCGCCTTGCCGCGCACCGGGGCGAACACGGTCAGCTCCTCGACCCCGTCCAGCTCGGCCTTCAGCGCCGCGTAGTTGGCTGCCCGCGCCGCCTGGAAGGCGTCGAGCTTGGCGAGCTGGGTGAGGCCCACCGCCGCCTCCACCTCGTTCATGCGGTAATTGTAGCCCAGCGTGACCACGTCGTAGACGCCGGGCTTGGTGCGCTGGCCCACGGTGCGGTCGTAGCCGAACGCCTTCTTCTGGGCGATCAGCGCGGCGAACGCCTCGTCGTTCGTCGTCACCATGCCGCCCTCGATGGTCGTCATGTGCTTGATCGGGTAGAACGAGAAGCAGCCGGCCAGACCCAGGGTGCCGGCCTTGCGCCCGTCGTAGGTCGCGTCGATGGAGATCGCGCAGTCCTCGACGATGAAGGCGCCGGCCTTGTCGGCGATCGGCTGGATGGCGTCCATGTCGCAGGGCAGGCCCAGGAAGTGGACCAGCATCATGGCGCGCGTGTCGCCGGTGACGGCGGCGGCGATGGCATCCGGGTCGGCGTTGCCGGTATCGGGCTGGACGTCGACGAACACCGGCTTGGCGCGCCCGTACTCCACCGCATGGGCGGTGGCGACGTGCGTCATGGCCGGGACGATCACCTCGTCGCCGGGGCCGACGTCGCGGGCGAACAGGCACAGGTGCAGGCCGGCGGTGCAGGACGACACGCTGATGGCGAACCTCGCCCCCGCGCGCTCGGCGAAGCGATGCTCGAATTCGTGCGTGACCGGGCCGTGCACCAGCGTGGTGCCCCGCAGCACGGCGACGACCGCCTCGATCTCGGCGTCGTCCAGCATCGGCCGGCCGAAGGGAATGTTCTGCTCGCTCATCCTCACCCCAACCTATCTCTCTTCCGGGGCTAAATCTGGTAGGACACGCGTACGGTGCGTCCCTCCCGGACCGACTCCCAGGTGGCGAAGCAGACGTCCATGACGCGGAAGATGTCCTTCACCCCGATCAGCGGCTCGCGGCCGGCGCGGATCGCCTCCACGAAGCCGGGCAGCAAGTCGCCCTTCTCTACGCCAGGATAGGGGGTGGTGACAACCGATTCGTTCTCCGGCTCCTCGCCGTCGAAAAGCTTCGCGTTCGGCAGGTCGTTGATGAAGGTCCGCTTGGTCCCGTAGACGTTCAGCGCGTGGAACTTGGTGCGCTGCGGGCCCAGGCACGACATTGTCTTGCCCAGCGTTCCGCGCTCGAACTTCAGCAGGTTGACGAATGTGTCGTCGAACTTGTAGGCGGTGTCGCGCGTCAGGATCTTGTTGGACATGCCGCAGACCTCCACCACCTCCTGGCCGATCAGCCAGCGCATCAGGTCGATCAGGTGGATGCCGCCGCCGTAGGTGACGCAGTAGAAGTCCATCTTCCCCCGCCAGCCCTCGGTCAGCTTCCACAGGATCTGGTGGATGTAGTCGCCCTCGATGGAGACGATCTCGCCGAAGTCACCGGCCTCGATTTGCCGCTTCAGCTCCTGGAATCGCGGGCTCTGGCGCAGGATGAGGTTGGAGGTGATGAACTTGCCGCTGTCCTGCTGGGCGCGCAGCACCGCCTCGGCGTCTTCGCGGAACAGCACGACGGGCTTCTCCACCATCACGTGCTTGCCGTTGCGGAAGGCCGACAGGCACTGTTCGGCGTGAGCGTCGTCGTACGAGCAGATGGACACCACGTCGATGTCCGGGTCCTCGGTGACGATGCGGTAGTCGGTGCCGCGGTTGGCGATGCCGTAGCGGCCGGCGACGTCCGCCAGCTTGGCCGGATCGATGTCGCACACGGCCTTGACCTCGACGCCCGGCTGGCCCTGGTAGCTGACGATGTGGCGTTCCCCGACGCCCAGGCCGATGACGCCGGCCTTCAAGGTCTTCATCAGGCATGCTCCGGAATGAAATGGAAGGTGACCGCCTCGGCCACCGGCGCGAAGCCGGCGGCCCGGTACAGCGACAGCGAC
>DASWVP010000552.1:0-2292 GCA_036401175.1 Azospirillum sp. | reverse complement strand
TCGGGGCGCTCAGCCGGCGAGGACGTGGGCGACATTGTAGGCATCGCGGAAATCAAGGTAGACCGCCGTCTCCGCCTCGGCCATGCGCTTCAACAGGGCGTGCTGGACGCGGAACTTGACGCCGCCGACGGCCAGTGCGCCGATGCCGACGCCGTGCCCGCCGGGCAGCGGCGCGCCGTCGTCCTGGGCGGCGACGCCTTCGATCCCCGATGGCGGCACCGCGTTGATGTCGGCCGCCGCCAGCAGCCGGCCGGCGGCGGCGAGGTGGCGCGCCGACAGGATCTGCATCCCGGCGCGTCCACAGGCGAACACCACCTCGGCATCCGCCAGCAGCTTTTCCTTGGACGCGTCGTCGGGGGCGTCGGCGCAGGCGAGTTCGACGCCGAAGCGCCGGTGGAACTCGGCGGCCTTGGGCTCCACGCCCGACAGGCCGCGATGGCTGACCAGGGTGACCCGCCCGCCGGCCAGCGCGGCGATGACGCCGGCCGTGCCGCCGACCACGCCGGTGGCGCCGTAGACCTGGACATTCAGCCCCTTGATCCCCTCCGGCCGGGTGCGGCGCAGGGTCCGCTCGACCACGGCGACCAGCGCGCCGGCCGTGGTGAAGGCGCCCGCCGGATCGACCATGACGGAGATGGTGAAGGGCGGGAACATGGATTGGCGCGCCGCGTCCATCATGTCCAGCGCCAGCAGCGCGTCGCGCCCGCCGACGAACAGCCCGGTGCGCGCCGCGTTCGCCGGATCGCGCGAGAACATGGCGTCCTGCGTGATGCCGGTGACCTCCGCCAGCTCGACCCCGGTGTGGGGGAACAGGGTCGCCATGCCGGCATCGGCCGCCATGTTGACGTCGAACGCGCTGACGTGCTTCAGCGGCGTCAGCATGTGCAGGACGTAGGGTGCGGCCATCGTGCTCCTCCCCGTCAGGTCGTCGTTGCGCGGGCGGCGGCCGTTTCCACCGCCGCGCCGTCGTTGCGGCCACGGCACAGGCGGAAACTCAGCGCGCTTCCCTCCCACCGGCGCTCCGCCTCGGCCAGCAGGGCGTCGGCGCGGGCGGCGTCGCCGACGATGGCGAAGCCGGTGGGCCCCCAGGACGTCTGCCCCAGGCCGGAAATGCCCTCCGCCTCCAGCCAAGCGAGCGCGTTGGCGACCTCGGGGCTGGTGAAGCGGCCGCCCTGGACGGGGGCGAAATGGTCGCCGACGATGCGCTGCAAGTCGCCGATGGCGCGCCCGAAGCCGTCGGCGTCGCCTTCGGCCAGCGCCGGCAGCGCCGCCATGACCATCAACCGGCACAGGTACCCGGCGCGTTCCGGCGGGAACGGCGGCAGCGCCTTGAACGCCTGCGCCTCGGCGCCGCCGTGCAGCCCCTGCCCGTCGCGGTGCAGGATCAACAGGACGCGCCAGGGCTCGGGGAACGGCAGACGGGCGACGATGGGCGGCGGCGCCTCGCCGGGGCCACGGCCGCCGTCCAGGATGACGCCGCCGTTCTCGAAGGCGCCGATCCCGATGCCCGACCGCGCGCCGCGCTCCAACTCGGCGGCAAGGTCGCGCACCGGCAGGGGGCGGCCGTACAGGTGCCCCAGCGCCGTGCCGACCGCCAGCCCGAGCTGCGTGCCCGAGCCGAGGCCGATGTGCTCCGGAATGGCGGATTCCACCGTCAGCTCGGCGCAGGCCGGCCAGCCGAACCGGTCGCACAGCGCGCGCGCGACGCCCAGCGCCCGTTCGGCCGAGGGGCCGGCGGCGCGCAGGCCATCCGCCGGGCGGGCGCGGACCGCCGTGGCCATCCCGTCGAGCGTCAGCCCCAGGCTGCCGTATCGCCGCCCCAGCCCGCCGTCCATGTCGAGGAACCCGAGATGCAGCCGCGCGGGCGCCGTAACCCGCACCTCCCCTAAGTAATCGACGCCGCGAGGCATGAGCACCTCATTTGTTCAAGGAAAGTTGCGTCGCTTTTCCCGCCATGATAATCTTGAAACAAAAAAACGCCCCATCCCAATAGTATATACCTCTTTCGATATGCGGGATGATCGGCTTCTTCTGGGAGGAAGACATGACCGAAGCGCGGAAAGACAACTGCTTCAATGCGGATACTGCCGCGCTGGCGTTTTGTGGGCGGCGATCGACGGCGGCGTCATGACGATCCACCACGATGTCGTGTGCCCCTTCTGCGGCCTCGGCTGCGACGACCTGAGCGTCGAGGTCGAGGCGGGCGGACTGGCGGTGCGCTCCACCGACTGCCCGATCGCGCGCGACCGCTTCGCCCGCACCCCGCCGGCCGAGCCGCCACGGGCCGGCGGC
>DASWVP010000551.1:0-18754 GCA_036401175.1 Azospirillum sp. | reverse complement strand
GGGGAGGGTGTCCCTACGCGCCGCGCTGCCCGCGCGCGGCGGCGGTGTGCGCGCAGGCGCCGGAACTGGCGGAGAAGGCACCGGGGCGGGATGCGGCCTGCCATTTCGCGTGAAAGGCCTACCTCATATGATCGTTGGAGCAAGGCGACTATGCTGATCTATACGGCGCATGCCCAGATGACGCTCCGGGAGCGTGCTTTGTCGGTGGAATGGGTGGAACGGGCCGTGCAGCACCCCGATCGCACTGAACCGGACCCTGATAACCCGACCGTCCGTCGGGCGTTCAAGCGGATTCCCGAGGCGGGCAACCGGATCATTCGGGTTGTCCACCGCCCACAAGGTACGGATATACTGGTAATCACAGCCTTTCTCGACCGGGGAGCCAAGCTATGAAATCGCAATATGATCCCGAAGCCGACGCCCTCTTCGTGCGCTTCTCGGACGCGGTCATCGAAGGCTCGGAAGAGGTCGCGCCCGGCATCATCCTCGACTTCGACGATCAACACCGGATCGTCGCCCTGGAAGTGCTGAACGCGCGAGCGAAGATGGCCACGGGCGCGCTTCCGGCCGCTGCGGAGTGATTGACCGCCGCACCGCCGTCTCGCGTCCCCCCTTGCACCGTGGGGCGTGCGCGGCTACCAAGCGCGCAGCGTTCACAACCCTCCCGAAGGAGACAGGCATGTCGATCCAGCGCTTCCACAGCGGGCCGCGCATGAGCCAGATGGTCGTCCACAACGGCACGGTCTACCTCGCCGGCCAGGTCGCCGACGAAACCTCCGGCGGTGTCGAGGAGCAGACCCGGCAGGTGCTGAAGCAGATCGACGCCCTGCTGGCCGAGGCCGGCACCGACAAGAGCAAGATCCTGTCGGCCACCATCTATCTGGTCGACATCGCCACCTTCGCCGAGATGAACAAGGCGTGGGAAGCCTGGGTCGATCCGGCCAACACCCCGGCCCGCGCCACCGTCGAGGCCAAGCTGGCGGCGCCCAAGTACCTCGTCGAGGTGCAGGTCGTCGCGGCGCTGTAAACGCCTTTTCGTTCCTTACCCGGCCGTTCCCTGGACAGCCCGGCGCGCCACGCGCGCCGGGCTGTTCGCGTACCATCTCGCGCGGCGGGTGGCGCGGCCCTACATGCAGGAACCGGCCAAGCGCGGCGCGGCCCAACACCCTTCACCATGGCAAGCAGTGTTGGGCCGCGCTGCGCTTGGCACCAACCTACGGGTCCTGAGATGGGGCAGGATTTGACAGATGGCGCGGGCTGCACCAGATGGGGCGGACGACACCTTCCCCACGGGACCGCTCCCCATGCCCAGACTCCGCCCCCTGGCCGCCGGCCTGCTCGCCCTCACCCTCGCCGCGCATCCGGCCATCAATCCGGCGATCGCCTGGGCGGAGGACGCGAAGCCCGAGAAGCAGGAGCCGCAGAAGCAGGAAAAGGCGCAGGCCTTCGACGCGCGGCGCTCGGTCACCCGGCACACGCTGGACCTGCCGGCCGGCCCGCTCGCCTACACGGCGACGGCGGAATTCCTGCCGCTGCGCGAAGCCGGCAAGGACGAGGCGGCGGCGCGCATCTTCACCGTCACCTACACGCTGGATGCCGCCCAGGATGATGCCGGCCGCGCCCGGCGCCCGGTCATGTTCCTGTTCAACGGCGGGCCGGGGGCGGCGTCGGCCTATCTGCACCTGGGCACGGCGGGGCCGCGCATGGTGGTGTTCAACGCCGACGGCACGATGACCCGCCCGCCGGCAACGCTGGCCGACAATCCGGACACGTGGCTGGCCTTCGCCGATCTGGTCTTCGTCGATCCCGTGGGGGCCGGCTACAGCCGCGCCACCAGGCAGGAGGACGACGCCGAGAAGCGGTTCTGGAAGACCGACGCCGACGCGCGCTACCTGTCGGAGATCGTGCGGCTGTGGCTGGTCCGCCATGGCCGCTGGGATTCGCCCAGGTTCCTGGCGGGGGAGAGCTACGGCGGCTTCCGCATCGCCAAGATGGCGCGCGAGCTGCTGCGCACCGACGGCATCGCGCTCAACGGCCTCGTCATGGTGTCGCCGGTCATCGACTTCGGCACCATCAACGACGGCGAGACGGCGCTGCTGGCCTCGGCCTTCAAGCTGCCGGCCATGGCCGCGGCGGCGGCGGCGCACGGGCGGGCGCAAGGCACCCAGGCGGACGCGGCGGCGGCGGCCGAGCGCTTCGCGCTCACCGGCTACCTGTCCGGCCTCGCCACGCTCGACGTCGGGCGGCTCGCCGCGTCGCGGGATCTGTTCGCCGAGGTGGCCCGGATCACCGGCCTGGACCCGGAGCTGGTGGCGCGCCATCGCGGCCGGGTGCCGAGCCGCGTCTTCGCGCGCGAACTGCTGCGCGACCGCGGGCTGGTGGTCAGCACCTACGACGGCGTCTTCACCGGGCCGGACCCCGACCCGTCGGCGCCGCGCCTGCGGGATGACCCCTACCTGATCGGCACGCTGCCGGCCTATTCCGGGGCCTTCACCGGCTACGCGCAACGCGAGCTGGGGGTGACGGTGGAGACGCCGTACCGCCTGCTGAGCGAGCGGGTGAACCGTGGCTGGGAATGGCCGCGCGACGGCAGTCCGAGCGCGCTGGACGATCTGCAGACGGTGATGACGCTGACGCCGGGCCTGCGCCTGCTGGTGGCGCACGGGCGCACCGATCTGGTCACGCCGTACCTGGCCTCGCACTGGGTGGCGGCGCGGCTGGAACTGCCGGAAGCGGAGCGCGGCCGGATCGCCCTGCCGGTGTACGACGGCGGGCACATGATGTACGCGAACGCCGCCTCGCGGGCGGCGCTGGCCCGCGACGTCCGGGCCCTGGTGGATGCGGCGCTGCGGTAGCGCCGGACAAGAAAAGGGGCGCACCCGGAAGGTGCGCCCACTTTTGTCTTGCAGGCTCCGACGCCGCTTAGAAGAGACGCAGGATCGACTGCTGCGACTGGTTGGCGAGCGAGAGGGCGATGGTGCCGAGCTGCTGGCGGGTTTGCAGCATCAGCAGGCTCGCGCCTTCCTCGTTCTGGTCGGCCAGCGTCAGCTTGTTGGCGCCCTCGACCAGCACGTCGCTGAACTCCTTGGTGAAGCTTTCGCGGGTCGTGATGATGTTGAGGTTCGTCGACAGCGTCTGCGAGGACGACCGCAGCTTGGACTTGGCGAAATCGATGCTTTCCACCGCCTTGTCGATGTCGGCGCGGTCGGTCCAATCGTTCTGCGCGTAGTCGAGGCGCAGGCCCTGGCCCGAGGTGCTGAGGTTCTGCGAGCCGACCGTGATCGAGTTGGTGTTGCGCTCGTTCAACTGGACGGTCAGGTCGTTCGAGGTGTTGGCGTTGGTCACCTGCACGGTCACCAGGTTCGCCGCCGCGCCGGACGAGGCCGCCTGCTTGAGGGTCTTGGCGTCGATGGCCATACGCACGGTGCCGGTGTCGAAGGCGAACGCCTGCTCGCCGTCGCCCAACTTGCCTTCGCCGCGGTTGGCGGTGCCGTCACGGGTGACGACGGTGCCCTGCAGGTTGGAGACGGAGATCTGCAGGTCGACCTTCTTCTCGATGACCGACACGCCGTTGCCGCTGTTGGCCGCCTGTTCGAGCAGCTTGCGGTCCACCGTGAAGGAAATCACCGCGCCGGACGAGAAGCTCTCGGAGATGTGCTTGCTCAGCGCGTTCGTCGCCGAGGCGCTGATCGTCATCTCGCGGGCCTGCGCGCCGTTGGTGGCGCCGGTCAGCGTGATGTCGCCGTTGGTTCCGACGGTCACCGAGGCGACGTCGTAGGAGGTGCCCGACAGGCGGCCGCTGGTGATCGCGGTGCTGATCGACGCCTGCAGCTTGGAGGCGATGGACATCTTGGCGGTGGTCGTCATCGACACGTCGGCCGAGGTCGCCGTGTACGAGAAGGTCTGGCCTTCCACCGAGATGGTGAACACGTCGCCGGCCTCGATCGTGCCGCTCAGGCTGACCGTGCTGACCTGCGCCACACCCGACTTTGCCGCCGTCGACAGATTGGCCGCGATGCTCTGGTTGTCGTCGAAGTAGGCGATGGTGCGCGATTCGACACCGTCGCTGACGATGAAGGTGCGCTGGCGGCCGGCGGCGCCGCGGACCTCGATGCTGACGTCGGAGAAGCTGCCCAGCGTCGTGGAGACCGTCCCGGACATCTTCAGGCCGGTCAGGCCGTGCGCCATTTCGGCGTTGGCGATGTCGCCGGCCTGGCCGTCGATGTTGCCGGTGCCCTTGACGCGGACGGTGTAGGTGTCGGTCGCGACGACGTTGGTGACGCGGGCGTTCTCGATGCCGGTGAGGGTGTTCACCGCGACGCGCGACGCGCTGGTCGAGTCGAGCCGCATGCCGTTGCCGGCGAGCAGGTTCTTGCCCTGGTACCCGGAGTCCTCGGCCAGCTTGTCGATCTGCTGCTTCAGCGAGTTGAACTGGGAGGCGAGCGTCTTGCGGGTGGCGATCGAGCCGGCGTCGTTGCCCAGCGCCGAGTAGGCGGCGGTGGTCAGGCCGCGGGCCTGTTCGACGAGGCTTTCGATGGCGGTCAGGCCCTTGTCGGCCGCCTTGATGGTGCTGACCGCCTGACCCATGGAGTCCTTGAGAGCCGTGAGGTCACCCGCGCGCTGCGTCAGACCCTTCGCCGCGAAGTAGGCCGTCGGCCCGTCCAGCGCGGAGTTGATCTTGTTGCCGGTCGCCAGAATGTTCTGCTTCTGCGAGATCTTGACTTCAGTGCCCTGCAGTTGCAGCAGGTTGGCACGCATTGCACCCGACAGGGCGACGTCGTTGATGGCCATGGCTCCTAGTCTCCTTCTGAGGCCGGCCCCGAGGCCGCTGAGGGGCCGGTCGAGGCGACGTTGTTGATCGTCGCTCTCACATATTCAAACCCCGTGCCAAGTCGTCTGGTACGGCGCTAAACCCTTGCAAATCCTTGGTTTGCCGTCTGGCATGGGGGGTGGGGGAGGGGGCGGCGAAAGGGGGCGGGCCGCTTGTGGAAAACTTTGCCGGGTCGGAAGCGCCCGACGCTCGGCAGCGGTGGATAAAATTTTCCACTCGCAGGCCGCCGGCCTATTCCGGCAGGCCCCTTGGCCGTGCCGCGTGCGCCCGCTATCGTTCCTGCCGGACCCGGAACGGGACAAACGAGGGAGTGACGCCATGGCCGGACGCATCGAGGCGCGACTGAAGGAACTGGGCATCGAACTGCCGCAGCCGGCGGCCCCCGTGGCCGCCTACGTGCCGTACACCATCTCCGGCAAGACGCTCTACGTCTCCGGCCAGGTCACCGTGTGGAACGGCGAGCGGCGGTTCCTGGGCAAGGTGGGCAAGGATTTCTCGGTGGAGGAGGGCCGGCAGGCGGCGCGCCTGTGCGGGCTCAACCTGCTGGCCCAGGCGAAGGCGGCCTGCGGCGGCGACCTGGACCGCGTCGCGCGCTGCCTGAAGCTGGGCGGCTTCGTCAACGCCGGTCCGGATTTCCACGACCATCCCATGGTCATCAACGGCGCCTCGGAGCTGATGGTGGAGGTGCTGGGCGATGCCGGCCGGCACGCGCGCTTCGCCGTGGGCGCGTCGTCGCTGCCGCTCAACGTGGCGGTCGAGGTGGACGGCGTGTTCGAGTTGGCGTGACCGGTGGTTGCCGCCCGGTGCCGCTTGGCCTACCTCCCTTGCGGTGCAGCATGGAGGACACAGCATGCCCGACGCCGTCTCTAACGGGGGCGACGCCATCACCGTGAAGATCCTGACCGGCATCGGCGAGGCGGACCCGGTCCAGTGGGACGCCTGCGCCGGGCCGGACAACCCGTTCCTCCGGCACGCCTTCCTGGCGGCGCTGGAGGAGTCCGGCTCGGCCGCCGCGCGGACGGGCTGGCAGCCGATGCACCTCGCCGTGCTCGACGCCGCCGGCCGCATCGCCGGGGCGGCGCCCATGTACGCGAAGTCGCATTCCTATGGGGAATACGTCTTCGATCATTCCTGGGCGCACGCCTTCGAGCGGGCGGGCGGCAAATACTACCCGAAGCTCC
Source organism: Azospirillum sp. (assembly GCA_036401175.1). Taxonomy (GTDB): domain Bacteria; phylum Pseudomonadota; class Alphaproteobacteria; order Azospirillales; family Azospirillaceae; genus Azospirillum. Next base: position 12,742 of record DASWVP010000551.1, on the reverse strand, counting down.
AGGTGGCGGTGCCGTTCACGCCGGTGCCGGGGCCGCGCCTGCTGGTGCGGCCGGACGCCGGCCCCGGCGTCGCGCCGGCGCTGGTCCAGGCCATGGAGGAGGTGGCGCGGCGCTACGGCGTCTCCTCGGTGCACGTCACCTTCCCGCACGAGGACGACTGGACGCAGCTGGGCGCGGCCGGCTGGCTGCGGCGCCTGGGCGTGCAGTACCATTGGCACAATCGGGGCTACGGCGGCTTCGACGACTTCCTGGGCGCGCTCAGCTCGCGCAAGCGCAAGTCCATCCGCAAGGAGCGGCGCGAGGTGGCGGAGAGCGGCGTGCGGGTGCACACGCTGTCGGGCGACGACATCAAGCCCGCGCACTGGGACGCGTTCCACCGCTTCTATATGGAGACGACCGACCGCAAGTGGGGCGGCGGCTATCTGACGCGCGACTTCTTCCGCCGGCTGGGCGCCACCATGGCGGACGCGGTCGTTCTGGTGATGTGCGAGGACGGCGGGGAATGGGTGGCCGGGGCGCTGAACCTGCGAGGGTCGGACACGCTGTACGGTCGCAATTGGGGCTCCGACGGGCGCTATCGGTTCCTGCACTTCGAGGCCTGCTATTACAAGGCGCTGGACTACGCCATCGAACATGGCTTGGCGCGCGTCGAGGCCGGCGCCCAGGGCGAGCACAAGATCCAGCGCGGCTATGTGCCGGTGCCGACCTACAGCGCCCACTGGATCGCCGACGGCGGCTTCCGCCGCGTGCTGGCCAACCACCTGGAGAAGGAGCGCGCGGCGGTGCGCGACGAGATCGAATCGCTGGGCGAGCTGACGCCCTATCGCAAAGATGGTGAGGTCTGACGGCGCTCCGCAACCGGTGGATTCGCCCTGATAATCGTGCCAGGATTGCTGTCCCCGCACGCCCTTTCCGTTGCGCGCGGGGCAACGAGAAGGGGAGTTCAGACCAGCATGCGTACCATCTTCCTGGCCGCCGCCGCGGCGCTGGCGCTCGGTGCCTGCGCGACCGACCCGTCCGCCACCCAGACGGCCGTGACGGCACCTCCGGCGCAGCCGGCCGTCGAGCCCACCAGGATCGTCGCGCCCGGCGTCACCGAGGCGTGGCGCGTCGGCGGCTTCAAGATGCCGGAGAGCGTGACGCTCGACCCCCGGCGCCGGGTCCTCTACGTCTCCAACATCGTCGGCGAGCCGGCGGGCAAGGACGGCGTGGGCTACATCTCCCGCCTGGGCTTCGACGGCAAGCTCATCCAGGAACAGTGGGTGACCGGCCTGAACGCGCCCAAGGGCATGGCGGTGCGCGGCGACACGCTGTACGTCTCCGACATCGACGCGCTGGTCGTCATCGACATCCCGTCGGGCAAGGTGACGGCGCGGCACGCGGCGCCGGGCGCCAAGTTCCTCAACGACATCGCCGTCGACCGGCGAGGCCGCGTCTATGTGTCCGACCTGATGGACAACGCCATCTGGCGCCTGGACGGCAAGCGCTTCGGCCAATGGCTGAAGGACGACAGGCTGACCTCGCCGAATGGGCTGCAGGTGCGCGGCGACGACCTGATCGTGGCGTCGTGGGGCGTGTTCTCCGGCCAGGGCTTCGCCACCACCGTGGCCGGCCACATGAAGGCCGTGTCGCTGACGGACAAGGCCATCCGCTCGATCGGCAACGGCGCCCCGGTCGGCAACTTGGACGGGCTGGAGTTCCTGCGGGACGGCAGCTTCCTGGTGACCGACTGGCTCAGCGGCGGCCTGCTGCGCATCGACCGCACGGGCAAGGCCACGCAGCTCGTCGACCTGCCGCAGGGCAGCGCCGACCACGCTTGGCTGCCGCGCCAGAAGCTGGCCGTCGTGCCGATGATGCTGCAGGGCCAGGTCGTGGCGTTCCGTCTGCCGTAAAGGGGGCGGTTCCTGAAGGCTCTATAGCCGATCGGCGGTATCGCGTCGATACCGCCGATCGGCTATCATATTGGGGATCATTTGCCTTGTGCGGCACAGCAGAGTCAGCATGTTATCGCCTGTCGCCTATAACCGAGCGATATAGCCGCTCGACGTTAATGAGTCGGCTGAAGAGAAATCCGTATGACCGTTCGGCGGTATTGATCGTTTATCTCCGATCGCCTGTATCAGTGCCGTACCTCGCCGGGGTCTATGGGGCGGAAGCGCTGCCTTAGTGCTGGACGTTGGGCCGCGCTGCGCTTGGCACCAACCTACGGCAGAGCGCCCGTCCCCGTAGGTTGGTGCCAAGCGCAGCGCGGCCCAACGTCGGCGACGCTTCAATACGGGATCTTGTCCGCCTTCTCGATCCACTCGCCGAAGACGGCGCGGGCCTCGTCGGACAGGTGGCAGACCATCGGCAGGCGGCGCTCGGCGATGGGCAGGGCCACCTCGCCGTAGATGTGGGCGTCGTCGAAGCCGGCCTCGGCCGCGTCCTCGCGCGTCGCGGCGTAGACGATGCGCTCCACGCGCGCCCAATAGGCGGCGGCCAGACACATCGGGCAGGGCTCGCAACTGGTGTAGAGCGTGGCGTTCGTCAACTGGTAGGTGCCGAGCGCCCGGCAGGCGTCGCGGATCGCCACCACCTCGGCGTGGGCGGTGGGGTCGTTGGTGGAGGTGACGCGGTTCCAGCCCTCGCCCACCACGCGGCCGTCCTGCACCAGCACCGCGCCGAACGGGCCGCCCTCGCTGGCCACCATGTTGGTGCGGCTGAGCGCGATGGCGCGGCGCAGGAAATCCACGTCGCCGGGGTCGGCGGTGGAGGCGGCGGTGGTGGTCCCGGTGTGCATGCGGTTTCTACCTCACATTGTTGGTGCGGCGGTGTCGGGCAGGACCGCGCTTCGTGACAATTTGTCGCAACAGTTTCGTTGAATTCCCAGGCTCAAGGGGTACCTTGTTCGGAGTAGGGACGCAGACGCGGCGCGGAGGTCGCTCCATGACGGACAAGGCGATCGAATTTCTCAAGCGCGTGCGCGACCATCTCCTCTACCTGAAATTGCAGCCCGGCGGGACCCGCCTTCAGGCCAAGTCCATGGACCTTTCGGGACTGCACCTCAAGGGCTTCAACCTCAAGAACGCGGTCCTGACGCAGTGTGACTTCTCTTCCAGCCGTCTGGAAGAGGTGAGTTTCGCCATGACCGACCTGTTCGGCGCCGACTTCAGCCGGTCGTCGCTGGTGGGCTCGTCCTTCGTGCGGGCCGACCTGCGCGGCGCCAACTTCCTCAAGGCCATCCTGCGCCAGACCGATTTCGAGGGCGCCGATCTCCGCCCCGGTCAGGTGATGACCTACAGCAACGGCCGCAAGGGCGAGGTGGGCCAGCGCACGACGCTGAAGGACGCCAAGCTGGACGGCGTGCGCTTCAAGGACGCCGACCTGTCCAACGCCGACCTGTCGCTGTCCTCGCTGTCGCGCGGCGACTTCACCAACGCCAACCTGTTCGCCGCCAACCTGTCGGGCGCCGACCTGTCGGACGCCAACTTCTCCGGCGCCAAGATGAAGCAGGCGATCCTCAGCGGCGCCACGCTGGCGCGCTGCTGCCTGCGCAACGCCGACCTGCGCGACGCCGTGCTGCGCAATTGCGACCTGAGCGGCGCCGACACCAGCGGCGCCAACCTCAACGGCGCCGTCTACCTGCGCGACCCCGGCGCCCTGCCGCCGGAGGTGCGCAGCATGCTGGAGACGCACCGGGTGTGGATCAACACCAGCGGCCGGCGCGGCGTGCGCGCCGATTTCACCGGCATGGACCTGAGCGGCGTCGATCTGACGGCCTGCGACCTCAGCGCCGGGGTGTTCCGCGACGCCAAGCTCGACGGCGCGGTGCTGTCGCACGCCTATCTGGCGCTCGCCGATTTCGGCGGGGCCAGCCTGCGCGGCGCCGCGCTCGACCACGCCATCCTGACCGGGGCCAACCTGGAGCGCGCCGACCTCACCGGCGTGCAGGCGCCCGACGCGGATTTCGGCATGCTGGAGCTGCGCAACCCCGACGGCAGCTCGACCGGCCGGCTGTGGCCCGCCAGCCTGAGCGGCGCCATCCTGTCGCGCGGCGACCTGCGCGGCGCGCGGCTGGTGGGCGCCAAGCTGGCCGGGGCGGTGTTCGACCAGGCCAACCTCGCCGCCGCCGACCTGCGCGGCTGCGACGAGACGCAGCTCAACCTGTCGCAGGCCGTCACCACCGGCCTGCGCCGCGGCGCCGTGGAACGCCCCGGCGCGCCCGAGCGGCTGGCGTCCCTGATCAGCGTGTAGGGGGGGTAGGTCGTTGGGTTTTAGCTGCGCTCAACCCAACCAACGCGGGCCGTTCGGGTAGGTTGGGTTGAGCCAACGGCGAAAACCCAACGGCGGAAACTCACGCCCAGCGCGCCAGCACGTCCTCGGCGCCGGTTTCGGCCAGCGGGGCGCGGGAGGGTGGGGGGCCGCCGTCGACGCGCACGCCCAGCAGCGTTTCCACCAGCGGCTCCGGCCCGCCGTGCACCTTCACCTGGCCGCGCGCGGCGACGTGCGGGTGGTGCGCCACCTCGGCCAAGTCGGGCAGCGCCTCGAAGCAGCAATCGACGGGGTCGAGCACGGCCTTCCACTCGGCCAGCGTGCGCCCGGCGAAGAGGGCGGCGACCTCGCGCTTCAGGGCGTCCTGGGGCAGCGGCTCGTCCTGGCGGGCAACCCATTCCGGGTGGCCGACGGCGTGGCAGAAGCCGTGCCAGAACTTCGCCTCCAGCGCCGCCAGCGTGATGAAGCGGCCGTCCTTCGTGGGGTAGATGCCATAGCAGGCCGCCCCGCCGGACAGCAGCGCCGCGCCGCGATCCAGCGGCTCGCCCCGTGCCACGGCGGTGAGGCTCAGACCCTGCCAGCCCAGCACCGATTCCATGATGGACAGGTCGAGGAAGGCGCCTTTGCCGTTGCGCTCGCGCCCCAGCAGCGCGGCGACGACGGACAGCGCGGCGTGCTGCGCCGAGGCGAAGTCGGCGACCGGCGGGTAGGCCATCACCGGCGCCTCCGCCAAGCCCGACGCGGCCAGACCGCCGCCGATCGCCATGTAGTTCAGGTCGTGCCCGGCGCGCGTGGCATACGGGCCGGTGCAGCCCCACCCCGACAGGCTGGCGTGCACGAGGTGCGGGTTGAGCCGGCGCAGATGCTCCGGCCCCAGCCCCAGCTTGGCCATCACGCCGGGGCGGTAGCTTTCGACCAGCGCGTCGGCGCGCTCGATCAGCCGTTCGAAATTCTGGCGCCCGGCCGCGCTCTTGAGGTCCAGGCGGACAATGGTCTTGCCGGCGTTGATCAGCTTGTAGACGCCGGTGGTGCCGTCGGCGTCCGTCGGCCCCAGGCGGCGCAGCGGGTCGCCGTCCGGCGGTTCGACCTTCACCACCTCCGCGCCGAAGTCGCCGAGCATCTGCGCCGCGAACGGCCCCGGCAGGTACTGGCCCAGGTCGATGACGCGAACGCCGGAGAGGAAGGGGAGGGGCATGTCGGGCCTCTGTCGTTGATGCGCCGAACTGTAGCCGTTGCGCGCGGTTTTCCCAAGCCCCCCATGCGCCGCCGTATGGCGGGGACACTCGGGCACTCCGCGTGTTTACGTCCTGAACACCGCAATGGGAGAGCGGAGACCATGGACACCCGGAACCGACAGGAAGGCGCCTTGTGGGTGCTGGGCGCGACGGGCCTGATCGCCGGCGCCGCCGCCTATGCGTGGTATCGCCGCCGCACGGCCCGGTACACATGGCCGCCGGCCCTGCCGCGGGCATCGGCGCCCCACGGCGCCCCGGCCTTTCGCGACGGCGAAGCGCAGGGGCCGACCGACCCGCATTGCCACCAGCAGGTCCGCCACGCCGGGCCGGAGCACATGCGCGACGACACCCGCCGCCCGTGGGAACGGGTGGACGAGGCCTCCGACGAATCCTTCCCGGCCAGCGACCCGCCCAGCTATTCGCCGGGGAAGGCGTGAGGCTCAGCCGATCCGGGCGGCGATCTGGTTGATGTCGAAGTCGGGATCGGTGGGCGGCCGTGGCGGTTCCCGATGGTTGCCGGATTTCACGTCGGCCAGCCACCGCGTGTTTTCGGCGACCATGGCGCTCACGTCCTCCTCCGCCTGGACGCGCACCACCCGGTCGAAGCTGGCGGAGGTGAAGCCGGCGGCCGTCAGCGTCTCGCCGGCCTGCTTCTCGGCGCCGGTGCGGTTGAAGCGCGGGTCCACGAGGCTGCGGATGAACGGCGTGTTGATCGGGATGCCGCCACGGTGGCCGGGTTCGCCGCGGTGGTCCCGCCGCAGGCGCTCCATGGACTCGTCGAAGGTGGGATCGGTCTTCTCCTCCTCGCCCGGCTTTTTCTGCCCGGCCAGGGTGCGGACGACGTCGGCGTATTCCTCGCCGCCGGTCTTGCCGCTCCTGTCCAGCTCCTGCAGCCGGCTGATGAGCTGTTTGCGCCGTTCCAGGTGATTGGTGGCGGCGTCCGTGATTTCCCGCGCGGAGGCGACGTGTCCGATGTCCGTCACGGCCGCGTTCTCGCGATCGAACATCCGGTTCGACTCCCACCAAGCCGTGTTCCGGGCCTGCTTCAGCTTATCCTTCAGCGCGTTCTGCACGTCCTCGGCCGACATCCGTCCGCTGTCGACAAGGTCGCTCAGCGATTGCCGGTCATTGGCTTCCAGCTTCGTGAACAGGTCGAGCGCCGCACCGCGCAGGATCCCCGCCAGCGGGCTCAGCGCCACGCTGTCGGCCGCAGCTGCCGCCGTCGTCGCGGCGCCGGTGGAGGAGGACGGCTTCTCCTTGGCTGCCGCCGTGACCGGCGCCGTATAGGCCGCAGCACCGGCCCTCACGCTGTCGATCGCCATGCTTACCTCCCCTGCGCGCCCGTTCATCGTGCCGAGGGTAAGAAACTTTCGGTAAACCGATCTTTAATGTCCGCGCGAGGAAGGGTGTGGCAACTCGTCTCCCGGTTTCAGCGATGCTTTCTGTACCACCCGATCAGCCCGCTGGTGGAGCTGTCGTGCGACGCGGGCGGGGCGGCGCCGTCGGCCAGTTCGGGCAGGATCCGGTTGGCGAGCTGCTTGCCCAGTTCCACGCCCCACTGGTCGAAGCTGTTGATGTTCCACACGATGCCTTGGACGAACACCTTGTGCTCGTACAGCGCGATCAGCGCGCCCAGCGTGTGCGGGTCGATGCGTTCGAACAGGATGGTGTTGGTCGGCTTGTTGCCGGGGAAGGTGCGGTGCGGCACCAGCTCCTCCACCCGCTCGGGCGGCATCCCGGCCTTGGTCATCTCGGCGCGCGCTTCCTCGGCCGTCTTGCCGCGCATCAGCGCCTCGGGCTGGGCGAAGACGTTGGACAGCAGGATGCGGTGGTGGTCGCCCACCGGGTTGTGGCTCTGCGTGGGCGCGATGAAGTCGCAGGGGATCAGCTCGGTCCCCTGGTGGATGAGCTGGTAGAAGGCGTGCTGGCCGTTGGTGCCCGGCTCGCCGAACACCACGGGGCCGGTGGCGTAGTCCACGGGCGCGCCCTGGCGGTCCACCCGCTTGCCGTTCGATTCCATGTCCAGTTGCTGGAGGTAGGCGGGGAAGCGGTGCAGGTACTGGTCGTAGGGCAGCACGGCGTGCGCCTTGGCGTCCCAGAAATCAACGTACCAGACCCCCAGCATCGCCATCAGCACGGGCATGTTGCGCTCCAGCGGCGCGGTGCGGAAATGCTCGTCCATGGCGTGGGCGCCGGCCAGCAGATCCTCGAACCGGTCCATGCCGGCGCCCAGCGCGATCGGCAGCCCGATCGCCGACCACAGGGAATAGCGCCCGCCCACCCAGTCCCAGAAACCGAACATGTTCTCCGGGTCGATGCCGAAGGCGCGGACCTCCGCCTCGTTGGTGGAGACGGCGACGAAGTGTTTGGCGATGTGCGCCTCGTCCCCCGCGGTTTCCAGGAACCAGCGGCGCGCGGTGTGGGCGTTGGTCAGGGTTTCCTGGGTGGTGAAGGTCTTCGACGCGATGACGAACAGCGTGCTCTCGGGGTCGAGCCACTCCAGCGTCTCCATGATGTGGGTGCCGTCCACGTTGGAGACGAAATGGATGCCCAGTTCCGGGTGCAGGAAGGGGGTCAGCGCCTCGGTCGCCATGACGGGGCCAAGGTCGGAGCCACCGATGCCGATGTTGACGATGTCGGTGATCTGCTGGCCGGTGTAGCCGGTCCACGCCCCCTCGCGCACCGCCTTGACGAAGTGGCCCAGGCGCTTCAGCACGCCGTTCACGTCGGGCATCACGTCGTGCCCGTCCACCACCACCGGCCGTTTGGAGCGGTTGCGCAGCGCCGTGTGCAGCACCGCGCGGTCCTCGGTGGTGTTGATCCGCTCACCGGCGAACATGCGGTCGCGCCAGCCCTCCACGTCCTGCTGGCGGGCGAGGTCGAGCAGCAGGCGCAGCGTTTCCCCGGTGATCCGGTTCTTCGAATGATCGAACAGCAGCCCGCACGCCTCCAGCGAGAAGCGCTGGAAGCGCCCGGCGTCGGCGGCGAACAGATCGCGCATATGGACGCCGTCCATCGCCGCGCGGTGGGTGAGCAGGGCCTGCCAGGCGGGGGACTGGGTGAGGGCGGACATCGGCGCGGATCTCCTCTGGGCGGCGGACGCGGAGGGTATCACTGGGCATGCGCGGGCAACATGTGGCGGAACGCGTCATCACGTTCCGCGGCAGCGCCGGTACGGCATACGACACGTTTCCGTCATCCCCGCGCAGGCGGGGATCCACGGTCCCATTGAAGGAGCATGGCGGAAAGCGTGGATCCCCGCCTGCGCGGGGATGACGGTGTAAAATGGTGATGGGATGCGCGGAAGGAGCCGGCATCAGAAATCCGGCAACGGATCGTTGAAGTCATCGTGGACACGCACTTTGTCCCGGAAGAGCCCCAGCGGGCGCTTGCCGGCGCTATGGGTGTGCTCGGCTCGATCGGACCCAGCCGCCCGACCGGCGTGCCGTTTTCGGTCAGCACGACCTCCTCGCCGTCGCGTGCGCGGGCGCACAGCTCGGCGAGCATCGCCTTGGCCTCGTCGATCGGCACGATAATCGTCATGGCAAGCTCCCGGCGTCTGGATGCCTGCCCTTAATGTGACGCGGAGGCCCGGCGCCGTCCAGTCCCGGCCTCCGCGTCCACCCGTGCCTTATCGCCGCGCCGGGGCCTGCTGCGGCAGGTCCTCTTCGAGGATGACCATGTGCAGCGCGTACGACACCTCGTCGTCCTCGACGTCGCGGTGCAGGGTGGCCACGAATTCGCCGTTGATGGTCACTTCCGACGATTCGCCGGCCTTGGCCTGCGGCTCGACCCGGATCTTGTCGTTGCCGAAGGTGGCGCGGAGGTAGGCCTGCACGCGGGCGATCTCGCTTTCGGACATCTTGGCGGCGGCTTTGGAGCTGGTCTTGGGAGGCATGGCGGTTCCAAAGGGGTGGGAAGGGTGGCGACTATAGGGATTTCACGGCGGGAGGGAAGCCCCTCAGCCGCCGTTCTCGATGGTGCGCGTCGGCGTCACCCCGTCCGGGCGGCCGACCAGCACGGTGAGCAGCGCCGCGGGGTCCAGCAGGCGCCGGGCGACGCGCTGCACGTCGTCCCGCGTCACGGCGTTGATGTAGGCGTCGCGCTTGTCCAGGTAGTCGATGCCCAGGTCGTCGCGCTTGACCTGCAGGAGGATGCGGGCGATGGCCGAGGTGGAGCTGAATTGCAGCGGGAAGGAGCCGGTCAGGTAGACCTTGGCGTCCTGCAGCTCCTGCGCGGTCACGCCCTGTTCGGCCATGCGCGTCCATTCCTGGCGCATGATGGCCAGCGCCTCGCCGGCCTTGGCGTTGACGGTGGAACCGCTGGCCAGGACAAGGGCGGCGTGGTCCAGCGGGACCAGATAGCTGTAGACGCCGTAGGAGAGGCCGCGCTTCTCGCGCACCTCCTCCATCAGGCGCGAGCCGAAGCCGCCGCCGCCCAGCACGTAGTTCATGATGGTGGCGGCGTACCAGTCCGGATCGTCGCGCTTCACGCCGCGCTGGCCCATGAGCATGATCGTCTGCCCCATCGGCCGCGGCACCAGCACCGTCTCGCCCGCGCCCTTGGGCACAGTGTCGGCCAGCGGCGCCCCGGCGCTTTTGGCCGGCAGGTGGCCGAAGATGGCGTCGAGCGCCTTGCCCAGGTCGTCCGGCGTGATGGCGCCCGACGCCGCCACCACCAGCCGGTCGCGGCCGAGTTGCCCCTTGGCGAAGGCGCGCAGGTCGTCGGCGCCGATGCGCGGCAGGCTGGCCATGGTGCCGCGCACTTCGTCGCCGTAGGGGTGGTCGGGGAAGGCGGCGGAATAGAACGCCCGCCGGGCGACGTAGTTGGGATCGGACAGGTCGCGCCGCAGGCTGGCGAGGATGGCGTCGCGCACCCGGTCGACGGCGTCCTGGTCGAAGCGCGGCTCGGCCAGGGCGAGGCGGGCCAGCTCGAACGCGTCGGCGGCGTTGTCCTTCAGCGTGCGCAGGCTGCCGAAGAAGCCGTCGCGCGCCGCCTCGAAGCTCAGCGAGGTGGCGATGTCCTGCAGCCGCCCCTGGAACGCCTGCGCGTCCAGCGTCCCGGCGCCCTCGTCCAGCGTGCTGGCGGCGAGGTTGGCGAGGCCCTCCTTGCCCTCGGGGTCGACACCGCCCGCCCCCTCGAACGCCCATTCCAGGCCGATGACGGGGACCTTGTGGTCCTCGATCAGCCACGCTTCGATGCCGCCGGGGCTGACCACCCGCTTCACCTCGATGGCCTGGGCGGGCAGGGCGAAGAGGAGGAGGGTGAGGAGAAGCGCCAGCCATGGCCCCCTCTCCCCAACCCCTCTCCCGCGGAGGGGAGAGGGGCTTTTCAGTGTAGGCTGTGTAAGCCCCTCTCCCCCTGCGGGAGAGGGGTTGGGGAGAGGGGGATGCCGTAGGCTACGAAACATCTCAGCTCTCCTTTCCGGCCGGCGGCAGCAGGAGGCCGGTGACGTGGTTGGGCTTGTTCAGCACGCTTCGCGCGGCGGCGTTGACCTGATCGGCGGTCACCGCGTCGATGCGCACCGGCCAGCTTTCCACGTCGTCCACGCTCTGCCCGGTGGCGAGCGCGGCGCCCAGCGCCTGCGCCGGGCCGGTCAGGCTGTCGCGGGCGTAGGCGGCCTCGGCCAGCATGCGGCGCTTGGCGGTGGCGACCTCCTCGGCCGTCACGCCGCCCTCCAGCAGCTTGGCGACTTCGCGTTCCAGCGCCGCCTCCAGCTTTTCCATGGTGACGCCCGCGGCCGGGGAGGCACCGACGGACAGCGCCGTGGCGTCCCAGGCCGACGGCGAGTAGCCGAGCCACGCGGAGGTGGCGATCTTCTGCTCGACCACCAGCGAGCGGTAGAGGCGGCCGGTGGCGCCGCTGCTCATCACCTCGGCCAGCACTTGCAGGGCGTAGGCGTGCCCTTCCGGATCACGGCGGTAGGACGGGGCGACCCAGGCGCGGTGCATGGCCGGCTGGCGCACCTCGGCATCGCGCAGGATGACGCGGCGGGCGGCGGACAGCGGCGGCTCCTCCACGCGCTTGCGCTCGGGCACGGCGCGGGCTGGGATGGCGCCGTAGTGCTTTTCGGCCAGCGGCTTCAGCTCGGCGGCCGTGATGTCGCCGGAGACCACGAGGATGGCGTTGTTGGGCGTGTACCACGTCTTGTACCAGGCCTCGGCGTCCGTGCGCGACAGCTTGGCGATCTCCTGCGGCCAGCCGATGATCGGGATGCCGTAGGGGTGGTGCACGTAGAGCGTGGCGTTCATCTGCTCGCTGAGCCGGCTGCCCGGTTCGTTGTCGGTGCGCTGGCGGCGCTCCTCCAGGATCACGTCGCGCTCGGGCAGCACCACCTCGTCGGTGAGGCGGAGGTTGGCCATGCGGTCGGCCTCCATGGTCATCACCATCTCCAGCCGGTCGCGCGCGACGTTCTGGTAATAGGCGGTGTAGTCCCAGGAGGTGAAGGCGTTGTCCCGCCCGCCGTTCTTGGCGACGATGCGCGAGAAGGCGCCCGGCGCCAGCGTCTCCGTGCCCTTGAACATCAGGTGTTCGAGGAAGTGGGCGATGCCCGACGTGCCGCGCTCCTCGTCGGCGGCGCCGGCGCGGTACCACACCATGTGGGTGACGACGGGCACGCGGCGGTTGGTGATGACCACAACCTGCATGCCGTTGGCCAGGGTGAACGTCTCGGGGAAGAACACCCCCTTTTCGACGGTTTTCGTCTGGGCGGCGGCGGGGGCGGGCGGCAGGATGGCCAGTGGCGCGGCGAGCGATAAGGCGGCGGCCAGAACACAACGGCGGGCCAGACGAGACGAAATCATCACCACCTCGGGTCATCCGATACGAAAAAGGGGCGCTCCCGGATGGGGCGCCCCTTGATACTGGGTGCGGCAGGGGCTCAGAACAATCCTTCGAGCGGTCCCTTGCGCTTGCGCGAGATGGTCGGGACGGTGCCGTCGTTGACCGGCTTGCCCTGCGCCTGGGCTTCGCGCAGGCGCTGGCTTTCCTTTTGCGGGTCGACGACCGTGTAGGGCTGCTCCTGCTTCTGCCAGAACAGCAGGGTGTCGATCCAGCGGCGGTCGGCGACCATCAGCGCGGTGGTCTCCTGGTCGACCGTGTTGCGGATGTTCGGTTCGGCGCGCTCGGCCCCGGCCTTCGACAGCAGGGCCACCTCGCCGCGCGATTCGGTGCCCCGCGACTCGGTGGAGGTGCGCGCGGCCGCGCCGCGCGACGCGCCGCCGGTCGGCGTCACGCCCAGCACGGTGGCGGCGGCC
>DASWVP010000550.1:0-2880 GCA_036401175.1 Azospirillum sp. | reverse complement strand
CGGTGATGGCCGGCCGGACACGCTGCTGCGGCGCGCCATCGCGCTGCGCCCCGACCTGACCGAGGCGCACGTCAACCTCAGCGCGCTGTACGCCGCCGCCCGCCGGGCCGACGAGACGGTCGCCGCCGCCACGGCGGGGCTGGAGGCGGCACCGGGGCATCCGGCGCTGCTGCGCGACCGGGGCATCGGGCTGGCGCTGCTCGGTCGGGACGATTCGGCGCTGCGGCCGTTGCGGGCGAGCGCCTGCATGGAGCCGGCCGATCCGCGGACCTGGCATTGGCTGGGGCAGGCTTCGCCTTCGCCCGGCCAGCGTGAGGTCGCCCTGGGGCGCGCCTGGCGGCTGACGCCGGACAACGGCGATACGGCGCGCGCCCTGATTGCCCTGTTCACGGAGCGCTGGCGCTGGGGGCTGGCCGACAAGATCCTGCGCCGGCTCCTGTGCGGCGACCCGCGCGACCTGGACCTCGTCACCCGTCTGGCGCGCCTGCGCATCGACCGCGGCCAGACGGCCAGCGGACTGGTCTGGGCCGGCCGGGCCACGGCGCTGGACCCGTCCGACGCGACGGCGCGGGTCGCCGCCGGCAACGCCCTGCTGGCGCTGGACCGGATCGACGAGGCCGAATCGGCCATGCGCCGGGCCGCGGCGCTGCGTCCGGACCATGCGGCGTCCAGCATCAACATCGCCGCGATCATGGTCGAGCGGCGCGTCTGGCCGGAGGCCGAACGGCTGATCCGCCGGGCCCTGCGCGTGGATCCCGACGACGGGGCCGCCCACTACAGCCTGGGCGTCGCCCTGAAGAACCTCGGGCGCCTGGACGAGTCCCTCGCCGCCTATGAGGAGGGGGTGCGCCGGCGGCCCGAATCGCCGCGCGAACGCTTCAACCGGGCGCTCGCCCTGCTCACCGCCGGGCGCACCGAATCGGGGTTGGCGGAATACGAATGGCGCTGGCGGATGCCGGATTTTCCGTCGGTGCGGCACCTGCACCCTCGTCCCACCCTGCCGCCGCCCGTCTGGACGGGCGAGCCCCTGGCGGGCCGGACGATCGTGCTGTGGGGCGAGCAGGGAATCGGCGACGAGATCTGCGACGGCGGATTCGTGCCGCCCGTCGTCGCGGCGGCCGGCACCTGCGTCATCGAGGTCGAACACCGGCTGGTGCCGCTGTTCCAGCGCTCCTTCCCCGGTGCCGTCGTCGTTCCGCGCACCACGCCGCCGCACCCGCGGGCGGCGGGGGCCGACCTGCAATGCCCCATGGGCAGCCTCGCGCTGCGCACCGGGGCCACGCGGGCGGTGGCCGGCTATCTGACGGCCGACCCCGAGCGGACGCGGGACCTGCGCGACCGCTACCGTCGCCGCGCCGGCCCGGTGGTGGGAATCGCGTGGCGCAGCCGCAAGCCCAGGGGGCAGCGCTCGTTCGCCGCGGCGCTGGAACATTGGGAACCGATCCTCACGCAGCCGGGAATCACCCTGGTCAGCCTGCAGTACGGCCCGGTGGACGAGGATGTGGCATGGGCGCGCCGCCGGTTCGGCGCCGACATCCTGATCGATTCCAGCGTCGACGCGTTGCGCGACCTGGACGCCTTCGCCGCGCAGGTGGCCGCCTGCGACGTCGTCGTGTCGATCGCCAACGCCACCGTGCCCATGGCGCACGCGCTTGGCCGGCCGGCGCTCGCCGTGCTGCGCCACGACCAGGACGACTGGCGCTATGCCGACGCCGCCGATGACGCGTCCCCGCTCTGGCTGCCGACCGTGCGGACGTACCGGCAGCCCCGCCCCGGCGACTGGCGGGCGGCGTTGCGGCAAGCTGGCGGGGCGCTGGCGCGAATCATCCGCCAGGGCCCCGGCGAAACCGAAGCGGAATGTGGCTGAAGGCCCGTCGCAGACCTGCCGGCGTGCCCTCCGGCGGCCATTTCCGGCGCCACAGAAACCGGGGTAGTCGCTCCGCCCGGCCCCGAAAGGCACGTCAAATATCGCCGTCCGTTGTTGTCCCCGGCCTTTGATGTGTGGTTCCCGCGCAACACCGGGGCCGAACCAACGGGGGAGTGTTCGTTTTGGATATTAGGGGTTGCGAGCCGCACTTGCGTGCGCGGTTTGGGCACTGTACAAGGGGATCGCTTCGTGCTCCTTGGCCGGCAAGGACACGGGGATCGTGTTTGAAGGGGGCAACAATGAATTGTGGCACATCGGGTTCCTAAAGGAGCTGAACGCAATTCAGCCTCCCAACGATACTCGCAATAGCTTCGAAGCTTACGGGAGTTAAAAAATGGCGAACATCACGGGTACCACTTCCAGCGACAATCTTACCGGCACGTCGGGCGCTGACAGCATCAGCGGCCTGGCCGGTTCGGACACCATCAGCGCGCTCGACGGTTCGGACATCGTTTACGGCAACCAGGGCAGCGACATGCTGAGCGCTGGCGCCGGCAATGACACGGTCTTCGGCGGCCAGGACGGCGACACCATCTCCGGCGACAGCGGCACCGACGTTCTGTACGGCCAGATCGGCAACGACAGCATCGTTGGCGGCGACGACGCCGACACCATCTTCGGCGGCCAGGACAACGACACGCTGCGCGGCGATAGCGGCAACGACGTGATCTACGGCAATCTGGGCAATGACCTCCTGGATGGCGGTGGCGGTGCCGACTCGCTGTTCGGCGGCCAGGGCAATGACACGCTGAGCGGCGAATCGGGCGCCGACGTTCTGTACGGCCAGCTCGCCGCCGACGTCCTGTCGGGAATGGATGGGGCTGACACCCTGTTCGGTGGCCAGGGCAACGACGTGCTGATCGGTGGCAACGACGCCGACCTGCTGTACGGCAACCTGGGTGACGACAACCTGGGCGGCAGCACCGGCAACGACTCGCTGTTCGGTGGTGACG
>DASWVP010000549.1:0-5706 GCA_036401175.1 Azospirillum sp. | reverse complement strand
TGACCGCCGGGCTGCGCGCGATGGAGGGGCTGGCCGAGGTGCCCATCCTGGTGGTCGGCCGCTTCGGCGGGCTGGCGGAGCGGACGCGGGTCCTGGCCGCGGGCGCCACCGACGTGATCGCCCGGCCGGCGACGCTGGCGGAGGTGGCGGCGCGGCTGCGCACGCACGTCGAGAACCGCTCCCTGGAGCGCAGCCTGCGCGAGGTCATCCGCAGCCTGCAGAGCTTCCACACGGATACCGTCGAGCGGATGAAGATGGCGCGGGAGATGCAGCTTTCCCTGCTGCCGTCCGACACGCTGCGGGACGAGTTGCAGCGGTGCTACGGCGTGCGCCTCGACCACCATTTCGAGTCGAGTTCGGAGCTGGGCGGCGATCTGTGGGGGGCCCGCGCGCTGGGCCCCGGCCGCTTCGCGGTGTTCCTGTGCGACTTCACCGGGCACGGCGTGGCGGCGGCGCTCAACACCTTTCGCCTGCACGCGCTGATGGCGCGGATCGAACTGCCCGGCGACGACCCGGCGGCGATGCTGGCGGCGCTGAACGGCCTGCTGGCCGGGCTGCTGCCGGAGACGCAGTTCGCCACCATGCTGTACGCGGTGGTGGACACGGCGGGCGACCGCCTCGTCTACGCCACGGCCGGCGCGCCGCGCCCGCTGATCGGCACGCCGGACGGCGGCACGGTGGCGGGGGAGAGCGTCGGCTGGCCGCTGGGCGTCTCACCCAAGGCCACGTACCGCAACCGCGAGGTGGCGTTCCCGCCCGGCGCCTTCCTGTTCCTGTTCTCCGACGCGCTGTACGAATCGCGCGACTGGGAGGGGCGGCCATACGGCTATGAGGGGGTGCGGGACCTCGTGCGCTGGTCGAGCCACCGGCCCGGCGGCGAGAACGCGCTGGCCTGCCTGCTCGACCGCTATTTTGGGGTGATGCCCCGCCCGCTGGCCGACGATCTGACGGCGATCTGGATCAGCCGGAACGCGGCCAGCTGAAGCGGATGACGGTCGTGGGGACGCCGGCTACGCCGCCTCCGCCACCGTCGCCCCGACCACCCGGTCGCGGCCGGTGGCCTTGGCGCGGTAGAGGGCTCGGTCCGCCTCCGACAGGATGTCGTCGAAGCTCGCCGCCCCGCTCTCGGTGTCGGCCACGCCGATGCTGATGGAGGTGGAGATGAGGTTGCCCTCGTGCTCGACCACGAGGTCGCGCAGCGACATCCGCAGGCGCTCCGCTACGACCAGCGCACCGTCGAGCCGGGTGTCCGGCAGCAGCACGCAGAACTCCTCGCCGCCGTACCGGCCGAAGACGTCGCTCTGGCGCAGTTCCGAGGTGACGGCGCCGGCGAAGGCGCGCAGCACCTCGTCGCCGGCCTGATGGCCGAAGCTGTCGTTGATTCGCTTGAAATGGTCGATGTCGATCAGCAGCAGGGCGAATTCCTTGCCCGAGCGCCGGTTGCGGGCGAAGGCCGCCTCGGCGAGGGCGAGGAAGGCGCGGCGGTTGAAGATGCCGGTCAGCGTGTCGTACGTGGCCGCCTGCCGCAACTCGGCCTGGAGGCGCTCGGTCGTCATGATGATGAAGCCGATGCCGATGACCAGAATGGCGATCGAGCTTTCAAGGAACGCCAGCGTCTGCACGGTGCTGGGCGCCAGCAGGTTGGGAAGCGGGGACTCGACCAGGGAGAAGGCGGCGCGCGCCGCGTTGAAGACGGCGTGGGCGATCAGGATGAAACCCACCACACCGACGGGTGTACGCGCCGACCAGCGCGCGCTGCGCAGCAGGTCGCCGCCGCACAGCGTGCTCATCACGGCGATGAACGCGGCGCCCGCCGCCACACGCGCGCCGACGTCGGCCACGTAATAGATGAAGACGCCGGCCGTCAGAAGATAGGCCGTCACCAGCGCCGCGACCGGCCAGACCGGCATGCGCCGCGTGGTGAACGAGCGCGTGGCGAGGAACAGCGACACGTACACCCCGGCGATCGCCGCGTTGGTGAGCATCAGCGTCCACGCCGCGGGTTCCGGCCCCCGCAACGCCACCGTCAGGAGTCCGATGGCGGAAAATCCATCCCCCATCGCGCAGTGGCGCAGGGCCGGGATGCTGCGGTTGATGTGCCACGTCATGAAATGCGCGGCGCCGAGGATGATGGCGAGCAGCAGCAGAACAACGACGAGGGTGCGCGAATCGAGGATCATGGACCTTCCGTCATGGTGCCGGCCGTACGCGCCGCCCATCGCCCGGCATTGCGCACCCGGGTATGTCTAGCACACAAACCGCGCCGACGGGCGAACCCTTCGCCGCGTTGCCGCATGGGGCGCGCTGGATTTGTTTGGGGAGGCGCACTATAACCGGCCTCCCACCTTCAAGAAGCGCCGACCCCGCCATGCACGACCTCCGCGCCATCCGCGAAAACCCCGAGGCCTTCGACCGCGGCCTGACCCGCCGGGGGCTGGAGCCCCTGTCGGCCATGGTGCTCGACCTCGACCAGCGCCGGCGCGCGGCGCAGACCCGGCTGCAGGAGATGCTGGCGCGGCGCAACGAGGCGGCCAAGGACATCGGCCTCGCCAAGAAGGAAGGGCGCGACGCCCAGCCCATCCTCGACGAGATGGCGCAGCTCAAGGAGCGGCTGCCGCAGGTCGAGGAGGAGGAGAAGGCGCTGGGCGCCGAGTTGGACGTCTATCTCGCCTCGCTGCCCAACCTGCCGGCCGACGACACCCCCGACGGGCCGGACGAGAGCGCCAACGTCGAGATCCGCCGCTGGGGCGAGCCGAAGCCGATCGCCAACGCCAAGGAGCACTACGAGCTGGGCGAAAAGCTCGGTCTCATGGACTTCGAGGCGGCGGCCCGCATGTCGGGCGCCCGTTTCACGGTGCTGAAGGGCGGGCTGGCGCGGCTGGAACGGGCGCTCGCGCAGTTCATGCTGGACCTGCACACCACCGAGCACGGCTATACGGAGGTGGCGCCGCCGCTGATGGTGCGCGACACCGCGCTGTTCGGCACCGGGCAATTGCCGAAGTTCGCAGACGACCTGTTCCGCACCAACTCCGACCACTACCTGATCCCGACGTCGGAAGTGCCGCTGACCAATCTGGTCAACGACCAGATCCTGGCGCAGGAGGAACTGCCCTATCGGTTCACCGCGCTGACGCCGTGCTTCCGCGCCGAGGCCGGATCGGCCGGCAAGGACACGCGCGGCATGATCCGCCAGCACCAGTTCTGGAAGGTCGAGATGGTTTCCATCACCGCCCCCGACCAGTCGGAGGCGGAGCACGAGCGCATGACCAACTGCGCGGAGACCGTTCTGCAGCGCCTGGGCCTGCCGTACCGCACCATCGTGCTGTGCACCGGCGACATGGGCTTCTCGGCGCGCAAGACCTATGACGTGGAAGTATGGCTGCCGGGGCAGAACGCCTATCGCGAGATTTCGAGCTGCTCCAACTGCGGTGATTTCCAGGCGCGCCGCATGAAGGCACGCTGCCGTATGAAGGGCGAAAAGCAGACGCAGTTCGTCCACACCCTCAACGGCTCGGGCGTCGCGGTCGGCCGCTGCCTCATCGCCGTGCTGGAGAATTACCAGCAGCCCGACGGCTCGATCCTGGTTCCCGAAGCGCTCCGGCCCTACATGGGAGGGTTGGAGAGGATTGGAACGAATGTTTGACCTTCCGCTGGACCTGTCGAAGACCCGCATCCTCGTCACCAACGACGACGGCATCCACGCCACGGGCCTGACGGTCCTGGAGACGATCGCCCGGTCGTTGAGCGACGACGTCTGGGTGGTGGCCCCGGAGATGGAGCAGTCGGCGGCCAGCCACTCGCTGACCATCAACCGCCCGTTGCGCCTGCGCCAGCTGGGCGAACGGCGCTTCACGGTGGACGGCACGCCCACCGACTGCGTGCTGCTGGCGATCAACCACGTGATGAAGGATGCGCGGCCGACGCTGGTGCTGTCCGGCGTCAACCAGGGCTCCAACATCGGCGAGGACGTCACCTATTCCGGCACCATCGCGGCGGCCATGGAGGCGACGCTGCTGGGCGTGCCGGCCGTGGCGCTCAGCCAGCACATCGAGAACGGCGGCCCGGTCAACTGGGCCACGCCCGAGGCATGGGGGGCGGACGTGATCCGCAAGGCCGTCACCGTCGCGTGGCCGCGCAACGTGCTGCTCAACGTCAACTTCCCGGCCGTCGAACCGGGCAAGGTGACCGGCATCCAGGTGGTGCGCCACGGCAAGCGCAAGATCGGCGACGAGCTGATGGAGCGCATCGACCCGCGCGGCCGGCCCTATTTCTGGATCGGCACGCTGCGCGGCGAGGCCGACGTGGCGCCGGACACCGACATCCACGTGGTTTTCAACGGCGGCATCGCGGTGACGCCGCTGTTCCTCGACCTCACCCACACCCCCACCGTGCAGACCTTGAGGCAGGCATTCGCGTGACCGCATGAGCATTCCCCTGTCCTTCGTCAGCCCCGCGAAGGCGGGGATCCAGGCTTGCCGCCGCGTGCGCTCGTCGGGAACGATGGATCCCCGCCTTCGCGGGGATGACGGCGTTGGGGGGATGCCGGCCGGATGGGGGATGAGCGTGTCCGCATGAGCATCAACGCGCGCAAGATCCGTTTGATCATGCAGCTCCGCCGGTCGGGCGTCACCGACACGAAGGTGCTGGGCGCGATCGAGCGGATCCCGCGCGAGATGTTCGTGCCGCCCTCCTTCCACGATCAGGCGTGGGAGGACACGGCCCTGCCCATCGACCTGGGCCAGACGATCAGCCAGCCGCTGGTCGTGGCGCTGATGACGCAGGCGCTCGACGTGCACGACCGGCACAAGGTGCTGGAGATCGGCACCGGCTCGGGCTATCAGGCGGCGGTGCTGTCGCGGCTGTGCCGGCGGGTCTACACGGTGGAGAGGCACCGGCCGCTGCTGCACGAGGCGGAGCAGCGGTTTCGCGCGCTGAAGTTGCACAACATCACGACGCGGCATGGCGACGGCACGCGCGGCTGGCCCGAGCAGGCGCCCTTCGAACGCATCATGGTCACAGCCGCCGGCGGTGCCGAACCGCCAAAGGACTTGACGGATCAGCTCTCGGTTGGTGGTGTCATGGTCATTCCGTTGGGTGTGGGCTACGGCGAACAGCGCGTGGTCCGCATCCGGCGCACCGAAACCGGTCTCCATCGGGAGGAGCTGTGGCCCGTCCGTTTCGTTCCGCTGCTGTCCGACCAGGACGCGGAGGAGCGCGCGCATCCTTCGTGAGCGCGCGGCTGATCCTCGCCGTCGTTCTTCTGGTTCCCGCCCTCTCGGCCTGCCAGCGCACCGGCCCGCTCGCCCCCGTCACCAACGTCTCGCAGATCCCGGAGTCGGCCGGCGGTGCCGTCGTCGTGGCGCGCGGCGACACGCTCTACACCCTGTCTCGGCGCTACAACGTGCCGCTGCGCGACCTGATGGAGGTCAACCGGCTGTCGCCGCCCTACGCGATCGAGCCCGGCCAGCGGCTGGTGCTGCCGGCGTCGCGCCAGTACGTGGTGCAGAAGGGCGACACGCTCTACGGGATCTCGCGCATGTTCAACGTCGAGGTGACCGAGCTGTCCCGGCTCAACAGCCTCGCCGCGCCCTACGCCGTGAAGACCGGTCAGCCGCTGCGCCTGCCGGGCGGCGGCCAGCGCACCGTCGAGACGGCCCAGGCGGGGGGCGCCGCGCCGCCGGTGCCGCTGGTCGGCCCGCCGCCGTC
>DASWVP010000548.1:0-2659 GCA_036401175.1 Azospirillum sp. | reverse complement strand
GGCGTCGCGGACCGGTGTCAGCGGCCGGGCCAGCAGCGCCGCGCGCAGCAGCGGCAGCCCCACGGCGCCGCCGCCCACCGAAACCACGACCTCGCCCGCGCCGTCGCCGTCATCCGCGCCGTCGCCGCCATCCACGATGGCAGGCATCGGCGCCGCGACGTAGCCGGTGTAGCGGATCCGCCCGGCGATGCGGCCGGCGGCGGGAAAGGTCGCGGCGAAGGGGATCAGGTCGGGGTCGCCGTGCACCAGGACGGCGTCGACGAAGCGCTCGACCGTCGCCACCACCTCTTCCAGCCGTTGCGGGTCGGCCTTGGTCACCAGGATTTCGCGCACCGACGCGGCGATGGGGACGCCACGGGCGCGGGCCGCCGCGAACAGGGGCAGCATCTCGAAGCGGAAGGCGCGCCGTCCGAAGGGAAACGACTCGACAAGCAGCACGTCGGGGGCGGCGCGGTCGAAGGCCGCCAGCGTCGCCGCCGCGCGGGCCGCGCGCCACGCCTCGTCGATCGGCCGCCCCTCCGCGTCGAGCAGCATCGTGAACGTCGCGTCGGCGGCGCGGGCGGGCGGCAGTTGGACGACCTCCGCCGGCCCGTAATCGACGCCCGGCACCGGGTGCCCACCGCGCGCCACCGTCACCGCCACGCCGGCGGCGCCCAGCGACCGGGCGATCAGCGCCGCCCGCCGGTCGTGCCCGATGCCGAGCAGGTGCTGGACGTGGAAGAATACCTTCACGGCCGGGATGGCGGCAGAAGCGGGATGTTCATCGCCACCACGCGCGGCAGGCCCTCGGCCGACAGCGCGAAGTGGTGGATGTGGAAGTCCTGCGGCTTGTCCGCCGGCCGGCCGAACATGTCCCAGCCGGTGGCCAGCGCGTACAGCGCGCGGATCACCCCGGCGTGCGCCACGGCACCGGTCGGCCGGCCGTCGCGCGCCACCTCGGCCAGCCAGGGGCGCAGCCGGGCCTGCACGTCGCGCGGGCTTTCGCCCTCGGGTGGGCGGAAGTCCAGGCCGCGCTCCTCGCGTTCGGGCGTCAGCTCGCCGGCGCGCAGCTCGTGCAGCAGCCGGCCTTCCCAGTTGCCCCAGCTCATTTCCCGCAGGCGCGGCTCGGGCGTGGGGTCGAGGCCGAGCAGGCGCGCCGTCTCCCACGCGCGCATCAGCGGGCTCGCCACCCAGCGCAGCCCGTCGGCTTGCGGCGGCAGGCGCCAGCGCGCCACCATCGCCCGCCCCTCGTCCGACAAGGGCTCGTCGACGTGGCCCTGGATGCGGCCGGCGGCGTTCCAGGCGGTGGGGCCGTGGCGCAGGATCAGCAGGTCGGTCATGAATCTGGGCTCAGAGCAAGGGCACCTGGACCGCGCCGACGACGCGGTTGCGGCCGGCGTGCTTGGCCTGATAGAGCGCCTCGTCGGCGCACGACAGCAGGGCGTCCACCGTGTGCTCGCCCCCCTGGCAGGAGGCGACGCCGATGCTGACGGTGAAGCGCACGGCGCCGCCGTCGGCCGGCACCGCCGTTTCCATCACCTTGCGCCGGATGCGCTCGGCCAGACGGCGGGCGCCGGGGGCGTCGGTTTCCGGCAGCAGCACGGCGAACTCCTCGCCGCCCATACGGCCCAGGATGTCGTTGCGGCGCAGGGTGCGCTGGCAGACGGCCGTGAACGCCCGCAGCGCTTCGTCGCCGACGTGGTGGCCGTAGGTGTCGTTGACCCGCTTGAAGTGGTCGATGTCGAGCATCAGCATGCTGAGCGGCCGGCGGTAGCGCTGCGCGCGCTCGATCTCGCGCTCGGCCACCTCGATGAAGTGGCGGCGGTTGGAGGCGCCAGTCAGCGAATCGGTGAGCGACAGGCGGCGCAGCGTCTCCTCGGTCTCCTTGAGCGCGGTCACGTCGTTCAGCATCACGTAGATGACCGGCAGACCCTCCCACGGCAGCGGCGACATGCTGACCTGCACGTTGGTGCGCCCGCCGCCGGTGCCGACCAGCACGCAGTCCTTGGTGCGCACCAGCTCGCGGTCGTGCAGGCACTGCGCGAAGCACAGCCGCTGCGCTGGCGCGTCGGGATCGTCGACGAAATCGAGGAAATGGCGCCCGACCAGCGCGTCGGGCGAGATGCCGAGGATGCGTGCCGCCTCCAGGTTGGCGTAGACGACGCCCTGCTCCTGGTGGATCAGCAGGCCGGCCGGCAACAGGTCGAGCAGGTCGCCGAGCTTGCTGCGGGTGACGGACAGTTCATGGTGCGTGACGACCGCATCCCGGCCATCGTCCAGGTCGATGAAATCGAACCCGCCGGAGGCCGTTGCGCTGTCAGAGGGGGTGTCCATGGCGTGAGCCGGTATCGGGCACAGAACCAAAGCTTATCCTTCGCTTTCTAAGGGCGCAACGAGCGCTCTGCCGCACCTTATCCGAATCGCGGACTTGTTCTAATCAAAGGCCAGTTGGAATCAAAGCCCCGCCTGGAAGCGATCGAACAGGCGGCGGATCCCGGCGTCGCAGCCGAAGGCGGTCCGCACGCGGGTGCGGCCGGCGGCGGCCAGCAGGGCGCGCCGTGGCGGATCGCCGATCAGCGCCGCCAGGGCGTCGGCCAGCGCGGCCGGGTCGCCGGGCGGAACCAGGACGCCGGTGGCGCCGTCGTCGATCAGCTCGGCAATCGACGGCATCCGGGTGGAC
>DASWVP010000547.1:0-5093 GCA_036401175.1 Azospirillum sp. | reverse complement strand
GGCGCCGAGCGTGGCCAAGCCGGAGGCGCCGAGCGTGGCCAAGCCGGAGGCGCCGAGCGTGGAGGAGGCGCTGGCGGCCGGGCGGCTGATCCTGGTGGCCGAGGACCACCCGACGAACCGGCAGGTGCTGCTGCGCCAGCTTGCCATGCTCGGCTGCGCGGCCGAGGTGGCGGAGGACGGGCGCGAGGCGCTGGAGCGCTGGCGCTCCGGCCGCTACGCGCTGGTGCTGACCGACTGCCAGATGCCGGAGATGGACGGCTTCGACCTGACGCGCGCCATCCGCGCGGCCGAGGCCGGGACCGGCGCCCGCGTGCCGGTCGTCGCCATCACCGCCAACGCCATGGAGGGCGAGGCGCAGAAGTGTCTGGCCGTGGGCATGGACGACGCCGTCTCCAAGCCGACCGAGATCGACCAGCTCCGCCGCATCCTGGAGCGCTGGCTGCCGCCACCGGCCGGCGAGGCGGCGCCGCCGCTCGATCTGGCGGCGCTCGGCAGCCTGTTCGATGGCGACGAGGCGTTCATCCGCGAGTTGCTGGCCGAGTTCATGGCGTCGAACCGCACGACGCTGGCGCGCCTGGAAGCGGCCTTTGCCGAGCGCGCCTGGGACGAGGTGCGGCAGGCCGGGCACAAGCTGGCCGGTTCCTCGCGCACCGTGGGCGCGCTCGACCTCGCCGCCGTGGGCGACGCCATCGAGACGTCGATCCTCGACGGTCGCACGGACGGCATCGAGGAAATGGTGCCCCGCGCCGCACGGGAACTGGCGCGGGTGGCGGCGTTCGTCGCGCGGGTGTGACGCGCAAAGAGCCCCTCCCCCGGCCCCGCCGGGGGAGGGAGGGACCCACGAAGTGGGAGGGTGGGGGCAAGTTGTCGCGGGATGACGGACACGCCTGCGACGGCGGCCCTTGTCGTCCCGAAAGACCTTGCCCCCCACCCTCCCAGCCTTCGGCCGGGTCCCTCCCTCCCCCTGCGGAGCAGGGGGAGGGGCAATGTACCTGCGCTCAACCGAACTTGTAGCTGATGCCGTAGCCGCCGCGCGGGTAGTCCCAGGCGATGTTGCCGCGGTCCTGGCAGATGACGCGGCAGGTGCCGCATTCCAGGCAGCCGTCGGTCACCAGCGACACGCCGCCCGCGTCGTTCTTGCTGTAGCACGCGGCCGGGCAGCAGTAGGTGCAGGCCTGCGTGTCGCAGGTGGTGCACGACGCCGCGTCCTTGATGCGGATGTGCGGGTGGCTTTCGTCGACGATGTAGCGGTTCTGGTACAGCTTCTCTTCGATCTTCACCATCACGGTCATCGCACGGCCCTCACCAGCTTGATCGCGTCACCCACCAGCCCCAGGACGGAGCGCTTCTTGATGAAGGACTTCATGATCTCCTTCTCCTTCGTGCGCTTGTCGACGCTGTCCACGGTGAACCAGTTGTGCGCCGCGGCGGTGATGGCGTCGGGGTAGGCGCCGAAGAACTGCTTGTTCTCGTGCATGATGCTGGGGAGTTCGCGGTACTTCTTCAGGTCCTTCATGATGAAGCTGTCGTCCAGCTTCTTCTTGTAGGCGGCGAGGTTGGAGGCGCTCATGCCCTTGCCGGCGCGCTTCATCTCGATCACCGTCTCCGCCGCCATGCGGCCCGAGGCCATGGCGAGGTTGGAGCCTTCGCGGTGCGCGGCGTTGTTGAAGTGGGCGGCGTCGCCCACCACCATCCAGCCGTCGCCGTAGAGCTGCGGAACCGCCTTGTAACCGCCCTCCGGGATCATGTGGGCGGCGTATTCCTTGGTCTCCGCGCCGGCGATCAGCGGCTTGATCACCGGGTGGGCCTTCAAATCCTCCAGCATCTTGTACGGCGGGCAGTTGCCGTGCTTGAAGTCGGAGATCAGGCAGCCGATGCCGATCGTCAGCGATTCCTTGTTGGTGTACAGGAACGCCGTGCCGACCATGCCCTTGGTCACCTTGCCCATGATCTCGATGACGACGCCCTCTTCGCCCTTCAGGCCGAAGCGCTGGTCGATCACGTCGGGATCGATGAACATGATCTCCTTGACGGCCAGCGCCACGTTCTGCGGCTCCAGCTCCTGCTGGTAGCCGGAGCGGCGGGCGAGCAGCGCGTTGACGCCGTCGGCCATGATGACCACGTCGGCGTGGATCTCGCCGTTGACGCGGTCGGTCTTCACGCCGATCACCTTGCCCGACGCGTCGCGGATCAGGTCGGTGACGGTGGTCTCGCAGATCTGCAGGCCGCCGACCTTCTTGATCCGCTCGGAAAACCACTTGTCGATGTTGGCGCGGATGATGGTGTAGCGGTTCGGCGTCTCCGAGTTGTAGCCTTCGGAGCGGTAGTTGGTGCCGATGTAGTTGTCGTCGCCCAGCAGCCAGATGCGCTGTTCGATGATGTGGCGCTCGGTGGGGCAGTCGTCGCGGAAGTCGGGGATGATCTTCTCCAGCTCCGCGGCGTACATGATGCCGCCCTGCACGTTCTTCGCGCCGGGGTATTCACCGCGTTCCAGCTGCAGGACGTTCATCCCCGCGGCGGCCAGCGTGTAGGTCGCCGCGTTGCCGGACGGGCCGGCCCCGATGACGATGGCGTCGAATTTTTCGACCATGTCCTTTCGTCCTCCTGTCAGCTGGCCATCCGGTTGACGGCCAGCTTCTTCGAGAAGGCGGCGGTCAACGCGGGCAGGACCTTCAGCGCGTCGCCGACGATGCCCTGGTGGGCGAAGTCGAAGATGGGCGCGTTCGGATCGGTGTTGATGGCGAGGATCAGATCGGCCTTTTCCATGCCGACCCGATGTTGGATGGCGCCGGAGATGCCGGCGGCGATGTACAGCGTCGGGCGCACCGTCTTGCCGGTCTGCCCGACCTGACGGTCGTTGGTGGTCCAGCCGGCCTGCACCAGCGGGCGCGACACGCCGACCTCGCCGCCCAGGACCTTGGCGAGGTCGAAGCAGAGCTGCAGGTTCTCCGGCTTGCCCAGCCCCTTGCCGCCCGCCACGATGACGTCGGCGAAGGCGAGCTGCGCCTCGTTCTGTTCGCTGTCGGCGATGAAGCTCAGCACCTTGGTGACGAAATCGTCCTCGCGCAGGTTCGGCGACACCTCGACGACGCGGCCGATGCGGCTCTCGTCGCGGCCGGGCATCGACATGACGCGGGGGCGCACCGTCGCCATCTGCGGGCGGTAGGCCAGCGTCTGGATGGTGCACAGCAGCGTGCCGCCGAAGGTCGGCCGGGTGGCGGCCAGCGAGCGGTTGTCGGCGTAGATGTCCAGCTCTGTGCAGTCGGCGGTCAGGCCGGTGGTCAGCGTCGTGGCGATGGCGCCGGCCAGATCGCGGCCCAGCGTGGTGGCGCCCAGCAGCACGATCTCCGGCTTGTAGGTGTTGACCACGTCGGTCATCACGCGGGCGTACGGTTCGGTGCGGTACTCGGACAGCGCCGGGTCGGTCACCTTGTAGACCACGTCGGCGCCAAAGCCGAAGGCCTGGCCGCAGATGGCGTCAAGGGCCGGGCTGGCGGCTCCCAGCACCACCGCGCCGACCTCGACGCCCAGCTTGTCGGCCAGCTTGCGGGCTTCGCCCACCAGCTCCCACGACACGGAGTGCGCCTGACCGCGCTCCTGTTCGACGATGACCCAGACGCCCTGGTAGACCTTCAGGTGCTCGGGCAGTTGGAACTTGCGGCCTTGCGGCTTGGCGGGGGCGTCGCTCATGGCGGTTCCTCACATTCCCTGGGCGGCGCGCTGGAGCAGCTCGCCCGCGAGTTTCGGCTGTGCGGCGAAGATCGTCTCGACGGCGGCGGACGCCAGCGCGCCGGCATCACCCCCCTCGGCCTCGATGAACTTGGCCTTCTCGGCGCGCGGCTTCGGCACGAACACCTTGGAGACGACGGTGGGCGAGCCCTTGAGGCCGATCTTGGTCTCGTCCTCGACGCAGTCGTCCTTGGTCCACGTCTTCAGCGGATAGCGGGCGGCGCGGAACATGTCGTCCATGGTGCCGAAGCGGATGGTGTTGGTGCCCTCCAGCATGGTGATCATGACCGGCAGCTTGGTCTTCATCACCTGCACGCCGCCCTCGGCGCGGCGGTGCACCGTGATCTCGCGCTTCTCCAGGTCGAAGCTCTCGATCTTCGAGATGTAGGTGAGCTGCTGAAGGCCCAGGCGCGTGCAGATGCCGGGGCCGACCTGCGCGGTGTCGCCGTCCACCGTCTGCTTGCCGCAGAACACGATGTCCACCGGCTCCTCCTGGCTCAGCTTGCGGATGGCCGAGGTCAGCGCGTAGGAGGTGGCCAGCGTGTCCGACCCGGCGAACTTGCGGTCGGTCAGCAGCACCGCGTCGTCGGCGCCGAACGACAGCGCCTTGCGCAGCGCCGCCTCGGCCATCGGCGGGCCCATGGTCAGCACGGTGACCCGCGCGCCCACCTGGTCCTTCAGGCGCAGCGCCTCTTCCAGCGAGAACAGGTCGAACGGGTTGATGATCGCCGGGACGCCCTGCCGCATGATCGTGTTCGTCACGGGGTGGATACGGATCTGCGCGCTGTCGGGCACTTGCTTGATACAGACGACGATGTGCATCCCGGTCTCCTCGAAAATACCGGCCCCGGGGGGCCACGGGCTGCTATGCAGCAAACCGCGTGCCAGCGGATGGGATGATCGTAGCGGCTTGATTTTCCGCGGGTACTAGCCGGCCGGGCAGGTTTCGGGCAGCTGCGCGAACATGTCGCAATCCCGACATGCGCGCCGGTTTGTCGGTTTCGCTACACCCCCGATCCCCGTGTGCGGCGGCGTGGTTTGGCGTATAACCGACCGTGCCATGCATCCCGATGACACGCCCCCTGACGACGCGCTGCGCGCGGCCGTCGCCCACCACCAGGCCGGACGCCTGGGCGAGGCGGAGGCCGCCTACACCGACATCCTGCGCCACGACCCGCTGCACGCCGACGCGCTGCATCTGAAGGGCGTGGTGTGCGCGCAGACCGGGCGCGGCGCCGAGGCGGTCGGGCTGATCGCCCGCGCCGTCGTCCGCAACCCGGCCTCCGCCGCCTACCGCGCCAACCTGGACAAGGCGATGCGCGCCGCCGGCAGCCCGCAGGCGGTGGCCGCCGGATGGCGCGGCG